>JAZUJM010000271.1:0-5871 GCA_045642785.1 Acutalibacteraceae bacterium | reverse complement strand
TGGCCTCCGACTTAAACGGCTTTGCCTGCACCACCTTTAATTCGCTGAATTCAAAGGGAGAAACGCTGTTTTCACGCAACTTTGATTATATGGATGAATACAGCCAGTATATGCTTGTGTGGACTCATCCGAAAAACGGCTATGCAAGCCTTTCATCCGTTTCACTCGGATATTTTCTGTTTAACGAAAAGCACCTGCCCGGCAACGACCTCGGCAGCGCACTTGCTCTGCTTGCCCCCTATGCCCCGCTTGACGGAATTAACGAAAAGGGCTTAAGCATTGCTGTGCTGGAGCTTGAAACACCCCCCACATTTCAGCTTTCACTAAAAACCGATTTAACCACCACCACTATGATTCGCGCGGTGCTTGACAAAGCGGCAACGGTTGATGAGGCGATTGAAATATTCAAAAGCTACGATATGAGGGATTTCCTTTTCGGCAACTGCTCCTATCATTATCAGATAACCGACGCCACGGGCAAAACCGCCGTGGTGGAATATGTTAAAGGCAAGATGTACACCCTTTATCCCGTTGAAAGAAACGGCGGCTACAAGTTCCTTGCGGCAACCAACTTCCACCTTGTTCCCGACACCGAAGACCCAAACGGCATGGGCTACAACCGCTACACCACCGTTATGGATTACCTTAAAAAGCACAACGGCAAGGCAAATGAAAAGGAAGCTATGAAGCTGCTCAAAAACACAAGCGTTGACAACGCCGACCTTCACGGCTACATCTGCTCAACCCTTTGGAGCAATGTTTACAACACAAAGCAGAAAACCGTTGATGTTGCCTATTACCTTGATTATGACAACATCTACTCCTTCTCTGTTGACAAGCCGTTAAAGTACACGGTCAAATAAAAAGATGCAAAAAATCACGGTACGATAATCGCACCGTGATTTTTTATTATGACAGATTATTTAAAGATAAAGAAGAGAACCTTTAAAACCTCCATAAAGGCGGCAAGGAACTTTTTGCCGAAAATCGCAAGCTTTGCGGAAGCGGCGGTAATATCACCGTATGTGGTGAGGGTTGAGCCCTCTTTAAGAGCCTGCTCTGCCACGGTGTAGGTGTAGGTTTCATAGCTTCCGTCTTCATCAAGGGTGATAACGCGGCAGCCTCTGTTAAGGTCATTGCCGTAGGAATGATAGGTGCAGCCTGCAGAATTAATAACATCTACGCCGTCAATGTTAACGGTAAAATCATTGGTGTGGTCGTGGCCGGAGAAAATTGCCTTAACATCGCCAACCTCTTTTAATGCGTCAAGCTGGCCGTAGTTATAATAACCCGGGCAGGGCTTTTCAAAAAGGAAGCCGCTTTCCATATTGGCGATTTTGGGGATATAGATGAAATGCTCAACCCCGTCACGGCCAACGCCTTCAAAATCCTCACCGATACCGCCGACGCTGATGGGTGATTTATAGAAGAGCTTGTCATAAATCTCCTGAACGATAATGTGCTGGAACATAATCGCGGGCACAACCTTGCCGCCGTTCTGAGCCTTAAGCTCCTGCGAGGTGGCCTTATACCAGTTTATTTCATCCTCATGAACGGCATCGTAGCCGATGTCATTGCCCTCTTCGGGATAATAGGTGTTGGAATCCATCATATAAATGTTGTAGGCGGGCTTGCTGCCGTCTGCGCTCATAACGGTAAGGTTATGGGTGCCCACACCGAAAAGCTCGGGTGCGGCATCATAGGCAAGGCAGTATTTGCCGCCAAACTGCTGATAGTAGCCCAGAAGGGTTTCCTTATCAACGCCCTGCTGATGGTCGTGATTGCCGAAAACAAGGGTAAAATAAGTTTCGGCGTTAACGAAAAGGTCGCACATTTCCTTGATGGCGTCGGCCTTGGCATCGGCATCGCAAACGGTGTTGTCGCCGCCGAGAACTACAAGGTCGGGCTTGATTTCGGCAAGCATTTCTTCAATATAAGCGTGGGTGGTTTTGTTCATCGGGAAGGTGTCCTGAACATCGGTAAGGTGAACAACGGTGAATTTACCGTTTTCATCAAATTTAAGCTGTGCCCCCTCATCGGCAAAAGCAAGGGCGGCAAAGCAGGAAAGCGCCATTAAAAGCGCAAGTGCCGCGGAAATAACCTTTTTCATTGTGTTCCTCCTGAAATAATAATTTGATTCATTATATCACTTTTTCAACGCAAATAAAAGCTTTTTTTATATTTCTTTACCAAGTTGAAAACAAAAGCAGCCAATGTTATAATAAGCAAAAATAATGCGGAGGTTAATTATATGACCCGGCTTAAAGAATACGCTTCCGACACCCTTGCCTCCAACGGCAATCAAACGGTTTTCACCCCCTGCGGCACCGAAACGGGTATGGTCTTTTTAAAAGTTTTCAAGGGCGGCACTTATCCCCGCGCCTTCGCCTTTTCTTCTGTTATTGACAGCACCTTCGCCGACGGCAGCAAAAGCCGCTGCAACGATGTTTGCCGCGATTTTCGGATTGTTTCACTCAAATTCGCCGTCACCGGCTGCTGTGAGCCCGAAAAAGCCGATTCGCTCCCCTTCACCCCCGTTCTTTTCGGCGGCTCGGAATCGGCACAAATCGGCGAAAAAGAGTTTTTTTTCACCGACCCCGTTACATTTAATGCCGAAAAAGGGCAGTATATCTGCCTTAAAATCGAATACTGCGGCACTCTTGTTCCCTGCCACTATGAAAGCATAATTTCCGTTTTCAAAAAAGTAAATGGAAACTGGCAGAGCAGCACCGAGGTTCCCCTGCCCGTTTTTACCGGAGCACAAAGACCCGTTAAGAAACGAATCGCCTTTCTCGGCGATTCCATCACTCAGGGCATCGGCACCGTTCACAATTCCTATGCCCACTCCGCCGCCGTTGCCGCCGACATTCTCGGCGATGAAAACGCCTATTGGGATTTGGGGATAGGCTATGCCCGCGGGGCGGATGCCGCGACTGACGGCATGTGGCTTAAAAAGGCGAAAGCCAACGATATTGTAACTGTTTGCTACGGCGTTAATGATATGTTTCAGGGCAGAACGGTTGAGCAGATAAAAGCCGACCTTTTAAAAATAGTAACCGCGCTGCAGGCGGCGGGCGCAAAGGTTATTATTCAGACCGTGCCGCCCTTTGATTACGGCGCGGAGCACGAAAAAATGTGGCGAAGCGTTAACGGATATATCCGCACCGTGCTGAAAGAAAAGGCCGACGGCTTTGTTGACACGGTTCCGGTTCTGAGCCTTGACGGCGGCGATTCACCGAAATCCGGCTTCGGCCCCCACCCGAACAACGAGGGCAACCTTCGCTGGGGCAAGGTGCTTGCCTCCGAAATTCAAAAATTGATAAATAAGGAATAATAAGTTTTCAAAGAAAGCAGCGGGGCTGTTAAGGCTCCGCTGCTTCTTAATATTGTTAAACACATTTTATAAGTACTATCCCGTGAGGCTCAACGGTAACCCCCGTAACAGGGCCGGAGAGCTTTATCTGCTTTGCCTTGCCTTCCCATACATTTATTGCCCGTTTCCCCTCAAGCTCTTTCGGAATACCTACTTCGATATTCCTTTTAACCTCCGTGCGATTGAATATGGCAAGGTAATCGGAATCACCCGCTTTTGAGTGCCATATATGGGTTTCGCAATCGGAGAACAGTATTTCGGGATTGCCGAATTGATTCAGATATATGCAGTCCGGCTGTGTCTGAACAAGCAGAAAATCATCGGTGTTTCTTAACAGATTACAGGTGAGGAACAGCGGACTTCTGGCAACCGAAAACAGCGTCATAAGCGATTTTATTTCTTCTTCGGTAAATCTGCAAATGCGCGGTTCATCTCCGCTGACATGCGGGTTTTCGCAAATCCATCCGAGGGGCAGCATATCCGCGTCGGGCCAGCCGCCGTTATTATTTGCTTCGTGCCACTGTGCAAGCTTGTCAAAGCACCGTTTGAAATTTTTCTGATCATCCCAGAAATCACCCGTTATTCGCCACATTGTGCTGTGGGTTGAATAAAATCCGGCATCAGCGGTTTCGGCGTTATTGCCCGGGGAAAGGGAAAGCACCATATCACGCCCGCACTTATTGATTGCATTCTCAATAAAAATAATTTCTTCTTTTTTAATCGGGCTGCCTAAATCATCATATTTAATGAAATCCACATTCCATTCGGCAAATTGAGTTACAATGCTGTCATACCAGTGCTGTGCATACGGGCTGTCTGTTTTTACCCCGTACCATCCGTTTGAATCAGACCAGGAGCACGGACTGCCGTAATCAACAATATCGTCAACGGAAATACCGGTTCCTTTGACTTTGCAGCCTTGATTGACAACCCGGGTGTTTATTCCGCGCATCATATGAATGCCGAATTTCAGCCCGAGGCTGTGAACATAGTTTGAAAAAGATAAAATACCGTGAGGAAATTTAATGCAGTCCGGCTGCAGCACCCCGTATTCATCAAAGCTCCATTCGCCCGTGGTGTCATTGCTGTACCAAAGCGCATCAATAACAAAATATTCATATCCCGAACCGAGCAGATTTTTTCTCATATAGTCGGCACTTTTTTTAAGAATATTTTCATCAGGAACGCCGAGGTATACATTCCATGTGTTCCAGCCCATAGGCGGCTTTTCAGAGTGAATAAGCATAAACAGTTCTCCGTGTAATTTCTTTGTTTCTCTTATTATATGGCAAATATACTACGATTGCAAACAAAAAAGCAAATACCCCGGCCTGCATTAACCGTGTGAGGATAAGCAAGCCGGGGCGCGGTGTTTTTTCGGATTTAAATTATCAGAATGCGAAAATTGAACTGAAGAAATTTCTCACGGTGCTGAAAAACTGAAGAATGAAGTAAAGAATGATGTCAAAAACAGTATACTTAACTTCAATTACAACATCCTTTGAAATGTCGGTGCCTTCAACACAGGCGTTTACCGTGCAGGTGCCCTTGCCCACTGAGCTCACTTTGCCGTTTTCATCAACGGTTGCAACGGATGTGTCGCTTGAGGTGTATACAACCTTGCCGGTTGTGCTTTCGGCAAGCAGAGTGATGCTGTCCTTGTACTTGAGCAGATGATAATCATCAGGGCATGAGAATCCGTCAACAGCCTTCTGATATTCAATCGCCTTGAGGGAATCGTCAAGAGCACTTTTAACAGCTTCGGGTGATGTGGCGGAGTTGATATCTGCCTTTGCCTTGTTTACCACGCGGTTGAGGCCTGTCGTGCGGTCATCACCGGCTGCGTTTTCAACCCCGGCTATTGCTTCCGCCTTGGCTTCGGCAAGCTCTTCTTCAGCTGCCGCTGCTTCTTCTTCGGCTTCTTCCTTTATCTCGGCAACATCGTCAAGACTTGTGGCGTTGTCCATATCCTCTATTGCCGCTTCAAGAATCTCTTTCGCATCATCGGCAACAGCGTTTTCTATTGCTTCTTCAAGGTCTTCAACAGCTTCTTCCTTGGCGGTTTCAAGAACTTCATCGGCTTCCTCGGCATCCTCAACAGCCTCTTCCTTTATGACGGGAATATCATCGGGATCGGTTGCCTTGTTGATTTTTTCTATTGCTTCGTCAATAATATCCTTTGCTTCTTTAGAAACAAATTCTTCTTTTAATTCTTCAAGATCCTCGATGGCTTCTTCCTTGGCGGTTTCAAGAATATCTTCATCGTCATCGTCGTCTTCGGCAGGCTTTACATTCTGCAAATCATCAAGAGAATCAAATTTACCCAGACAAATACAGCAATCATAGAACTGCGCATAGGTCAGGTTTACCGAGTTAATACCGTAATCCATACCGTTATCGGAATAACACGGGCGCAGGATTATCCAGACATAAGGATTTTCGGAAGAGAAATACCGGGCACCTTCCAGTTTTGCGGCATTTAAACTAATGGTGTATAC
>JAZUJM010000270.1:0-16011 GCA_045642785.1 Acutalibacteraceae bacterium | reverse complement strand
AAAAAGAAAAATCCAGATTATATGGAACCACCCCCGGAGGGAAGGCCGCCGGGGGCTGATATTGTTAAGCATTGTAATCATCGGAGTAATCGGCTGCCTTTGTGCTGCCTGCCGCAGGCAGCGTGGCCGCACCTTCGGTTCGCTTTATATCAACAATAAGGAGCAAAGTCAGACTGATTACAAGAAGTAAAATTATTACAAAATATGAAAATTTCCGGTAGCTTTTTTGCATAAATATCCCTCTGAAATGACATTCAGTGAATGTCATTTTTATTTGATTATAGCATATAATTTTGCTGTTGACAAGTAGTGAATGTCAAAAAAGGAGATTATATGTTTATTAATAAATCAAAAGATGGTTTAAACAATATTTGCGGAAATAATATTTCCAAATTCAGAAAAGAAATGAAAATTTCTCAGCGGGCATTTGCAGAAAAGCTTCAGCTTTTCGGGCTTGACATTGACAAAAACGCAATTCAGAGAATTGAATCCGGCCAGCGTTTTGTTACCGATATTGAGCTTGCCGCAATATGTGCGGTTCTTAAAAAGACATTTGAGGAGCTTATTAATCCGAATTGACTTTTTGCAGCGGTTTACGGTGTGGTAAACCGCTGCTTTTTAATGCAAATATGAAATTCAGAAGCAGTATTTGTATATTCCGATAAACTGCAAAACCGCGCCAATCAGAATGAAAACGTGAAAAATACTGTGAAAATATTTTTTTCGCGGGCCGATAACATAGAAAATAACGCCCACGGTAAAGGCTATGCCACCGGCGAGCAGCCACAAAAAGAACGGCAGGCTGAACGCCGCAACAAGCGGCTTTACGGCAAGCACAACGCTCCAGCCGATTGCGATGTAGCAAACCATTGAAACGGGTTTGTAGCGGTTAACATCAACGGCTGTGAAAAACACACCCACAGCCGTACCCGCAAAAACAAGTGAGGCGATAATAAAAAACAGCTTTCTGTTTTGCTCATATATGCCGGTAAGAAGAATGGGCGCGTAGGTGCCCAGAATCATTGCAAAAATCGAGCAATGGTCAATAACCTGAAAAAACTTCTTTCTGCCTTCATCCTTAAGCCCATGATATACACTTGACATGGAGAAAAGGAAAATCATCATTGCCCCGTAAATAACCGCACCGATGACTGCGCGTTTGCCTCCGGTTTCAACTGCTTTTGCGGTGCAGGCGGCGAGGGCTGCCGCGCCGAAAACCGCACCGGCGGCGTGGGTGGCGGAATTTATTATTTCCTCTTTTCTTGTGTAGGCGGGCAGCTTTCTTTCCGAAAGCGGTGTTCTTTTCATTGAGCTCACTCCTTCGCATCTGCTTTACTCAAATGATAAATCCGGCTGCCGGAAAAGTCACCCTACTGTGTGCCGTTTTGCTCTACGGTGCAAAACAGCCCGGTAGAGTTACGGAAAAGCTTCTCTACCGTGAGTAGAAAATCAAATATATCAACGGATTTTTCGGTTGAATTGTTCACAAATTAATTGTATAATATGAATTAGAGAATATTCAACAAGCAAAGGTGATTGCATTGAACGAGGCTGAATTCAGAAAAAACCTTGCAAAAAATATTGCTGCTTACAGAAAAAGCGCGGGGCTCACTCAGGGGGCTCTTGCGGAAAAACTGAATTATTCGGATAAATCCGTTTCCAAATGGGAGCGGGCAGAGGGCATGCCGGATGCCTTTGTCCTTTACAGCATGGCAAAGCTTTTCGGCGTTTCGGTTGATGAGCTTACCGGAACGGCACCGCGAAAGAAAAAAGAAAAAAAGGTAAGCATAAACAAATATATAATTCCCGTGCTTTCGGTGCTTATAGTGTGGCTTACCGCGGCGGTGGCGTTTTTTGCTTTTGGTCTGCTGCCCTTCCCGATTGAAAAGGCATGGCTTGCTTTTATTTTTGCAATTCCCGTTTCGTTTATCGTGTTCACCGTTTTTTCCTGCCTCTGGCACGGTATGCTTCTTCGCTGCATTTCGGTGAGCGGGATAATATGGGGCGTTTTTATGTGCCTTATTTTAACATTCAACCCGAGAAAAATGCTGCCGTTTGTTATTGTTGCTTCGATTTTGCAGGTGATGACCATGCTGTGGTTCATAATGCGAAAATCAAAAGCCGGTGACGCGCAGGATGAAAACAGCACAGATGAAGAATAAAAAAATAAAAACCTCTTTTCAAAATAAAAAAGAGGATGTATAATAGAAGTTAACAATGCGTAAAGGAGTATTCTGTTATGCTTAAAAATATTTCTCCCGTTATTTCACCCGAGCTTCTTAAAATCCTTATGGAAATGGGTCACGGCGATGAGCTCGTTATCGGTGACGGCAATTTCCCCGCCGCTTCAATAGCCCAAAGGCTTGTAAGGCTTGACGGCCACGGCGTGCCGGAGATTCTTTCCGCCATTCTTGACCTTATGCCCCTTGACACCTATGTTGACGCTCCCGTTGCCCTTATGGATAACGGCGACGCCTCCGACCGCCCCCCCATCTGGGCAGAGTACAAGAACATTGTCAACGAAAAAGAGGGCGACAAGAGCATAGAGCTTGTTGAACGCTTTGATTTTTATGACAGAGCAAAAAAGGCCTATTGTGTTGTGGCAACCGGCGAAACCGCCATTTATGCCAACATCATTCTTAAAAAAGGCGTTGTTATTCAGTAAAGAAAGGTGAAAGCTTAAATGAACAAAAGAGTTCTTGCCTTTGATTTCGGTGCTTCAAGCGGCCGCGCCATACTCGGCGTTTTTGACGGCAAAAGCATTGAGCTTAAAGAGGTTCACCGCTTTTCCAACGACCCGGTTGAGGTTAACGGCACCGTTTATTGGGATGTTCTGCGCCTGTTTTATGAAATAAAGCAGGGCATAATCAAAGCCAAGGCAGAGGGCGGCTTTGACAGCATAGGAATTGACACCTGGGGTGTTGATTTCGGCCTGCTTGATGAGTTCGGCTGCCTTTTGGAAAATCCCGTTCACTACCGCGATTTAAGAACAAAGGGCCTTGTTGAGGATTCCTTTGAGCTTCTTCCCAAAGAAAAATTCTATGAGCTTACCGGTATTCAGTTTATGGAGCTCAACACGGTTTTTCAGCTTTATTCATTAAAAAAATACCGTCCCCACATTCTTGAAAAGGCCGACAGACTTCTTTTTATGCCCGACCTTTTCAAATATATGTTAACCGGCGAAAAGGTTACCGAATATTCCATAGCAACAACCTCACAGCTTGTGGATGTTAAAACCGGCGACTGGTGCGCCGAGGTTTTTGATGCTCTCGGTATTCCGCGCAGGCTCTTCGGCAAAATCTCAATGCCCGGCGAGTCAATGTGTATGTTAAGTGAGGGTATCTGCAAAGAGTGCGGCGTGGAGGCTGTTCCCGTTATCAGCGTTTGCGGGCACGACACCCAGTCTGCAATAACCGCCGTCCCGTCATCCGAACCGGGCTTTGCGTTCCTTTCAAGCGGAACATGGTCGCTTTTCGGCACCGAGCTTGACAGCCCGATAGTAAATGCCGACTCACTTGCAATGAACATAACCAACGAGGGCGGCTGTGAAGGCAAAACGGGCTTCCTTAAAAATATTATCGGCCTTTGGCTTATTCAGGAAAGCAGAAGGCAGTGGGCAAGGGAAAACAAGGCGTACAGCTATGCCGACCTTGAAATGCTTGCCCTTGAAGCCGTGCCGTTTAAATGCTTTATTGACCCCGTTGCCCCCGAGTTTGTGCCCATGGGCAACATCCCGGAGCGTGTGCGCGAATATTGCAGAAAAACCGGCCAGTATGTTCCCGAAACGGTGGGCGAAATCATGCGCTGCATCTATGAAAGCCTTGCAATGAAATACCGCCTCACCTTCGGCAAGCTTAAGGAGTGCACGGGCAATGATTATCCCTGCATTCATGTTATCGGCGGCGGGGTAAAAGACGGTCTGCTTTGCAGAATGACCGCCTCCTCCTGCAATGTGCCGGTTAAGGCGGGCCCGATTGAGGCTACCGTTCTCGGCAACATTGCGGTTCAGCTACTTGCCTTCGGCTGTGTTGACACCGTGGCACAGGCAAGGAAAATTATCGCAGAGTGCGAAAAGGTTACCGTTTATGAGCCCGAAAAGGCTGATGAATGGGCGGCGGCCTTTGAGCGTTTTAAAAAAGCAGTCAATAATTAACAGCAAATAAAAGTATAAATCGAAAGGAAGTACATTATGGCAAAAAGCAGACTTATCGGCGATTATCCCGTAATCGGCATCCGTCCCATTATCGACGCACGCCGCGGCCCCCTTAAGGTCAGGGAATCCCTTGAAGAGCAGACTATGAACATGGCGAAAACCGCCAAGAAGCTCTTTGAAGAAAATCTTCGCTATTCAAACGGAGAACCCGTTAAGGTAGTTATCTCCGATACCAGCATCGGCAGAGTTGCCGAGGCCGCACAGTGCGCCGCTCAGTTCAAAAAAGAGGGCGTTGACATCACCCTTTCCGTCACCCCCTGCTGGTGCTACGGCTCCGAAACCATGGATATGGACCCCATGACAATCAAGGGCGTTTGGGGCTTCAATGCCACCGAAAGACCGGGCGCTGTTTATCTTGCCTCCGTTCTTGCGGCTCACGCACAGAAGGGTCTGCCCGCATTCGGTATCTACGGCCACGATGTGCAGGATGCCGATGACACCACTCTCCCCGAAGATGTAAAGGAAAAGCTTCTCCGCTTTGGCCGCGCCGCTGTTGCCGCCGCCACCATGAGGGGCAAATCCTACCTTCAGATAGGCTCCATCTGCATGGGTATTGCAGGTTCTACAATCAACCCCGAGTTCATTGAGGAATACCTTGGTATGAGAGTTGAATCAGTTGATGAGGTTGAGATTATCCGCCGCATGACTGAGGGCATCTATGATGAAGAAGAGTTCCAGAAGGCACTTGCATGGACCAAGGCAAACTGCCCCGAGGGTCTTGATAAGAACCCCGATTTCGTTCGCAAGAGCGATGAGCAGAAAGAAAAGGATTGGGAATTTACCGTTAAGATGATGTGCATCATCAAGGACCTTATGAACGGCAACGATAAGCTTCCCGAGGGCAGAGAAGAAGAGATGGCAGGCCACAACGCCATAGCTGCCGGCTTCCAGGGTCAAAGACAGTGGACCGATTTCTACCCCAACGCCGACTTTGCCGAGGCAATGCTCAACACCTCCTTTGACTGGAACGGCGCAAGAGAGCCCTACATTCTTGCAACCGAGAATGATACCCTCAACGGTCTCGGAATGCTTCTTATGAAGCTTCTTACCAACAAGCCTCAGATGTTTGCCGATGTTCGCACCTACTGGAGCGGCGAATCCGTTAAGAGAGTTACCGGCTATGACATTGAAGGCGTTGCAAAGAAAGCAAACGGCTTTATTCACCTTATCAACTCCGGTGCCTGCTGCCTTGACGCCTGCGGCGAAATCAAGGATGAAAACGGCAACGGCGTTATGAAGCCCTGGTATGAGGTAACGGCAGAGGATCAGAAGAAGTGCCTTGCCGCCACCACATGGAGCGCGGCTGATAACGGTTACTTCCGCGGCGGCGGATTCTCCTCCCGCTTCCTCACCCGTGCCGAAATGCCCGCAACCATGATAAGGCTCAACATCGTTAAGGGTCTTGGCCCCGTGCTTCAGATTGCCGAGGGCTGGACTGTTTCCCTTCCCGATGAGGTTTCCGACATCCTTTGGAAGAGAACCGACTACACATGGCCCTGCACATGGTTCACTCCCAGATGTGACGGCGTGGGCGGCGATGCTTTCAAATCGGCCTATGACCTTATGAACAACTGGGGCGCAAACCACGGCGCTATCTCCTACGGCCACATCGGTGCCGACCTTATCACCCTTTGCTCCATTCTCCGCATCCCCGTAGCCCTTCACAATGTTCCCGATGAAAAGATTTTCCGCCCCGCAGTTTGGGGTGCATTCGGAACCAAGGACCGCGAGAGCGCAGATTTCAGAGCCTGCGGCGCATTCGGACCCCTTTACAAAACAATGAAATAAGTTTAATAACAAACACGGGCGGGATTTTTAATCCCGCCCGTGTTTATTATGTGTGTTCAATTAAAGCCTTTCAAGAATCTCGGGGTGCTCGCAAAGGTTATATCTTTTGTAATTGTCGTTTGCATCAAAGAACCACACCCTTGCATCGGGTCGCTTTGAAGAAATCATAATTGAGTATTTGCCGTCAATCAGGCAAAGCGCCGTTTCGTTTTCGCAGGCGATGGATGACACCTTGCGGGTGTTGACATACTGATTAAAGGTTTGCCAGTAGCTGCCCTCATAGTGCGGGCAGTTGCAGTAGGGGATAAGGCCGAGTGCGTCAACAAACATAAATTCGCTTTCGGGGGCGCAGTCGTCAAAGCCCTCATTAAACCAGCACATACTGCCGGAGGAGGAACCGAAAAGCACCTTGTCCTGCTCAAAGGCCTCCTTAAGGTATTTGTCGGCATTATGTTTTTTCCAGGTTTTCATACAGAAAACAAGGTCGCCGCCCGGTACATTAATAACATCTGCATTGCGTATTTTTTCGGCAACGATTTCTTCGGTCATATAGGCGTGGGTCAGGTAGAGTACATCAACCTCACAACCCATTTTGCTGAAAAGAGAGATTTCTCCGGTGTCGGCTGAATCAAAACAAGTGGTGGGAATCTGAAGATAATTCGGCTTTTCCTTGCCGGAGAGTTCGATAACTTTTTTGGCAAGCATTATTGAATCGTCGCGGTCGCCGAAGCCGCCGCCCATTGCTATTATTTTACCCATTTTTTTCTCCTTATTTGCTCTCTTTGAGCGCCATTTCTTTTGCTTTCCATGTTTTGCGAAGGGCGATTACCGGCACAAGAATAAACACGGATGCGATTGCCGAGGCAAGGAATATGCCGGGAACGGGAACATTGACTGTTTCACCGTAATCGTTGATATATGTTCCTGCGGGGAAGTTGTTGATAACAAAGTTGCCGATAGCGGGGCCGACAACCATGGGGATGAGCACATAGAATATCATTCTGATTCCCTGGAACTGGCCCACCTTGTTCTCCGGTGTGAAATCACGCACGGCGGCGTTGAGGATTATCATAAGCAGTCCGTAGCCCGCAAGTACGGGGATGGCGCATATTGCGAACAGCACAAGCTTGTTTGCAAAGAATGCGGCGCACAGGCCGATGATATAAAGTACGATTGTCGGGAAAACAAAAACGGATTTGCCGACCTTGTCAATAAGCTTGCCGATGAAAATAAGGCCAACACAAACGCCTATGACCGCAGCGGCGGCAATGGCGATAACGGGGGGAGTGAGTGAGGCAAACAGCGTATCAAAGCTGAAGCCGAGGTAGTGCTGAAGATAAATGAAAATATAGGGGAAGAAGACCTGAGTTGAGATGGAATAGAAGCAGACAGAAACAAATGAAAGGTAAAGCGCCTTGTTTTCTTTGATGACCGAGGGGCGGAAGCCGTAAATGATATCACCGAAGAAGTTGGTGCTCTGCTTAACGCCGGAGCGGGAATCCTGCACGGTGAAAAGGCCGATTATACCGCAAAGAATAACAAGCGCACCAAGGCCTAAAAAGCTTTTTGAATAGCCGAGTGCATCGGCGCACATCGGGAAAGCAACGGTAACGGCAACCATTGCCGCAACGCCGAGAATCGAAAGAATACTTTCGGTGCTTGCACGGTTGCGGTCAGTTGTGATATCCGTGACCCAGGCGTTAAAGGCGGCATCGTTGCCGGTGGAGCCCATAAAGGTCATAAGGCAGTCCATAACAATAACAACGCTGACCGTCATCAGTCTGATTTTTTCAGCATCGGTTATTCCGAAAAGGCGGCTGATGTTGTCGCGTGTGATGAAGGCGAACGCCATAACAGTTACACCCCAGAAGATGTAGCCGCCGCAGATGAATAATTTGCGCTTGTTCAGCTTGTCGGAAAGCGTGCCCATAATCAGGGTGGTGAGCACGGCGGAAACGGCGCTCCATGCAACCATGTGTGAAATGTCGCTTGATGTGCCGCCCACATCGTTATAGAGGAAGGTGTTGAAAAACTGATTTTCAACCGCCCACGCTATCTGACCCATAAAACCGAAAATAAGCAGGTTGAATATTATTCTGCCTGAGAGCTTGTCACTTTTCTGCATTTGCTTTTCTCCAATCTGTTAATTTTTTTATTCCGACGGCGGCACCAACGGCTCCCGCGGCGCCTGCGCCGATTTTCCAAAGTGCGTGCAGAGTAATGCTTTGACGGTCCGTAATCCGGCTTTCAATCGGCCCGAGCGATTTTGCTTTAAGCCCGAACTGCTTGAAGCGTTTCATTTCCGTTTTGAAAGCGGCGGGGTTGTTTTCAACAAAGGTGATAAGGCGAACACCGCCATTGCACCCGTCGGTGTAGGCACCGAAGCCGGCAAGCTTGCATTGCATAAGGGTAATGCCGTCAACCTCACCCTCAAAGTCATTCATATGGTCGTGACCGAAAACAGCGGCAAAAATATCGCCCGTTTTCTTCCAGCTTGCAAATTGCCCCGAATTGATATCTGGTGAGCAGGGACCCTCACCGAGGTAGCCCTTTATGCCTTTTTTCAACACATAATGCTTGTTTGATTTTGTGTTGCAGCCCGTAACCGAGCGGGGGAGCTCATAAAACTTCGCCTCACGAAGCAGCTCATATTCCTCCGGCACCGGGATGTGCTGAAACAGAATGGCGGGAACCGGCTTGCCGCCGTTCTTTTCTTTTAACTCCGCCGCCTTCTTTTCATACCATGCTATCTGGTCGGCGTGAACCCAGTCATATTTTGAAACGGTATGGTTGAAATAAAGGTTGTTGGAATCCATAAACCATATGTTCATGGCTGTTTTTGTGCCGTCGGAGGATAAAACCTCTTCATTATATGTGGCGTTTCCGGAGATTTCGGGCGCGTCGTTTCTCATTATGCAGCAGGGCAGCCCGGAATAAATTTCAACCATTTTGTCTTCGTTGCCGTGGTCGTGGCCGTGGTTGCCGATTACCGAGGCAAAGGGAATATTGCGCCTTGACATTGGTTCGGTTATGGCTTCGAGTGCTTTTTTGAATTTTACGGTACCCTCTTCGGTGCCGAGCTCCCTTGAGGAGCAGTCATCACCCATAAAAACGCAAAGGTCGGGTTTACATTCATCAAGTGCCGCCTCCATAAGGGCGTGCATATCGCCGAATCTTACGGCGCCGTCGCCGTCAAAATCAATGTTTTCGTGCAGGTCGCCGAAGCAAAGAACGGTGAATTTGCCGTTCTTGTTGAATTGAAGCAAGAGGATTTCCCCCTTTATAAGGTAAAATTTTATATATTATAACATACTTAATCGTATGATTACAACAGATTATTTGCTCTTGTTTATTTTATTTTACCGTGTTATAATAACTTGATTTTTGCGAAAGACAGGTTTTAAAATGAGCGGAGTATTTGAAAAAACAAAGTATTTCATCGTTGATATGGACGGAACCTTTTACCTTGACGGCACCATTATTCCGGGCTCCGATGAATTTTTGAACGCCGCAAGGCAAAGCGGCAGGGATTTTTATTTTTTCACCAACAATTCCTCAAACAATGTTGAGGTTTGCAGGGCGAAGCTTGAAAAAATGGGCTTTCCCGTTGATGAAAAAAGGGTTATTATCTCCTCTCATGTGGCTATTGATTATCTCAGCCGTTCAAGGGCCGGCAAAAGAGTTTTTCTGCTCGGCAACGACAGGCTCGCCGCGGATTGCGAAAGGGGAGGGCTTACCCTTGTTGCCGATAACCCGGATATTGTTCTGCTCGGCTTTGACACAACGCTTGATTATCAGAAAATGTGGGCAACGGTACGCTTCCTTGAAAACGGAGCGGAGTATTTTGCCACACATCCCGATAAAAACTGCCCCACGGCAGACGGCTATATGCCCGACACGGGCTCAATGATAGAGCTCTTTGCCGCCTCCACCGGCAGAAGACCGCAGGTTTTCGGCAAGCCGATGACGGCAACGGTGGATTATATTACCGGTTTGCTCAACTGCCAAAGGGAAGAGCTTGCCTTTATCGGCGACAGACTGGAAACCGATATTGCAATCGGCTGCCGCCACGCGATTCCGAGCGCCCTTGTGTTCAGCGGTGTTACAACGCCGGAGCTCTATGAAAAATCCGACATCCGTGCAAGCGTAACGGCTGAAAATATGAAAGAGCTTATTAAATATCTTTAATTAATTTCCCCGGCAAGTCAGTTCGCAGGGCTTTCTCCGAAAAGGTGCTGTTGAGTATAGTCCGAAATCCTGACTATAAACAAAACTATGGCGGCGGAGAAAATCCGCCGAAAAGGAGCACAAAATTGAAAAACAAAACAACTGCCCTTGCGGTAACTCACGCCGGGCTTATTGCGGCCGTTTATGCGGCGGCAACCTGGCTTTCATCACTTTTCGGCATTGCCTACGGACCCGTTCAGTTCAGATTTTCCGAGGCACTTTGTGTGCTGTGCGTTTTCACCCCCGGCGCGGTGCCCGGGCTGGCTATAGGCTGCTTTCTCGGCAACCTTTCAAGCCCCTACGGAATGGCGGATGCCGTTCTCGGCTCGGCAGCAACTCTTTTGGCGGCTTTGTGCGGCCGAAAGCTCGGCAAAATAACAATAAAAGGTGTGCCGGTTTTAACTTTGTTAATGCCTGCTGTTTTCAATTCCGTTATCGTCGGCGCCGAGATTGCTTTTTCCCTCGGCTCGGATGCAGGGCTTGCCGGCTTTGCAATCAATGCGATTCAGATTGGTGCGGGTGAGCTTGCTGTTTGTCTGCTGCTCGGAATACCTCTGTTTTTCGCAGTAAAAAAGGCTAAAATATTCAAATAAAAAGCATCCGTGATTTGACAATCACGGATGCTTCACTTATATTATACTCTTATTCCTCAACGCGTTCATTATAATATACATCAAGAATAAGCTCAAAAAGTCCGGTTTCATCAACCGTGTAAATCGCGTGCTCATCCTTAAGCGAGTATTCACCGGGAACGGTGCGGAAATCATCAAAAGCAATGTTGCGCCCGAGCATGGTGGAGGCGAGGTAGGTTGCCTCATCAAGGCTGACATTGGTAACGGAATATTTTGTGCCGGTGCGGTAAAGCCTTGCAACGGAGCCGAAATCGCTCTTGATAAGGCTCAGCGCCTTTGCTGCAAATGCTTTAAGATACTGAACCTGGCGCTGGCGGCGGATACCGTCAGCGTCAACTCTTTCAAGTGACCTGTAACGGACATATGAAAGTGCGTTGTTGCCGTGAAGGGTAACATTTTCACCCTTTTTGAAGCTGTTGAAGGTTTCAAGCGAATCTAAGTTTATGCCGCCCACCGCGTCATTCATTGCGCCGAGGCCTTCAAGCTCCATGGCGGCGTATTTGCTCACGGGAACGCCGAAAAGAAGGCGGGTTGCGCTTTTAATAACATTGTCACAGCTCTGGTCTTTACCGTCGCCGTAAGCGTAGGCAAGGCATATCTGCTCCTTTGTTATTCCGGCAAAGCCGCCGGCCTCATCATAAAGGTTAACATCAGCAACGGTATCTCTGGGTATTGAGATAAGCGAGGTTTTGCCGGTGGTGGTGTCGTAGGCAACAACTATGATAACATCGGCCTGGCCGGCGGTACCGACGATGCCGTTATCAAGGCCGAGGGCCTCTTTATCAACACCGAGCACGGCGGCGGAAATGATGTTTTCGTTTAACACATAGGTTTTGCCGTTATAGACAAGGGTTTTACCGTTGTCATAAGCCGTGGCGATGTCGCCGGGGTCAACATTGATGTTGCTGAAATCGGCAAGCTTGCTGCGGCCGAAATACCACAGGCAGTAAACCGTGCCCACTCCCGCAAGGATAAGCGCAAGGATAATGCTGATAACGATAATCGCTGTCTTTGCGCCCTTGCTGAGCTTTTTCTTTTTCTTTCTTTTATTTGGTCTTCTCATCATTTATCAGCACTCCGTTTACAAGATATCTCACGGTTCCGCCGGAATGGGGCTCGGCGCAGGTGCTCAGAATAACAAGCTTGTTGGTAATGTTAAGCTCGGTGCCCGCCCTCACATTTCTGATAAAGGTTTCGGGGGCGGCGATGGTCTTCTGAAAATCAATAAGAACCTGCTCGTCTGTGAAATCGTGAGTGTTTAAGATGTGACTGTCATCATAGGTGTGCGAAGAAATAATGCGGTAGGTGAGCATACGGTGCGGCAGGCAGATGGTGAAGGTGTCGTGCTCATTGAAAAATTCCGCATCCTTGAACTTAAGCAGCTCGGAGAACATATCGCCCTTGTCGGTGTTGTGACCGTAGATAACGGTTACGGGGTCGGAAAAATCAACGCTGTTGTGCGACTGGGTGTATATTGCGCCGCGGTAGGAATAGGTTCCGCGGTAGGAGCGTTTAAGATAATAGTTGTCGTTTTTGCCGCTTTGAAGAATGGGGTAATCAATATTTGTGCCGGGTATGGTGATAAATGCGTAAATCTCGTTGTTGATGTTTTGCCAGCTTTCAAAATCAACCGGATTGTCGGGAAGATTTTTGTATTCGTCAGAGTTGTAGTAATCTTCATCCATGCCTTCGGGAATATCGGCACCGCTGCCGCCCCCGGATTTTCTGCACGAGGCAAAAAGCAAAAGTACAGCGAGAGTCAACGCTGCAATGGATAAGGGTAAAAAGCGTTTTCTCATTGTTTTTCTCCGTTTTAATGAAAAAGGCCTTGACTAATCAAGGCCTTTTTATAATTTGATTTAATTATTCTGTGACCTTTTTCTTGGATGCGAAGATGAATACCACGCCTGCAAAAAGAACAAAAACAGAAAGAAGCACGCAGGTGACGTTTGTATCTTCAGCCGAAGTGTCGGGTGAATGGGGGTTAAGGTCAGAGGTTACGGGTCTGGTGGTTCTGTTGCCGTTGGGATCGGTGCCGTTGGGGTTTGAACCGTTGGGGTTTGAACCGTTCGGGTTGGTGCCGCTGGGGTTGCTGCCGTTGGGATCCGTTCCGCTGGGATTGCTGCCGCCGGGATTTGTGTTGCTGGGGTTGCTGCCCGGGGTGGAGGGATTGGTGTTGTGAGGGTCGGTGGGGTTGGAACCGTGGGGGTTAGTGGAATGGATGTCTGTGTAATCGGTTCCGGGCTGAGTCGAGATTATTGAGGCGGTGGGGCTTATGATGTAGTTACGCGAATAATTGACCGCCGTTCTGACCTGATTAAGGGTTGAACCGTAATCATCAATAATTGTTGCATCAGCAAAGGATGATATTGATAATATAAGCATAAAAATTACACAAGTGAAAATTGCGAGAAACTTTTTCATGTCTTTTCCTCCGTTTATCAAACTTATACCCTTGTATATTATCACTAATAAACCGCATTTGTCAACAATTATTATTAAATAACAAAAAAAACAGCGCCTCATATAAATTGAGACGCTGTTTTGAAACAATATTAATCAGTTTGCACGAACAACGGACTTTTAAGCGGCTTCTTTCGCAAGGGCTGTGAAGCCTTCCATTATTGTGCTTGCCGCTTTTTTGCCAAGGGAGATAAGCTCCTGATAGTGGTCGAATGCAATAGCCATGATGTAATCGTTATCGGGAACAACATAGCCGATGGCGTCATTAGTGAGGCCGAAGCAGATGATGTCTTCATCATTGAACATTTCGGCAAGGCAGGGGTACTCAAAATCTTTGCCGGAGTAGGAGCCGTCGGCAGTCATTGAGGAGCCGCCCACGATAAGATCCTGGCAGATTTCGCCGGGCATCATAGCAACCTTAAGCTGATTGCCGAACTCAATGTAGCCTATTTCAACCTGAATCTCATACTTTTTGAAGCCTGCAACAATAACATTGTAGTTTGCAAGGTTCAGCTTGCCGGCAAGCTGAATAAGGGGATTGGTAACGGGAACATTTACAGTTGAAAGAACGATGTTGAACATCGGGTCAACCTTAACTTCCTCAACGGGAGTCCAGCCTTCGCACCAAACGGTGTAGCCGCCGCCGTTCTTTTCGGCAATGGCCATTTCGGCAGCCATCTGCTCTTCGTTGTAAAGAATATCCTTAAGGTCGCCGGTCTTGATTTCTTCCTCAGTCATGTTGAGCGCAAGAGCCATTCTGGCAAGCTCATAGCCGTAGCGGGCAGACTGCTCTGCACGGTAGTTGAAATCCTGATTGTCGTTTGAAGCGCCCCTGGACATATAGATACCTGCAATGGCGCCGTTGAAGAACATGCAGTTGTAGCCTGCTTCTGCAAGAAGCTCACCCATATAGTAAACATATTCGCCGCTGAGCTGTCTGCCGGTGTTAACGCCCTCGGTGGGAAGACCTGCAACATCGGGATGGGCTGCAACGTTGATAATCATTGTGGGGTCAAGGGATTCATCATCGGGGGTGAAGCAAAGTCTGACCATATCGGTCATAAGGGTGTCGGAGGAGGAGCGGTTCTTGTTGTTGAAATAATCAGCGCCGATATCCTTTCTTGAAAGGGTCATTTCGCCGGTTACCATATTGTTGACCGCATCAACCATAGCATCGGAAATCTGCTCATAAAGAAATTCCATAAAATGGGGATCGGTTCCGGTTTCCATCTCGCCGAAGGGGAGGAAGGAAAGGGGAATATTTTTAAGAACCTTGCCGAAGATTCCGCTCCAAAGGCCCTCGGTGTCAATTCCGCTGTGGGCGTGGGTGGAGGAAACGTTGATTGAAGCAAAGTCGTACTTGTCGCCGATTTTTTCTTCAACAAGCTTGCGGATTTCCTTGATGTCGGCGTTGGTGGTGCCGATTGAGTCGATGGTGGCGAAAAGGGAAATGCCTCTGCCGCTGCCGTCATCAATGGCGATAACTCTGGCCTTCATATCATCAAGAACAAGCTCAACATGGTTGTTGAAGCCGTTTTCAATCATAATGTAGCCGCCGAGGTAATACTTGTGGGTCTGCCAGTCGTCGGGAACAAGGCTTGTGTTGGAGTAGCCGAGCTTCCAGCGGGCGTTTTCTGCCGGGGAATCCATAAGGCCGGTGCCCTCATAGAAGTTTTCGGTAACATAATCAGCCTTCTTAACAAAATCCTTGCCGTCGGGGAAAATAAAGTTGAGGCCGCTGAGAACCCCTGAGATTATTCCGCCGAGTGCGGCGGAGCCGAGCCTTTTGCCGAAGCTCTGAGCAGCCGAAGCACCGGGAACGGTGACGGCGAAGAGCATTGACACGACAAGAATAACGGACAATACTTTTAAACCTGTTTTTTTCATTCTCCTGCTTTCCTTTCTGTGGCATAATGCCGTAATCAAACAAATGATAGCAGATTATTTGTTTAAAGTAAAGAGCTTTTGCACTCTTTGAATAAAAGTAATGTTAATTTTATGATTTTGGCAAGCTGTTTTACACAAAAAACAGGTCTTCAATAATATCATCAAGATGTACCGGCGAAATATCTCCGTCTTTTATAAGCTCCGAGGCGCGTTTAACCTTTTCTTCGCTTGTGCTCAGCGCGGGGAATTGCCGCATTTCTCCGCTTTTCCATATCACCTTTAACCCGAACACGGGCAAAACATCCTCACCGACGTAATAATCCTCCCCGGTAATAACAACTTCGTAATTCATTTTTATCCCTCCCGAGGATATTATATGTGACAAATCGTCACATTTCAAGCTTTTTTTGCACTCCGTGCAAATTTTTTTCGGTCAGCCCCAAGCCGTTATTGACATTTGAAATGTTTTAATCTATTATTATTTGGTATATAAAATTTCACCTTAAGGGAGAAAAAGAAAATGGATAATACTCAGAAAACAATGGAAAAAATAGTGGCTCTTTGCAAGGGCAGGGGCTTTATATTCCCCGGCAGCGATATTTACGGCGGCCTTGCCAACACATGGGATTACGGTCCCCTCGGCACAAGGATGAAGAATAATGTCAAGGACACCTGGCGCAAACGCTTTATTCAGGAAAGAAAGAACAGCTACGAGGTTGATGCCGATATCCTTATGCACCCCAGAGTGTGGGAGGCAAGCGGCCATGTTGCCAGCTTCTCCGACCCGCTTCTTGACTGCAA
>JAZUJM010000269.1:0-3278 GCA_045642785.1 Acutalibacteraceae bacterium | reverse complement strand
CACAGAACGACATGGCTACGATCCGACTTCATTTCCTTTGGCAGAATAACATGCTCGTGAGCATCGTAGCCTCTGTCGCGGCAATTCCCCAGCCCGTCATCATGGTTGCCGACAATGCAATGTACGGGAACGGTCAGCTTGTACAGCTCCTCATACACCTCACGAACAGACTGCTTATATAAATCCTTATCGGGGTGATAATCGTCACCGACATCTCCGCCGCAGATTACATAATCAATTTCGGGGCAGCGGTCAAGAATATATTGAATGGAGCGGATGTGGTCGGCTGCAAGCTCAAAGGGGACTTTCTCACTCCGGCCCGCTTTGAAATCCTCATCATAGAAGTTCATATGGTTGTGCTGGTCGGTAATGAAAACAAAATTCAGAGGAGCTTTGAGGCTGTGAATCCGCTCGATTTTTTCATCATAGGAATCTGTTAAATATGATAAATCTCTCATTTTTCACCTCACGGCTTAATTTTACAATGAGCCCGGCATTAAAAATGAACACATATGTTATTCGCTTCGATTTCCTTTTGAACTGCCGTGATATCAACGCCGTAAACGGGCTTTTTGTTTTTTATCGCGTTTGAAGATACTATGGCGGCGGCCTGACCCGTGATTATGGCAATCGGAATTACTCTTGTAATATCCCAGCCGTAGCCGGATGAGCTGACACTTCTGCCGGCGGTGATTATGTTGGGATAGCCGCTGTTTGTAAGGCTCCTGAGCGGGAGCTCATAAAGAAATTCTTTTCTTTCAAAATCGTTCATAAGGCACACCGAATCGTCAAAGTGCTTATATGCATCGTTTTCGGTAAAAACATAATCGCCCTGAATATGGCAGGTTGTTCTGAACTGAGGCATATCGGGCAGAACGGCAATATCCGATTTTGCTTTTTCTGACGCTCTGATTTTATCAAGCAAAATCGAGTGGTTAAGCTTAATATAATCCGAAACATCCTCGGCAGAAAGCCCTGACCACTGCGGTATGTTTTCGGGCTGATTATGCCCGAAAAGATTTACCGTTCCGCCGTAAATGCCCGAATAAACTTTGCCGATATTGTTTTCTTCAAGCGCTCTTTTGCAGTTATCGAGTGTGACCGCGTGCCCGTAGTAAACAAAATAGTTTTTGCCTTCTACAGTTGGAACGCCTGCTGCTCTGAGTGCATCGCAGTCACCCGTTGTATCAATAAGCACATCACATTCATAATACTCAAATCCCGCTTTGCCGTACACAACAACGCCTTTGCAGATGTTTCCTTCCGTTATCGTATCGGTTACGCTGCAGTCAAAAAGGAAATCCGCTCCGCTTTTTTTCATTTCTTCGGTAAGCAGAAGCGAAAAAATATTTGCCGAATAAGTTGTTGCATATCTTCTGCCTGTTTTATGCCCGGGATTTCCGTCGTGCCATATCTCCGGAAGGGTGTCATAGCTTATGTCAAGGAGCATTTTTGTCCACTTTTCGGTATAGCCGTGTATCACCGTGTGACCGAGCCCGTCACAGAGAGGTTCCATAAAATTCACAAGTCCGCCTGTGGCAAGGCCGCCTAAAAGGCACTTCTTTTCAAGCAAAAGCACACTCATTCCGCAGCTTGCCGCCTGAATTGCCGCGGCACAGCCGGCTGTGCCGCCACCTGCCACGATAATATTGTAGTGCTTTTTACATTCAAGGTTATGTGAAAATAACGGCATAATAATCCTCCTGCATATTTTGATTTATTATCACGCCAAACGGGATTTTGCGAAAAAAACTTATTTGATATTTCCGAAAGCTTCCTTTACCGCGTAGTAAGAGGGCTTTTCCTTTTCATCGCAGGTCACAAGACCCCAGCCGGTTTCGGTGGGGCAGTCCTCCTGACCGCAGACATAACATTTGTCGGAGTCACTCCAGCAGTAAACTATCAGCCCGGCCATAAAATCAAGGCTTTTAAGTCGGGGAATTATATCTTTGTAAAATTTAGCCTGTCCTTCTTCGGTGTGGGGATAACCGGGGATAACGCAGGTTTTGGGGAGCTCCCTGTAAAAATGGTTTGTGAACTCCGAGCGGAACACATAATTGGCGTAGTGATCGTGCTCCTGGGCGCAATGTTTTATATATGTTCTCATTCTCTCCGGCATTGCGTCAAGGAAAGCATCAATATTCCTGATTGCATCCTTTTTATCCTTTGCACCGTAGGATTTGATTATATCGAGCTTTTCTTTTTTTGTTTTGGGTGCGCCGCGGCTGATATAGCCGAATTCACACAGAATAATCGGTTTGCCCGTAAATGACCACAAATAGCGAAGCAATGCGTCAAACATCCACATTGTGCCGAAGAAGAAGCAGCCCATATATATGTCAATGCCGACATAATCAAAATACTCCATCCAGGGTTTAAGATAGATATTCAAATCCACCTGCGGGCCCGCGCAGTTGTAGCCTATCGGAAAGTCACCCTTGAACGGAGCCATGGCCTTGGCGCAGATTCCGATAAACTCGGCGCCCTCCTTTACCGAGAAGGGGAGGGTGAACCTCGGAATGCCGATTTCGTTTGCAATCTGAAAAGCGCTGCACAAATCCTTTAAATCCTTGATAAGGAACTCCGAAACCTCGGCAATCTTTTTCTTGCCCTCTTCGGTTCTCACATCATAGCCGTTATGGAGGAAATTGTCGGGAAAGGGAGTAACCGCCATAACCTTTATACCGTTGTCACGGTAGCTCTTAACTCTTTCTTTAAATGCTTTATAGCCGGCACTCTCGCTGCCGTCAGCATCAAACGGGAATGGAATATCAAACCTTGTCCATTCAATATTGGCACCCTTTACCTGCTCAAAATTTTCACGCGGGTGGCAGATGCCCTTGATGAAGCCTGTTGTTTCAAGGAACTTTTTTGTTGCCTCGTTGCTTTGCGGCTTAAAATAAGATTTAATAAGATTTGCCGGCAAATGCTTTAATGTCGGTTTTACCTGGTCAAGAATAAAATTTTCCATATTTTCAAATACTCCTCAATGTATTTTTTATACTGTTATTACCGCAAGCCGGGATTTGAAGCCGGGCAGGCTGTTATCGGATTTTCCGTCTCGGTGTGCGAGCAGTTAACGCACAGACAAACCGGGATTTGAAGCCGAATTGGGTGATATGGGTTGTTTCACACGGGTGCGCGAGCAGTCGGTTCACAGATAAACCGGGATTTGGCGTGCTCGGCACGAATGAATAATGGACTCGTAGGGGCGAACTGTGTTCGCCCGTTTAATATATTGATATTTTGAAAAAGTCATTTTTGGGCGAACACAGTTC
>JAZUJM010000268.1:0-9333 GCA_045642785.1 Acutalibacteraceae bacterium | reverse complement strand
GTTATCCATTATGTCGGCGTGTTTATTGACAAGCGAATTGAACACCCACCCGGAAGCGGGGATGAATATTTTATCCGCAGGTCTGAGCTTTGACCAATGCTGCTGGCGGAACCAAAGCTCATTTTCAATTACCCTTTCCTCAAGATTTCTTTTTCCGCGGCGATATTTTTCAAGAGTTCCGGTTGCTTCTTCAAGCTTTTCACGGGTAATTATCTTCGGCTCGGAACGCCGCCTGAGCTCGTTTTCGGCAAAGGTTTTCTGCACCTGCGCGGGCAGCATTCCGCGCTTTAAGAGCACCTCGGCAAGCTCTTTTTTTCTTTTTTCAGCCTCTTCGGGCTTAACAAAAGGCTTTATAACAGCCATATTTCCTCCTTTTAAAAGCTGTATTTGCCGTATTTTCTTGACCCGCTCAGATTAAGCGGGTCATCATCCTGTGCGCCCGCCTCGGCGGGAAGCAGGGGTTTTATCGGGCGGCTCATACAAAAATAACGAAAAGAATCGGCAAAATGGTCTTCCATATCCGTGTCAACATCCTCCACGCTGTGTGAATCAAACTGCAAGAGCGGCAGGGTTCTTACTGCATCACGGCAGGTGTTGAAAAAGTAGACCATCGGTATTCCGTCATCATCAAATTTAAGACGGTAGTGGCATTGCATCCAGCCGCTGATTCTTGAATTATCACCGCGGGCAAAATAAAGATGATATTTTTCCGCCACCTGCTGAATGGATTCACCCGTTTCGGAGTTCCATATTGCCGGGTCGGCAACGCCCTCTATCCTTTTGCCCTTAAGCCAGCGGTGCTGACGCTCAACCTCGGCAATTCTGCCGAAAACCTCATAGGGATTCTGCCGCACCCCGACATTCGGTTCGCCCGAGCACCCGTAAAGCTGCAAAATAAGATAGGCTCTGCCGTCATAATCCACCGCCCACCATGAGCAGTCAAAGGGCTTATTGAAGCCCCAGTCAAACGAGCGGTAAATTCTCCACTCTCGCGGCACCTCAAACGGCTCAATAACATGGGTAAAGCGCTTGTCGGCATAGTGAGCGGGGTCATCGGTAAATTCGCTGAAAAACTGACCCTCAAACACATTCCAGTCACCTTCAAGCCACGCTTTTCTCAGCTTTTCCGGCAAGCCCCTAAGGGTTTCGATATAGTCAGGCTGAGCTTCCATAAGTGCCTTGTTATCCTGAACATAAGAGCGGATGAAAACATAATCCTCCGGGTGCTCGTTGTTGTTAAAATTGCGGTCAACAAACACTCTTTTTATGTAACCGTGACCCTGACCGCCGGGGTTGCAGGTGTAATATATCCGCTTGGGAAAATCGTTAACTCCGCGAAGAGTGGCCGAAATCTGCTTCATCTGATATTCCGAAAGCTGAGTTGCCTCATCAAAAAATATTGTGTCCCACTCCGTGCCCTGTAATTTGTCGCAATCGGAATCATTCTGGCAAAACATAAAGCGGATTATGCTGCCGTTCGGAAAGCGAAGCTCCTTTTCCTTATCGTTATACCTTGCAAAACCCGAAAGCTCGGTGCTCATTGCCCTTATGTGATTGTTGTAAAGCTCGGGATATGTTCTTCTGATAATGAGCTGCTTCATTCCCGGGTGAAGCAGCGCGTTAAGTATGCTTTTTTTCTGAACAGCCCAGCTTTTTCCGCCGCCGCGCGCCCCGCCGAAAGCAACATTTTTGGCCTTTGCCTCAAAGAACTGCCTCTGCTTTGCATTGGGACGAATTATCATCTCTTTCATTGCCCGTTCAATCTCCGTCGTAGTCGCCCTCGATTATCACCTTAAACGGCTCGATTTTATCCTTTTCCGTTTCCATTCTCAGCTTCTCCCGGGCATTCTGCATCTGCTCCGCCTCGGCAAAGGTGGGCAATCCGTTCAGATTTCTGATAACCGAGGTTAAATCCTTAAGACAGGAAACAAGCTCCTTAACCTCCTTAACGCTTTCCGCCCCGCAGGACAGCTCATCCACCCTTGCGGCAAGCTTATCGGCGCTGTTTATGAGCGCAATAAGCTTTTCGGGGGTTTCGCTTTCCGCCGTTTCCGGCTGCTTTTTCTCCCTCAGGCTTTTCCATCCCTCACGGGCGCCCCTTTTGCGGATAATCCACAGCGGAACACCCGTTTTTTCGGCTGTTTCGGCATAGCTGATATTTTCGGAGATATAGAGCTCCTTTGCCTTTTCAATCGCCTTTTCCTCAATCATCGCCTGCCCCCTCAAGATATTTTGTGCACACCCAGCGCCCGTCGCCAATTCGAGAAAAGCCGTTTTTATTTTCATAAACGGTAACAAAAGCGCCCGTGACAAGTTCCCCAGCAACGGGATTGCCCGTGCCGGGGCCGGTTCGCACATTAAGAAGAGTTTTAACCCTTCTTTTGGGTCTGAGCACGCCGAGAAAATCCTCCGAGGTGTAGCGATGGCACACAAGCCTGCACTCCTTTGAGCCGAAATTCTGGTCATAGGAATAAAAGCATTTCACATTGCCCTCGCCGCTGCAAATGCAGATGTGGCCGCAGTCGTGGCTCTTTGATATTCCGGCGCCGAAAACGCCGATATCCCCTTTCATCGGCACAAAATCCGGCGTGTTGGCAATCCTCGTGAAACGGGCTTTCATACTTTCATATCCGCCCCAGCTTTTATCGTTAAACCGCTCATAATATCTTCTTGCGTCGCCCCAAGAGCCGGGCTTAATACCGAAGCATTTATTCAGATATGCTTTTATCAGATCAACGCACTGCACCCCGGCCGCGCCGTCATAATCTACCGCCTTGCCTATTGAACCCGAAATGAATTTTCCGAAGCTCACGGTCATACGCGGCTGCTCCCCTTTGCGTCAACAACACCCTCGGTGATAATGTAGATAACCGCCGGCACCACCGCCGAAACAACGGCAAAAACAGCGCCCGCCTTTCCGTCAAGCTCTGAAAGGCTGACCGATGCCCCGGCTATTGCCGAAAGCACGGCAAGTATGAATTTTCGTGAAAGAAACTTTTCCGCAAATCCGCTTTTCATATCAGCTCCATCTCCTTTTCCATATTTTCAATTCTTACCTCTGCGGCGGTCATTCGCTCAACAAGGTTGTTGTGCTTATCCACCTTTTTTTCAAGCTGCTCTATCCGGTAGCCTGAAAGCCTTTGTGATGTGAGCACCCCGCCGAATGCCGCCGCGGCTGAAAACACCCCCGAAATCAGCGCAACGGTTACCGCCTCGGTCATTCCTCTTCCTCCGTCCAGGTCAGATAATCGACTGCAAATCCCTGCCAGTGGTCATAACCTTTGCTGTTAATGTACATATCATTTACAATGCCGAATATGGAGCCCACAAACAAAACATCCATACCGTAATCATCAAAGGTGCGCGGAGATGCGGGAATAAACACATTCTCAAACCCGAACTCCGCATTGGGAATCACCGGCACCGTGCAATCATCGTCAACGACCAAATCAACGCCGAGAATAATACAGTTTTCGGGTAAAACCGGACGCTCATCGGAATCAACCGTTTCGGTTTTTGACGCAAGAAAGTTGATTCCGTAAGCGGGAAAGCTGTCAATAATGAACGAGTTTGAAAAATCAAAAATCTTTCTTTCCCTTTTCAGTCCCCCTGCTTTGCCGAAGCAAAAGCCGCTGCCGTCGGAATTAACAAGCACGCTTTTCCCGGCATCCGATGCCAATGGTACAGGCAAGCCTTTCCCGTCTTTTCCTTTAAGAATGCTCGGCCCCGCGAGATTGAGGGTTACATGCTCGGTTGCATCCCTTATTTCGGGAGTATCACTGAGGAAACCTGCCGACAAGCTCATCTTTTCACCTCCCTGCGAATTACAATCACATTTCTGTCGCAAAATTCCACCGTTCTGTGGAAAAGAAGTTCACCGCTTTCAGAATAAGTTCTGAGCTGAACCTCAAACGGATAAGTTCCGGGTGCCGCTTCAACCTGCGAAAGGTCAAGAGTAAGCGCCGCCGAGGTGTCGCCGTTTTCCGCAGCGGATTTGTCGGTTTCAAGCTCAATCAGCTTTCCCTTCCCGTCATCACCGCTGCGGGTAACAAGAACCGTTCTGAAGCAAAGAGTTTCGTATGTTCCGGAGTTTTCATCCGTTTCGAGAGCTCTCGGCTCTCCGCTTGCTCTGAGCTCAAGAACAATCGGAACCAGATCTCTCTCACCTGCTTCAATTACCATAATTAACCTCCTTATAATTAAACCGTTTCGGTACCGAATCAGTATTTATTCCAAAGCCTGCGAAAGAACGCACAGCCCTCCGGGAAGCAC
The DNA here is from genome assembly GCA_045642785.1 of Acutalibacteraceae bacterium. Lineage (GTDB taxonomy): Bacteria > Bacillota > Clostridia > Oscillospirales > Acutalibacteraceae > CAG-177. The sequence goes on along the minus strand of JAZUJM010000268.1, from coordinate 5,061 downwards.
TCAAAGCAATGCTTTTGCGTATATTCACAAAAATCCTCCCTTGTGCGGAATTTTTTGTGAAGCTTTTCTTCCCCGTCGTTGCAGGTAACGGAAAGCCCGTTATCAAACATATAAAAAGGGCACCTTGCCGAAAGCTCGATTGTGTTTTTCATTTTCAATACCTTTCGTAAAAAAGATTACTCTTGACTTGTACTAATAGTTGTACTATAATCAAATCAGAAGTAGATTTATGTTTGTTTTTCTGTACTTCGTGTTCAAATAATAGTACATTATTCCGGATATTTAAAGGACTTTCGGCAAATTTTATTAAGTTTGGCATTTTGTACAATTTTGGGGTGTAATCATGGATAACTTGTACAACAAAATACTGTCCCTTTGCAAAGAAAAGGGAATCAGCGGCGGAAAGATGTGCACGGAAATCGGCTTAAGCCGCTCATTTATGACCGAGCTTAAAATGGGCAGAGCGCGTTCCATTAATATGAACACCGCCAAAAAGCTTTCCGATTATTTCGGAGTTTCACCCGAATACTTTGTAAAAGAAGAAGCCCCCGACAGTTCGTCGGAGGCCGATGCACAGCGCAGAAGAATTATTTCTCTTTTTGAATCTCTTTCTGAGGATGACAGAGCGAATGCGGAGAAGTATCTGAAATTTCTTGCAGATAACGCTCAAATGCGCTGAGCTGTTCGCTGTTCAGCTTGTTAAGAAGAGCCGTAAATTCTTCCCGATTCATTCTGTTCCCCCTTTGGGCTTCGTTTTTCGAAGCCTTTTTATTTTTACTCTTCATTCTATCGAACATTTGTGCGTTACTATGATATTATATTACTCCTCTCCGCACATAATGTCAAGGGTGATTTTTGTAACATTTTGAACCAAAACATAAAACCGCGTTTGGGCAAAACACTCAAACGCGGTTAATTTATTCGGACATAAAGCTGACTGAAAGCGAGCTTTCACCGTCGCTTACGGTTGCTGTTCTTATTCCCTTAACATCATTTGCCGGAACACTCCATGAGGCGATTCCGTTTGCATCCGCCGTTGCGGTGTACTGCTCTTCGCTGCCTGAAAGGGTGAGAATGTATTTTGCCCCTGCCCTGCCCATTGTAATGAGCGAAAGATATGAGCCGTTTTTGACCGGCGAAGAAATGCTTAAAAGCGAGGGGGGATTTTTTCCCTTCTGGATTGATGTTACATCGGGTGATGTCGGCGCGGTTCCGGTTTCGGCATTTTTCTTTGCCGCGGATTGTTTTTCGCCGTTTGCCTGCTGCGGCTCTTTGCCGTTTTCGCTTTGCTCCTGCCCGGCGGGAACGGTTACTACCCTTGAGTAAACGACAGCTTCGGTCTTAACGGTGATATCATACTCTATTTCGGTAACCTTTTCACCGCTTTCATCTGTTTTTTCAACGACCCTGGTTACAACCTCGCTGTGGGGCTCCATCTTGGTATAATATTCCGTTTTTTCAACAAACTGCTGTTTGTTTTTTTCTGCCCCGCAGGCGGTAAACAGAACACAAACCGCAAGTATCATCAGCCCGGAAAAAGCGATAATTTTATTCTTCATATTATTAATCCTTATTATCTTACGGTTTCAACCTTTAATATATTGGTTGTGCCGCTCATCTGAAGAGGAACACCGGCGGTGATTACAACCGTGTCGCCGATTGCAACAAGGTCAATCTGCTTTGCACAGTCAATGGCGTGGCGGAAGAGTTTTTCCTCGTCATCCTGGTCAAGGGCAAGCACGGGGAAAACGCCCCATGAAAGTGAAAGCTGATGATAGGTTTTAACATTGGGCGTGGAGGCAACTATCGGCTCCTGAGGGCGGAATTTTGAAACTCGCCTTGCAGTTGTGCCCTTGTATGTTACGGCAATAACCGCCTTGCAGTTAAGGTCGCGGGCGGTGGTGCAGGCGGCATCACAAATGGCGTTGGTAACATCGTTTAAGTCAACATCATAGCGGATTCCGTTATAAGCCTTCATTTCAAGGGCATCCTTTTCGGCCTGCTCAACAATCTTTGCCATAACCTCAACTACCCTTGCGGGGTGAGCACCCATAGCCGTTTCGCCCGAGAGCATAACAGCCGAGGTACCGTCAAACACGGCGTTGGCAACATCGGAAATTTCGGCTCTTGTGGGTGTGTAGCTTGAAATCATTGATTCAAGCATCTGTGTTGCGGTAATAACCATTTTGCCCGACTGATAGCACTTTTTAATGAACATCTTCTGAATACCGGGCAGGCGTTCAAACTCAACCTCAACGCCCATATCTCCCCTTGCCACCATAATGCCGTCGGCGGCATCAAGAATTGCATCAAAATTGCGAACGCCCTCAATATTCTCGATTTTTGCAATGATTCTGATATCGTGGCCGCCGTGATAATCAAGGAATTTGCGCAGGGCAACAACATCCTCGCGGCAGCGAACAAACGAGGCGGCAACAAAGTCAACATCGTGTTCGATTCCGAAAAGAAGATCCTGCTCATCCTTTTCGCTGATATAGGGCATATCAAGGTGAGTGTTGGGCACATTAATGCTCTTTCTGCTCATAACGGTGCCGCCCTCAAGCACCCTGCATATAACTTTGTCGGCCTCACAGGTTTCGGCGCTCAGAATAATTTTGCCGTCATCAATCAGAATAACGGTGCCGGGCTTAACCTGACCGGGCAAATCGGAGTAGGTGATGTAAGCCCCCTCCTCGGAACCCTCACACTCTTTTGTGAAAAGTGTGAAAGTATTGCCTTTAACAAGCTCTGCCTTACCGTCTTTTATTAATCCGAGCCTTATTTCGGGGCCCTTTGTGTCAAGCATAACCGCGGCGGGAACCTTCATTTTATCTCTGACTTTTCTGAAAGTGTCAATGGTCTTTGCGTGGTCCTCATATGAACCGTGCGAAAAGTTAAGGCGGGCAACATTAAGTCCGTTTTGCAAAAGCTTTTTAATAACCTCTTCGCTGCTGCTTGCAGGGCCAAGGGTGCACACAATTTTTGTTCTTCTCATTTTCTAATCCTCCGGGAAATGTAAAATATGTATTTATTTATAAAGCTCAAGATTCTGCTCATTTGATGAAAGCATAAACTGAGGATACTGCGGGAAGGTGCTGACATCAACCTTTCCTTCGGCATTAATCAAAGTAAAAATAAAATCGGAATAATCCGAGCCATAGCTGCAGGAAACATGGGGTGAACCGTTGATTGCCCATGTGGTTTCGGGGAACAGAGCATTTGAAAGGTCAACCACATTATCGGGTGAAAGCCTTTCGGGGTTGTCCGCTTTATAGCCGTCACCGAGAGTTTCACCGTATTTTGCCACCACGGCATTGCCGAGCATGGGCGCGGTTTCAAGCGTTCCGTCGCCGTTTTCAACCGCTTTTTCATAAACGGGGATAACATGAGTGCCGTAGCTTGCAACAAGGATTATGTTAACTCCGTCAGCCTCTGCCTCTTTAAGGAATTTTTCACGGTTTTCCGCCATTTCGGCATACTGCTCCGAAAGGGCAATTATTGCGGAGTATTTCTGCTCCTCACCGCCGAAAACATATTCAAGTGCGCTTTCCCTTTCTGCCGGGTCAACAAGCGCCCAAAGGGCAGGCATGGTGCCGAAAGAATCCTTAAGAAAATCATCATAGACATCATCAATAATTCTCGGCACAAGCCAGTCGGCAAGCTTTTCAACCGCCTTGAAAAGGCCGATTTTATAAAGGACTTTAAACAGGAAGCCGAGGAATTTATTTCCGCCGGCAAGCTTGTTATCGCAGAAATTGTAAAGCGTTTTTGCGGTTATGCTCACCCTGCCGTTGAGCAGGTCGGTGGGAACATAGGCGCCGCAGATGGTTGAGGAATCAAAAATCACGCGGTTAAGACTGTCGTGACCGTATTTGTAAATATAGCTTTCGGTCATTATTCCGCCCATGGAGCAGCAGATGATATTGACCTTTTCGCAGTTGTGGTCGGCCTTTGCCTGCTCCACCATCTGATTGATTTTATCGGCGTGGTAAAACGGGTCAAGCCGCCAGTCATAATTGTAATAATACACATTTTCGGCGCCGAGAGTTTCGCAGGCGGTTTTGAGAATTCCGTACTCATTAAAATCGCCCGGGTCCTGCATTTCGGGATAGTTCGCAAGTGAAAGCGGATATTCATGCACCGATACATCATAGGTGGATGTGCCGTCGGGATTACAGCCGATTTTGCCGAGCAGAGAGTCAACATATTCAAGCAAATCGGCGGTAAAGGGCTTAAGGCTTAAATGAAAAACGCCGTCGGCAGCTGCTTTGATTATTGCTTTAATCAGCGGGCCTGCCTTAACACCGTCAAACACCTTCTGCTCCTCCGAAGTATCAAGCTTATAATAAAGGCCGTTAATGTCCATTCCGCGAACAAGAATAAGAGGAAGTGTATTCTCATTTTTTTCTTCAACAGCAGCAGCCGGGCTTTGCTCATCAGCCGCAAAGGCAAAAGCCGAAAGGCATGAAAGTGAAAGAACGGCAGCCAGAACAATACTTACAAGCTTTTTCATTTTGATTTCCCCTTTTTTTATTTTTTCCAATCAATTATTATACAACACATTTAACGATTTGGCAATAAAATTATTATCTAAATGGTATATTGAATAAAGCAAGCCATTATGTTAAAATACAAATAATTATGAGTGTACTCACTCTGTATTTTCTAATTTCATACCGAAAGGCGGAAGTAAAATGGAAAAAACCTATATCGGTTGGCAGGAAGCCGACTATAAGAGCAAGCAGACCGAATACACCGAGCCCACAAAGCTCCTCGGCAGCGACGGAACTCTTCTTGCAAAGGGCTGGGCAAGGCACAATGTTTTTGATTATGACAGATACTCCGTCAAAGCCCCCATGCGCCGCAAGGAATGGGACTTCTATCAGCTCTCCAACGGCAAATATATGGTTCAGATAAGCTTTGCAAACATAAGCCTCGGCGGCTATGTTTCCGCCGTTATCGTTGACCTTCAGGCGGGCAAAACTCTCCACACCGGTATGAGCCTTTTCCTTGGCGGCAAGGACAAATACGTTCTTCCCAAAAAGGGCGATGTTCCCAACA
>JAZUJM010000267.1:0-3024 GCA_045642785.1 Acutalibacteraceae bacterium | reverse complement strand
GAGGCAGTTCCAGCCTTTGCCGTACATGGCGCTCTGCCACTTATCAAATGTATTTTTAAGCTTGCGCAGGCTGAAGGGAAGCTTTATCCAGTCAACCATGAAGCAGTCGGCGTTCATATGGTCAAAGGAGATGAGCATATCAAGCTTCTGCTTCGGGCCCTCGGAGCAGAACTCAACCGCATCCTTAAGGCTTGTCATCGGGCCTTCGCCCACAACAAAGCAGTCATATTCATTTTCAACATCCCTGAATTCCTGAAGATACTGCTCGAGCCTCGGGCCGTGCTTGTAATGTTCAAGGCCGCAGGCAATGGGAATCGGGATTCCGTTGGGCAGGCCGTCTTTTTTGGAAATAAAGGTGATAACATCCTCACGGAAGCCGTCAACGCCCATATCAAGCCAGAAGCGCATTATGCTTTTAACTTCCTCGCGCACCTTGGGGTTATCCATATTGAGGTCGGGCTGTTTTTTGGCAAATACATGAAGATACCATTCATCAAGGTTTTTATTGTACTCCCATGCGCCGCCCTCAAAGATGGAAAGCCAGTTGTTGGGGGGCTTTTTGCCGTTAGGCTGCTTGCCCTTGCGCCAGAAGTAATAATCGTGGTAGGGGTTGTCGGCGCTCTTCATGCCCTCTTTGAACCATTCGTGCTCGTCGGAGGTGTGATTGACAACAAGGTCCATAAACACCCTCATCCCTCTTTCGTGGGCGCCGTCAAGAACCTTTTTGAAATCGTCAAGTGTGCCGAACTCGGGGTTTATGTTTTTATAATCGGAAATATCGTAGCCGTAATCGGCGTTGGGGGTCGGATAAATCGGGGAGAACCAGATGCCGTCAACTCCGAGGCTTTTGATATAATCAAGCTTGCTGTAAACGCCGGGAAGGTCGCCTATTCCGTCGCCGTTGCTGTCGCAGAAGCTGCGGGTCCATATCTGATAAACGGACATTTCCTTATACCAGGTTTTCTTTAACTCAGCCATTGATTTTTCCGCCTTTCCGTTTTGTGGGAAGCCATTGCCCCATTATTTTAAAATAATAACTTATCTTAGCATATCTTATATATTTTTACAATAGTTGAAAAGAATGAAAAAGAAGAAATCACAGTTCCGAATCGTTGATATTCACGGTTTTTCCGCTTTCAAGGGTAAAGTTGAAGCTCTGTGTTTCGCCCGTGTTTTCGTTTTGTGCCGAAATGCTCACCTCACCCGCTTCAAGCAGAAAAGAGAATGCGCCGTCGGTGCCCACGGTAAAGGTTTTTGCCGTACCGTTTACCGTTGCCTCAACCTCGCCGAACTGCCCTGCGGGCAGGGTGCCCTCCACTCTGCCCATATCGTATTTTTCCGCAAGTGCGGCTTCAACCGAAAGGGCGGTGTTTACCATACGGTAATCACGGTAATCAAGATTCTCGAAATACGGAGTATTCCACGGTGAAACGGTGTATTTTGTGTTCTCCTCCGAGCAGACTATTTTTTTAACCTCGGCACCGGTCAGGGTGGGGTCAACGCTCCACACAAGCGCCGCCGTGCCGGTAACAATCGGGGCAGCCATTGAGGTGCCGGATTTGAAGCAGTAGCCGTCCTGCTCGGTATCAAGGCTGAAAACCTTGGCGCCGGGTGCCGCAATGCTGACACCGGAGCCGACATTTGAATAGTAGGTCTGGCTGAAGATGCCGCTGTATTTGCTTTCGGCGGCGGAAACAATTATTATACGGTCAACAATATCCTGAACCGAAACATTATTTTTGATTGATTTTGCGGTGGAGGTATTTATTGAGCTGAAGGTACCGTTATAAAAAGAATCAACGGCATGGCCGCTTGAATTGCCGTTGCCTGCCGACTGAACCACAACAAAATCATAGCCCTTGCTGAGAAGAGAAGACATGGCGGCGGAATAAATAGCCGCGTCAAGCTTCATTGCCACGTCGAAGCCGTGGCTTAAATCAAACTTTATGCCGCTTGCGGAGCCGAGAGAAAAATTGATAACCTTTGCGCCCGCCTTTGCAACATTGAGGAAGCCGAAAAGAATGTGCAGATCGTTTATCCATATCTGACCCTTTTCCGACTGCCAGTCGCTGCACATAAGGGTGCAGTTATCACAGATTCCCGCAATCCCCTTGCCGTTGTTGTGCGTGGCGCCGATTATGCCCGCCACATGGGTTCCGTGGCTGCCGGGAAGATTCTGCCTTTCGCTTTTGGCATCGGGAAAAGCCACCTTACCGATTAAATCCTCATGATTTTTGTTAACTCCGCTGTCAACCACGCCGACCGTAATTTTTGAAAAATACTCGGAGTAATCCCACGCCCTGCGCGCATCTATGGCCTCAAGCCACCAGTTGGAGCCGGAGGGCGAGCTTTCATCCCATTCGAGGAAGCCGTCAAACGGGTCATCGGGGGTTTCGGTGTCGGCATTGGCAGTTGCCGCCGCCGGGCTTGCAAAGGCAACCTCCGGCAGTTTTTCAAGCTGCTCACATTTTTCGGAAAGGGCGGCAAGCGAACCCTCGGCGCACCACGCCGCGTAAAGCCCGGCAGGGCAGAACCAGCCCGCAAGCTTTAACCCGTTTTCTTTCATAAATCTGTATTTTTTAACGGGGGAAATTCCGTTTTCAAGGAAAAGAATGATAATATTTTTTATGTAACCAGCCTCGGAATCAATGGCGGCAACATCTTCGTCGCCGAGTTCTTCAAGGAAGCTTTCATTAACCGAGCTTTCGGAAACGGGAACACCGAGCACACCGGAAACGATTTTATCGGCAGCTCCGCCGCCGATTCCCGCAAATGCGCACAGCGCCGAAAGAAGAACGGAAAATATTCTGATTATCATACCTGCTTTTCATCCTTTCCGCTTTTATTTTTTGTGCCGAAATTAATCTGAGTTATCATAACGGCGGTGAGCATTATCGCACAGCCGATAAGAGCCTGGTTGCCGAGGCGCTGGTCAAGAATAATCCAGCCGAAAATGAGAGAAAAGGCCGATTCAAGGCAGAGCAGAAGCGAGGCAACCGCCGGCTCAATATATTTTTGCCCGAG
>JAZUJM010000266.1:0-8112 GCA_045642785.1 Acutalibacteraceae bacterium | reverse complement strand
GAATGCTTAACCTTGTAAACGGCCTTTCCGGAATCTGGGAGGGTGAAGCTGCTCAGGCTTTCATCTCAAAGTTCAACGGCCTTGAAGATGATATTCAGAGAATGGTAAATATGATTTCCGAGCATGTCAGCGACCTTCGCGAAATGGGTCAGAACTACACCGAGGCGGAGAACCTTTCCACCGACGCTACCGAGAGCCTTCTTGTTGACGTTATCGAATAAGCCTGCAACCTGAATTAATATAATCCCCAGCCCCGAACCGAACCGCCGTGTCTTTATGATGCGGCGGTTCTGGCTTTAATGCAGAAAAAGGCCGCATCATATTCCTTTGGGAAATGATACGGTCTTTTAATATATATCATTATTATCCTAATGCCGAGGCGCGTTCTATCCAGTCGATTATTCCGTGCTCCCAGGTGACATCCGTTTTTTCACCCACGCCGTTAACCGTGCTCACATCGTCATAGATATCGGCAAAGCTGTTTAAATCAAACATCACGCCGTCATAACAGATTATCTTTGAAAGGGAGTGCCCGAGCTTGCCTTTGCCGTTGGGGCCGTGAACCTTGCCGTCAAAAAACATCCATTCGCACATTTCCGGCACAGAGGTGGAATCAAGGATTCTTGTCCACGATTTTTCGTGCTTTCCGGTAATAATATCGCGCTTTGCGGAAATGAGCCATATAGGGGTGCCGTTCACGGCGGAAAGTGCCTCTGTTTTGGGGGTGAGTGCCGGGCAGCTGACAACCGAGGCGCAGTAAAAGCCCGGATGATTTACAAGCAGCTTAAGCGCCTTTGCACCGCCGAGCGAGGAGCCCATTATCACTATACAGTCGGTGTCAACATTCTTTTCATTCTGTGCAATGTAGTCCTCTATCAGTTCCTGAAGCTTTTCCTGCCTTGCCGCTATGTGGAAAATCTGGGGCAGGATTATGTGTGCTCCGCCGGCGCTGAATTTTGACTGAAGTGCCTCCGACGCCCAAAACGGCATAAAGCTGCCGGAAAGATAGGTGAACTCATGACCGAAGCCGTGAAGAAAAACAATAACGGGATATTTTGTTTCGTCATTCTCATCCTTAACGGGAGAAAAATATGCATAATTGCGATTGCCGTATTTTGCCTTTTTAAAAAGGTCACGCAGCTCGTCTATGTTTTCTTCGGCATCAATTATTTCTTTTTTGCCGTCTTCCGTGCTGAGGGCAAAAGCGCAGGGCGAAAAAACGGAAAGAACCAGCAAAGCCGATAAAATCAAGCAAATTATTCTTTTCATAGCAGTTTAAATCTTTTCAAAGTATATGGCACCGGTCTGCGCATAAATGAACCGGGGAACGGGATCAAAGGGCTTGCAGCCGTTGCGGTTTTTCATAATAAGATTGTGACCCACTCTGAAAACGGGATTGGTGGTATAATCAACCACGGCATAAAGGAAGCTGTTGCCGCCGGCGAAAACGGCTGTTTCAAAATCACCCGTTTTCTTTGCGGTGTGCTCAAAAACAAGGCCCTTGCTGCCGAAAACCTTAAGGGTGTGGCCCTTTTTGAGCCCCGTTACCTTAACCTTTGCATGAACGGGGTTTGCCGTTTTAACCGTGTCACCTATCATTTTATCGCCGCAGGTTATTTCAATCTTTGTTGTGCCCACTCCGGCGCAGATTGTGGTTTTTCCCTCGCGTATGGCGCGAAGAATATCCTCGGTGCTTGCGGATTCGGCATAAACATAGGTTACCGGATTAATCATAAGGTCGGTAACAACATAATCGTTGTGGTAATCGCTGCCGCCCACAACGGGTATCTTTTTGCCCTTGCGAAGCTCATCTGCCCACCAGTCGGTGCATATCATATTATCAATATGCTGGGGGGAGTTCCATATCTCAATGCAGTCAAAAAGCTCCGGCTCCTTCGGCCAGCGCCACGGGCACCCGGTGCACAGCGGATGGTTCATGCTTGTTGTGGCTCCCCTTGACTTTGCAAGGGCGAGCTTTTCTTTATATTCCTCATAATTATCACATTCAAAATCGTCAAAGGGATTCTGAACGCCCCAGAAGTTGGAGTGGCCGCCGTGCTTTGTAAGCTCGGTGCCGAAAATAACGGTAACCTTTTTGCTTTCGGGCATGGTGTCAAGCGCCTTGTTGTGGTCGGTTATCATAAGGAAATCAAGGTTCCTTTTTTCGGCCATTTCAACTATTTTTGCCGGGGTATATTTACCGTCGGAGCGATTGGTGTGGCAATGAGTGACGCCAACATACCATCTTGCCATTTTAATTTCCCCTTTCAGGTCGTTTTTTTCTTATTTTAGCAGATTTTCCGGCACTTCGCAAGAACCAAAAAATTCTTAATATTTGATTAAAAATACGGCGTTTTTATTCCCAAAGTGAAACAAATCGTTACAATTTGTAACTATTTTGTAAGAAATCTTCACTTTTCTCTTGACTTATTGCGGCAAATAGGGTATTATATGCGCGTTGTTACCCTTTTTAAGCATCGTTATTTTTGCAAAAAAGAAATTTGAAAGTGTGATTTTATATATGAAATTTATGAAAAAAACCAAGTCGGTATTAATAATATTACTGTGTTTGATAATGATTGTTCCCGCTCTTTTCAGCGCCTCCGCCTTTGAGGTCAGAAGCTCCGCTCCGCAGTCGGGCAACAAGTATTATTACAGCAGCCTTAACATTTATTATGCCTACGGTCTTGTGGGCGAATGCACATGGTATGCCTACGGCAGAGCATACGAAATTCTCGGCTCCAAGCCCAATCTCAGCCCCTACTCCGCCTCCGGCTGGTGGGATTATAACAAATCAAACGGTTATTACCCCTACGGCTCCACCCCTAAGGTTGGCGCAATAGTCTGCTACTCCGGCCATGTTGCCGTGGTTGAAAAGATTGTTGACGGCACGGCCATCCTCTCCGAGGGCAACTACTCCGGCCAGAGCTTCCACTACGGCAGGCCGGTTTCATCCCCCATTCATCAGACCCTTTACGGTTACATCTACATCCTCGACGGCGAGGGTGAAAAAGAAACAACCGAGAAAACCACCAAAGAAACAACCACCGAAGCTACCGAAACTACCGAAACCACCACCGAAGAAGCGGTAGTCACCACCACAAGGCCCACAACCACCGAAACCACAAAGCCCCCCGTGCCCGTTCAGAGCCTCACCCTCAACAAGAGCCACCTTGCAGTTGCAATCGGCTCCGAGATAACTCTCAGCGCGGCGGTTCTTCCCGTTGATGCGGCCCCCGAAATCACTTGGGAAAGCACCAACCCCCTTGTTGCGGCGGTTGATTCCAACGGCGTTGTTAAGACCCTTGCAAACGGCAAGGCCGTTATTATGGCAAGCGTCGGCAACCTCACAGCAAGGTGCATAATTGATGTAAGCGATAAAAACGAAACCTTAAAGAGCATCACTCTTTCCGAAAACAGGCTTGACATAGCGGTAAGAAGCGAAAAAGCCCTTACCTGCGCCCTCAACCCCGACGGCTCCGTTAATGTTGACCTTGTTTGGTATTCCTCAAATGAAAAGATTGCAACAGTCAGCTCCGACGGCGTTGTTACCGGCAAAGCAAAGGGCTACTGCAAAATCAACTGCAAGGATATCAACTCCGGCATCGAGGCATCCTGCCCCGTTACCGTTAAGGCAAACAGCACCACCGCCGTTCTCGGCTTCACCTCTCTGTTTTCAACCCTTGCACAAAGATTCTTTTCTCTTTTTGTCAACATATTCTCAAGGGTTGCGTAACATAACCGGATTAAATTACCCCGTGTGAAAATCACACGGGGTTTTTTCTATCCTTTATAGATATTGAAGCCTTTATCCTGCAGAAAGCGGCAAGCCTCATAAACCTTTTCGCCGTCATAATCGGCGGCGCGGTGAGAATCAAAGCCCACGGTAAGCATTACTCCGCTGTTTTTAACAATGCGCTGCTGTTCCTCCGAGGCCATGAATTCTTTAACATAGGCATGCTCACGGTAGGCGTGAACGCTGTCGCAGCTCACATTGAGCTCCCAGAAGATGTTCCTTTCCGCCATTTTACCGAAAAGCCCGGCTGGTTCCGTTCCCCTTGCGGCGCAATAGCCGAAAAGGTCGGTGTGGGCAATACCGCAGGGAATACCCATCTTTTCAATAAAGGCAAAGAAATCTTCCTTTGCAACGCTGTTGTCGCGGTCAACGTGCTCAATTAGGGCATAGTCAAAGCCCGCAATCTGAGCCGGGTCGTCAATATCAAAGTGAGTGTCAACGGTGGGTATTTCTATCCCGCAAACAATCTTTATTCTGTCGCTGTATTTTTTCTTCAGCGAATGTTGAAGCGCAAGATATTCCGCCTTTCGCGCCCCCACACCGTAGCTGTGGTCGGTTATGCCGAGAATCTTAACGCCGTTTGCGATTGCCGTTTCTATCAGCTCCTCCGGCTCATCCCTGCCGCAAGCGCTGAAATTTGTGTGGGAGTGCATATCGAAAACCGGGGCGTTTTTCTCACTTTCAAAAAGCTCAATACATTTGCGGTATTCGCCGTGCCTTATTTCAAGAATCATCGGCGCCTTTGCAAGGGTGCCGTTTTGCAGGCAGCGGAAAAGGGAAGCAAGCGAAATGAGCTTTTCATTTAAGGAAGTGAACGGCTTGTGGTTTTCAAAATCCGCGCTCACCTGATGAATGTGATAACCCACCGCATATTTGCCAACCTCCGCATACCACGCGCCGAGGGTGTATTTTCTGCTGAACGGCTGATTGTTTCTTGCGTGGCCGATATCAAGATTAAAGCCCGTTTCGTTTTTTACGCTTGCCTTAACAAGGCGCATAAAGCCGAGTGCCTCCTGCGGCAGATAACCGTAGGGGCGCGAGGAATCGGTGCTGTCGCCCGGCTTCATATGCAGGTTTTCAACGCCGATAACGCAGCCCTCCGGCAAAAGGGCGGATATTTTTTTAAGGTGCTTTACAAGTGCCGGCTGAGCGCCGGGATACTCCGCCACAGAGCACTCCGGCACATGGAGAGTGATTCTGTTTGCCCCCACCTGACAGGCAAAGGTGCAGAATTCCTCCCACTCCGTCTGATTTGCGACCTCACGGTTTTTAACAACAAGCTCCGGCGCATGAAGCGAAAGTGAAGCTCCTCCGCTTTCGCGCCAGCTTTTAATCGCTTCAAAAAGCTCGGTGCGCCTGTCGCGGCAGGGATTCTGCCTTAATTCTATATGCTTTAAGCCGTGCCTTGCCGCAAACGGAATATCGGTGAGCGGGTCAAAGCAGGTTATGCCGAGCAAATCATAAAATTCCGGCGGTGCCGGGCAATGGAAGGCATCGCGCCGCAGTTCGCCCGATTCGGTGTTAAAGAAAAGAACCGAGGGCTCGGTGCCGATGTTTTTATCCGGGTCGGCACAGGGCAGGCAAACATCCCGCCCCGAAACCTGAAAGCGGTGAAGGTGGGCATAAAACACCCACGCCTGCGGGTGAAGAGCACGCCACGCGGCAAATTTTACCCTTGCCGCCGAGTGAAGGGCGGCGGGCGGGTGATGAAGAACGGCAACGGAAATATTCTCCCCGCCGCTCAGGTGCTCCTGCTCACCGTTGCTGAGCCTTGCACCGTAATCGTTAAACACCGCAATTCCGTCTTTGAATCTTTCATCCTTTGGCGAAACAAGCGATAAAATGCTCTTTTTTGTTTTTTCGGTTCTCACATCGGAGTTGCCGGCGGTGATAATAAAGCGGATTCCCGTTTCGGTAAGCACGGATTTAAAATGCTTTGCCGCCTCCTTATCGCCGTCGGCGGTAAAATCACCCGCACAGATTATTAAATCGGGCTTTTTCTTTTTCATCTCAGCAGCAAACCAATCAAGCACCTCATACTGAACCGCCCCGCGGTGATAGGGCAGGTGCAAATCGGCAATAAAGCAGATTTTCATATTATGCCCTCTTTTCTTTAATGAAAAGGCAGGTGTTGGGCTTCATTGTGAAGCAGAGTGAATCGGCCTCAGCCGGGGTTTCGGGGTCAGAGCCCTCTGCAAGGGTGAAAACCTCAAATTTTCCGCTTTTGCCGAAATCAAGTGCTATCTCCTTTTCGGGAGCGTCGGCCTTGTCGGTGTAATAGGTTATCACGGCCTGAACCTTTCCGCCTTTATCGCTTCCGCAAAGGGAGTAAATATCGCAGGGCAGGTTTTCCGCGCGGTGAACCTTTTCCATGTCATAAAATGTGCCGTACCAGAAAAGAGGATAGTAGCCGGGCAGCTTTTCATAGGTGTAAAAATCAAACGCACCGCAGAAAACCGAGGGGCGTGTGTCATAATACATAAGCATATCAATGCTTGAGGGCTCGGCGGCGCTTATGGCTGCCATGGTGAACGCCGCACCCTTTACACCGTGAATGGTTTTAAGCGATTCAACAAACCTTTCGCCCCAGCCGCAGTTGTAATTCCACTCGTTGAGTATGCTTTCCGCTTCGGTAAATCCGGCGGAATCCAGGAGCTCTCTTATTTGTTCGGCACGGTCGGTTATATCAAGCGGCGAGGTGGTGTAAATGTGCCACGAAAAGAAATCCAGCGGAGCGCCGCGCTTTTTCATCTCGCTTAAAAAATCCTCTGCCCACTGCTTTTTGCCGGCAAGTGCCGGGCCGCCGATTTTCAGGTTCGGAAATCTTGCCTTAAGGTGCTTTGCGGCAATTTCGTAAAAATCAAAGAACTGAGCCTTTGTACCGCCCCAGCAGCGCTTGTTGGTGCTGTCGTCGCGGTCAAGGTCGGGCTCGTTCCAGATTTCCCAATAGGGCATATCATGGGTGAAGCCGTTTGCCCAGCCCTCGGTGTAATGTCTGATTATATGCTCACAGATTACCGCCCATTTCTTAAAATCGGCGGGCGGCAAAGTGCCGTGCTTTTTAATCTGATGCTCTATTGTCTGGCCAAGGCGGAAAAAGGTTTTTGTGCCCGCATCAAGCGCAACAAGTATGGCCTCGTCGGTGCAGGCAAAATCATAGCTTGCCGGGTCGTTTTCATCAGCGGAAAAATCGGGAAAGATGCAGGTTATATCGTGAGAATAAGGGCCGCCGTAAATTCCGCACATTGCGGAATCGTGGTTGCGCGAAAAGGGTATGCGAGCAGCCGTGTAATCGGCAATATTCGTTCTGTACTGGTCGTTTGCGTGGCGCTTATGCCACGGGCCGCCGTTGACGGCGTTAAGAATTCTGAATGAACCGAAGCTTTTTTCGGTGTTGAAGATTATTTTTTCCAAAAATACCCCTCCTGTAATCAGTTATGTACCCAAAACAAGCATATTACAAATTTACAATTTAATCAACAGCTGATTCAGCCTTTTCTCAGGTTTAATCATTTGAAAAGGAAAAAAATAAGGGTCTGTGACGATTTTTATTTCGTCACAGACCCTTGTTTTTTTTATTCGCACACGGGCTTCGGCTGGTCATCCGGATCATAGCAGAGAAAATAGGTTATTATTCCCTTTTTCTTATCCGGAAATGTTACCGTTACATTTATCTCTTCATTTTCATCATCTGCCGTTACCACCACCTTGTCGGCGCCGAAGGTCAGCGCCGAAAGATTGTGCTCTTTAATGTTAAACCCTCTGTAATCAAGGCGCAGAATGCAGATTGAATTTGTGTCGCTTTTCTCAAGGAACCAGGTGCCCCTGTCGGTTGTTACAATCGGCTTAACATAATATGACACCGATGAATCGGCGGGGTAAGCGGCAGGCTCACCGCCCACATAAAGCAGGCCGTTTTCCACCTTTGCCGCCGGAATTCCGATTGAAGAACCCGACCAGGAGCCGTCCTGATATTTATATGAAAGTGCCTTTTCACGCATGGTTCCCGTGCCGAAAAGCATTAAAATGCTCATAAAAATTGATACAAAAAAGTTCATTGTTCCTTCTCCCTTCTTTACATTTAACGGCAAACCGCCGCACCGCCGTGCATCGGCACGGAGATTCGACGGCTTGCGGGGATTATATTAATTCAGGTTGCAGGCTTATTCGATAACGTCAACCAGAAGGCTTTCGGTAGCGTCGGTGGAAAGGTTCTCCGCCTCGGTGTAGTTCTGACCCATTTCGCGAAGGTCGCTGACGTGTTCGGAAATCATATTTACCATTCTCTGAATATCATCTTCAAGGCCGTTGAACTT
>JAZUJM010000265.1:0-2515 GCA_045642785.1 Acutalibacteraceae bacterium | reverse complement strand
CCTCCGACTTTAATTGGAAAACAACATCACAATCGAATTAAAAAACATCTCTGTTTCGTTTGACGAAACAACTGTACTCGACAATCTCAACCTTTCCATTCACGACCGTGAGTTTGTTACTCTTCTCGGCCCGTCGGGCTGCGGAAAAACAACAACTCTCCGAATTATCGGCGGCTTCATTGAACCGGATGAGGGTGAGATATTTTTTGAGGGCAAAAAGATTAACGGAGTTCCCCCCCACAAGAGGAATGTTAACACAATCTTTCAGCGTTATGCCCTGTTCCCGCACCTGAATGTTTTTGAAAATGTGGCATTCGGTCTTCGCGTGCGGCATCTTCCCGAAAAGGAGATTCGCGAAACCGTGCTCAGTATGCTTGAGCTTGTTAACCTTAAGGGCTTCGGCAGGCGCCACATCAATTCGCTTTCCGGCGGTCAGCAGCAGAGGGTTGCCATTGCAAGAGCTCTTGCGGTAAAGCCCCGTGTTCTGCTTCTTGACGAACCCCTCGGAGCGCTTGATTTAAAGCTCCGCAAGGATATGCAGGTTGAGCTTAAAAACATTCAGCAGCGCCTCGGCATAACCTTTATATATGTTACCCACGACCAGGAAGAGGCACTTTCAATGTCCGATACCATAGTTGTTATGGACGGCGGCCACATTCAGCAGATAGGCACCCCGCAGGATATATACAACGAGCCTCTTAACGCCTTCGTTGCCGATTTCATAGGCGAAAGCAACATTGTTGACGGCATTATGAGAGAGGATTTCAATGTTGATTTCTCCGGCCACAGCTTCCGCTGCCTTGACAAGGGCTTTGCAAAGGATGAGGCGGTTGATGTTGTGGTAAGGCCCGAGGATGTTGATGTTGTTCCCGTTGAAAAGGGTATGCTCAGCGGAACGGTCACCTCGGTTACCTTTAAAGGCGTTCACTACGAAATGATAGTTGACATCGACGGCTTCAAGTGGATGATTCAATCCACCGATGAGCAGAAGGTCGGCGACAAAATCGGCCTTTTCATTGAGCCCGATGCCATACATATAATGAAAAAATCCCAATACTCGGGTATGTTCGGTGATTACAGCTCATTCAGCGAAGAATATGATGAGCTTTCAAGCACCGAGGAGCCCGATGAAGAAGAGAAGATTGAGGAGGGCTGAAAATGAACAACACCTCCTTTCGCTCCAGGCTCATAACCTCACCTTACATAGTCTGGTCTGCTCTTTTCATCATCGCACCGCTTATTTTTGTGGTTTATTACTCCTTCACCGACGGTGCGGGAGCCTTTACCCTTGAAAATGTCAAATCACTCAATTTGTATACCGACACCATAACACGCTCGCTTTGGTTCGGCGTTGTTTCAACCCTCATCTGCCTTGTTATCGCCTACCCCATTGCGTATTTCATAGCGCAGAGCAAGGCAAATGCGCAAAGAACCATGGTTCTGCTTGTTATGCTGCCGATGTGGATGAATTTCCTTATCCGTACCTATTGCTGGATGGTGCTTTTGCAGGACACAGGCATAATCAATTCCATGCTCACAAAGCTCGGCCTTAATCCCCTGCACATGATAAACACCCCCGGCGCGGTTATTCTGGGCATGGTATATGACTTTTTGCCCTATATGATTCTGCCGATTTACTCGGTTATGACAAAGCTTGACCGCAGCATAGTTGAGGCGGCTCAGGACCTCGGCGGCAACAAGTTCACGGTTTTGCGCAAGTGCATAATTCCGCTGAGCATGCCCGGAATCATAAGCGGAGTTACCATGGTGTTTGTGCCCTCGGTGAGCACATTCTACATTTCCCAAAAGCTCGGCGGCGGCTCATTTGAGCTTATCGGCGATGTTATTGAAAGGCTTTACCTTACCCCGAATCAGAACAACATCGGCGCCGCGCTTTCAATGTTCCTTATGGTTCTTATTCTTGTTTGCATGGCCATAATGAACAAGTTCACCAATAACGGCGAGGAGGGAATGATATTATGAAAATTCTCTCCAGGCTTTACACCTTCCTTGTTTTCTTTTTTCTTTATGTTCCCATCATTGTGCTCATTGTTTTCTCATTCAACGAATCCAAGAGTACAGTCGTTTTCAGCGGTGTTTCACTTCGCTGGTATAAATCCCTGCTTGAAGAAACAGCCATTCTCAGCGCACTTCGCTCCTCCGTTATCCTTGCTGTTGTATCCTCGGCTGTTTCCACCGTTTTCGGCACAGCGGCAGCCGTGGGCATAGATAAATGGAAAAAGGGAGTTGGCCGCTCCGCCATTATGGGTGTTACCAACATCCCGATGATGAACCCCGAAATCGTTACCGGCTTTTCAATGATGCTGCTCTTTGTTTTTGCAACAAAGCTGCTCGGAATCAGCGACGGGCTCGGCTTCGGCACCCTGCTTATAGCCCATGTAACCTTCCAGCTGCCTTATGTTATTCTTTCGGTTCTGCCGAAAATAAGGCAGACCGACCGCAACCTTGCAGAGGCGGCGCAGGATTTGGGCTGCAAGCCCGTTTCGGCGTTTTT
>JAZUJM010000264.1:0-2484 GCA_045642785.1 Acutalibacteraceae bacterium | reverse complement strand
CCACGCCTCAAAGTGCTGAATATCCTCGGGAAAATTCATATAGTGAATTCTGAGTTCAAGGCCGAGCTTTACTCCGCTCAATACTCCCGCAATGGTTTTGCGGGAGATATTTTTATTCTTAATTCCCTTAAGTAATCCGCCCACGGCGCTTATCAGATCGGCGGGGGCGATTTTTTCGTTATTCAGGAATTTGCCGTTTAAAATATTTTCAGCGAAGCAGTATTCGATTTCATCATCGGAAACACAGTTGACAACCTTGGTAAGGAAAGCCCTCACAAGCGAAAAATCGGCGCCCTGCACGCGGTTGTATTCGCGGTTGATTGACCAAAGAGCCTCACGGCTTGTGTTCCCCGTTTTAAGCGCCCTGTCAAGCACCCTGACCGCAATATCCATCATGACCATGCTTGATGTTACGCCCTCGCCGCAATCCGGTTTTGTGAGGCAGGCGGAATCACCGGCGGCAATGAAGTTGTCGGCAACAAGTGAATAGGGCGGGCGTCTGTAAGGGGTGGTGCCCTTTTCTACCCTTACCTGATTGAATTCACCGAGCCCCGCCGCGGCAAGAAGTTTTTGGGAATCCTTTTCGGCGTTTTCAAAGGAGTTGGTTGCGCCGGTGCCGATTATCTTTTCGCATTTGTTCATTGAGAACGGGGCGGTCCACGATTTTGTGTTGAGCCAGAAGTTATTTATCTGCTCGCTGCCGAATTCGGCGTATTTCAGAATGACATAAAACATTTCATCATCTGCAAGCCGGAAATTTTCAACCCCGTAGCCGTTGGGCAGGGCGCACCTTGCCGCCGCGCCGGAGCCGGAGCAGTCAACAACTGTTTTGGCAAAGATTTCTTCAAACCCGTTTTCGGTTTCACAGCGGATTCCGCAAATGGCGCCGTTTTCAAAAATGAACTCCTTAAACGCCGCGGAATATTCGATTTCCGCGCCGGCCTCAACGGCAAGCTTCACCATAAGGGCAACATATTCGTGCATATGCAGGCCGACAGTTTCGGCCTTTGTGGGCACCTGATATTTGTTTGACGGGGAGGAAAAATGATTGTCGGTGAATGAAAATGCCCATTCCGGGTCGCCGCATTTAACGGTGGGCATCTCAAAGGTTTTAAGGTCGGTTTCGGAAACATGGAAAATATCCATTCTTGTGCCGAGCTTTTCGGGGGTGAGTTTTTCCACCATTTTTACCGAATAGCCGAGCTTTGCCATTTTTCGCGCGAAGTATGCGCCGGAGGTTGCGGCGCCGATAATTACCACATCATATTTATTCATAACGCTTCCTCCGAAAATTTATTTGCTTTCTTTCATAGCGTATTCGGCTTTGAGCACCCACTTGTTTACCTCAATGCTGTTGTAGGCTTTCGGTATGGAGTAGGCTGCCGCCGCGGCGCGAACGCCCTTTAATGCGTATTTCAGGATTCCGCCGGTGAATTTGCGTGAGGAAATAAGCTTGCCCGGCTTCTTTATCCATTCGGAAAGGGGAATGTCGCCGATATGACCGCTCATAACGGCCTTTATATCCTCATCTCTCACAAAGCCGGATTCCATAAATTTCTTAAGCTCGTCGTTATCCGATTCAAGCAATCCGCGCTTTACCCAATCAAGCAGATAGCAGGCGGCGCCGATTTCACGGTAATAGCGAACCTGATATTTCCAAAGCGTTTCAAGGCTTACCGAATCATCCGCAAGAATCGCCTCGGCGAGCATCTGCCCGGCACGGATGGAATTTTCAATGCCGTTGCCCATGATGGGGATAGTCATAAACGCGGCATCGCCGACAGCGGCATAGCCGGGGTAAGCAAAGCGGGTGAGGGGATACCTTACGGGAATGGAGCTTTCGGCGCATCTGTTATCCTTGACAACATCAATAATCGGGTTGTCCATTTTAAGGTGGGCATAAAGCTGATTAAAACTGTTTAAATCCATTTTGCCTATCATACCCACAAGCACATTCAGCTCACCCGACGGCTCAACACCGCACCATGAAATGCTCTTTTTGCCCTGATATTTTAAATACATCTTGAACTTTTTGTTTTCCGGCAGCTCGGGGAATCCGGGGGTCCGGCTGTAAATTCCGCGGTAAACATTGAAAACCTCGTTTTCCTTCGGCTCGGCGGTGATTCCCGCCCTTGCGGGCAGCGAGCGGCGGAACGGGGAGTAAAGGCCGCTTGAATCAATAACCAAATCGGCGAAAATCTGACTGCCGTTAACCGTAACGCCTGTCACCGAGGTGTTGCCGAAGGTGAGCGACTGAACCTTAGTGCCGAATACAATTTCGGCACCGCTCTCCCTTGCCGCGGCGATAAGCTGCTTTGAAAAGGTGCGGCGGTTAACGGACCAGTCCATACCCTCGGGCTTTGTCCATATGTAAAGCGGCTTGTCGGAGCCGGGGGCGATAAATGAAACGGGGAAGCCCTTGAAGCTGTCGCCGGGAACGGCTATATCAAGGTCGCGGAAAAGCTTGTCGCTGACCCCGTCAAA
>JAZUJM010000263.1:0-2852 GCA_045642785.1 Acutalibacteraceae bacterium | reverse complement strand
CATTGATTTTGAATTGACAACCGGATTGATGCCGAGAGGGCCGGAGAAATTGTAGGCACCCGTGTTGTAGGAGTTGCCGTGCATTCCGTTAACGCCCTCCGGGGCAAGCAGGGGGTGCTCAAAGCCGGAGATTTCGCCGAGAGAGTGCGCCGTGGCGGGCGCGCCGTAATACTCGGGGCACTTCTTTGAAACAAGCGATTTGCTGATGTGGCCGCCGGGGCTCACGAACAGCATAATGATTGAAGAAATAAAGGCAATGATTTTTGTGAATATTCCGCTCATTGTAAACCTCGATTCTTATTTGAAGAATTTAACGGCAACGGGAATGAAATCCTTGCCGGGGAAGAACAGGTTTACTATATCGGAGAGAATGTGAAGCAGCATTTCAAGGAAGGGGAGAAGGGTGAACTTTACAAAGGGGCTCTGAGAATCGCCCGAAAGAATACCGGCATCATACATTGCGGTATAAAGTGCCTTTTCTTCCGCGGCGGTTTCATCGGCAGACCATTCACGCTTTGCAAGGAAGGCCAGCGCCTCTTCTACTGCGGGGGCAACCGCCGCCTTGTCGGCATCGGAGAGCTCGCCTGCCTCTTCAAGCTTTGCATACCTTGCAAGCATTGATTCGATTTCGGAAAGGTCGCGGTATTCGTTAAACTGGCGGTAGCCGCCGTTGTTCTCCCTTGCGTCGGTGATTGAGGGGTCGGTTGCAAGCTGAACGCACATTTCGATTACATCGTTAACTGCGGACTGAAGCTTTAAGTGGCTCTGGCCCTTTACAAACCAGGTTCTGTCGGGCAGGGCGCAGGTGCCGGCGTCAACGGTGCCGTCGGGGGAGATATAGCTTGAATCAATGGCGGGCTTGTAGTCGGCGGGAAGAACCGAGCCGATGTCGGCAAATGTGCCGCCTGCCGAGGTGGAGGAGGACTGAATGATGTTATCGGCGGAGAGCTTGTAATGGGCGATTGCCGCGGGGAGCTCAAGGCCGTAGCCGCAAACCACGAATATTGTCATACCTTCGTCGGTGAGCTTCTTCATGGTGCTGCCGGCGTTTTTCTGAATCTCGTAGTATTTATCGGTCTGCTCCTTAAGAGCTTTGTGAGCGTCATCGGAGATGTATTTTGCGGAAAGCTCGGGGTAAACAGCCGAGGGAACAAGTGCCCACATTGACTGGCAGTTGCGCATAAGCTTGCCGAGGCACTCGTCAATGGCTCTTTGAAGGGCTTCTTCAACAAAGCTGTTGAAAACCTCTTCGGGGATTGCTCTTGCAACCACATTGCCGAGGTAGGCAAGTGACATATATTCCTCTGCCGCAAGGGCAACGATGTTGGGGATAAGTTCATTGTAGATAGTGTTGTTGTCTTTAAGGGTGGAGTTTGCGGACATAAGGTCGCTGAGAAGATAGGAGCCGTCAATGGCGGCGGCGGCAAATACTATGCGGTCAATATCGGCGGGGTTGCAGAATTCGGAAAGATAAACATTGCCTATTGTGCCGCCCAGGGAGATGAATACCATATTCACCTTGTCATGGCCGGTCTGCTCCTTGACCATCTGAATGTACTCATTAAGGCCTCTTGCGGCGTCAATGATGTTGCCGAATGAAGCGTATGAATAATAATAAGTGTGGTCGTAGCCGTATTTTTCACAGTAGGAGGTGATATCCACCTGACGCTCGATGAAATCGTATTCGCTCTTATATTTTGTGGTGGGCAGGGGATTGCCGTTATCATCCTTGCTGTAGCCCTTGGCATAGTTGTAGGATTTTTCAGGCTTGTTTTTACATTCTTCAAGGGAATACCAGTATTCGTCAACATCAACGGGATTGTAGCGGCTGCCGTCAGCGTTGAAGTAGTGGCTCTGGAAGCTTTCATCAAGAATGCCGAGGATTATATCGAACAGCTCATTTTTATCTCTTTTGAGAATGGCACCGAGAATATCACCGATGGATTTTTTGAACTGCTCCTTGAGGGCAAGGGTATCAAACATAAAGCTCATATCCATTCCCTCAACAATGGGGAAACCGTCGGAGGTGAGAAGGTCGCCGCCGTTTGTATCCTGAACATAAACCTGTGACTGCATAATTCCGGGCACAACGATAAGGGGCGAAACACCGCACTCGCCGTTGCAGTCGGTTTTGCACTCATGGTCCCATTCGTGGGCGGGCTGAGCCGTGACTTCGGGCTCTTCGGCAACGGCGGGCGCAATGCAGGTTATAACCATACAAAGCGCAAGCAGGGCGCCGAGAAGCTTTTTGAGATTCTTTTTCATTTTTCTTACTTCCTTCCTGAAAGAAAATTACAGGTATTATAACACAATTATTTATCTTAGTCAATTTACAATAATGCGTTGACAAATTCAATTTTGACAAATATAATAATATGGACAAAATATGGAGGTTATAAAAATGAAAAAGAAAAGTTTTATCAAAAGCAAAGCCTTCGGCGTAATTGCCTTGCTTTACGGAATCTTCGGTCTTCTGGTGCTGGCTCACCATATAGTAAGCTACAACAATATTCTTGTTCCCGTTATGAACGAGCTTATTGAAAGCAAAGTTATTACAAACGACATCAACGGCCCCGTGTTCCTTTGCTTCTTTACCAACCAGTCAAACATTTTTGTTGATGTTTATCTTATCCTCTACGCCATCGGCCTTTTCGGCAGCAAAAAGCTTTATGCCTTTACTCAGAACGAAAAGCTCAGGGGCGCGGTTACTCTTTACATAGCCATAACCGGCATAATCTATTGTGCGGTTCTTATGCCGTTCCAGACACAGACATTTGCCGATTTCACCGAGCAGTCGCCCGCTATCTGGTTCTCTTACTATGTAAATATGTGGCAGCATATGCTCACCCCCG
>JAZUJM010000262.1:0-4308 GCA_045642785.1 Acutalibacteraceae bacterium | reverse complement strand
AGAAATAAAATGAGCAAGCACAACTAAAATAATTAATATGAATTTTGCATTATCGTAGAAATACTGCCTGCCCTTGCTGTCGCAATATAGGTTTTGGGGAATTTCTTTTGATATGTTTTTTCCCATTTAAAAACCTCCGGGTCTTACATGTTGTACTGACCCTTTTTCTCAATAAACATCTTTTCGATTTCATCTGTTGTCATTTCACCGTATTTACCAAGAGAATAGCTGTAAATAAAGTGATGTGATTTTCTTGTTGTTACGGGCGGCATTTTCATATAATCGCCGAAATGGCAGATAAGATAATCCTCCCAATGAGACATGGTGGGCAGCTTCATACCCTCAAAATCAAGATAAACGGGCTTGCCCCAGTATTCCTTCGGGAAGGTTTCCTGGTCATAGGTGTAAATGCTTGCAGGCAGGCAAACCCAGTCTTTTGTAGTTGCGGGGTCATATTTCTTTGCCCAGCGTTCCCAGTTTTTCTTTATAAACCAGCGGGGAACAAAGCGAAGAATTGAACAACAGATGTATCTTTTGATTTTCTTTTTGGTTGAAAAATCGAAGAGCGGGAACGGCCTTGCCTTTTCAAGCATACAGGAGCGCCAGAATTTGCACTTTCTTTCGTGTTCACGGCGAAGCTTTTCATCATCCGGAGCACCTTCAAGGGCAAGAATATCAAGGAAAACAGCGCCTTTTCTCCAAAAAGTAGTAAAGTCGGTGCCTCTTATTTCTATTCTGTTGTGGCAAAACGGAACACAATCCTTATCAAGATAATATTCTTCGGGCAGCTCTTTTTGAGCAACTTTTATGAATTTATCATAATCGGGGCGAGGCATTGTGATATCAATATCATCATCCCACGGAATAAATCCCTTGTGACGAACAGCACCGAGAATGGAACCGCCCGCGATATAATATGTGAGGTTATATTTCTTGCATATGCGGTCAAGCTCCAGAAGAAGCATAAGCACAAGAAGCTGAACCTTTCTTGTATCACCCGGGTCAACTTCAACGACCTTGCGTTTATTCATTCTTTTTTTGCCGAGAAGAAGAAGGTCTCTTTTAATTAGTGTTCTGGCAAAAATGGGTGCAAGTATTATTTTTTCAAGCGGATTTTTGATATCCCACGGTTTTGTTACCCATGAATGGAATTTAATTGCACGGCGAACGAAGAAATGTGATTTGAATTTAAGCGCTCCGTTATTGAGCATAAAGAAGCGAAGAATGGCGTATTTGACAACATCAATTCCCTTTTCAGAGGCTGAATTTGTTCTCTGGTCGGATTTGATGTCGTTATTAAACATACTGTTGAGCAGGAAGAAAGAATTATTAAAGGAATATTTAAGATATTTTTCACCCGGGATTCCGAGTGCACCGGCTATTTCACCTGCATTTTTGCCGCAGGCGGCAAGCATTGCGCAAATCTCAAAGCCGGAGTAAATACCTTTTTTAACTTTTGAAACAGCTTCGGAAGCCTCAACACCCTTTTTGAGAGGCTTTTCAAGAACATTGATGTATTTAAGGCGCTTGGTTATTTCGTCAGCATTATTATTCAATGTAATACCGACTGATTTTATCACGCTTAGCATTTTTTGCTCTGAGTAACCCTTAAGCAGCATCACACCGAAAACATCATTGAATTCAGCACCGGCTGAAACGGCTTTTTTAAGCGCGGAGGCATCAATATCTCCGTTTGTTTTAAAGCATTTTTCAATTTTTTCGGTTGTTTCCGCAGCCTTATTAACCTTGTTTTCAAATGATTCCTCGGCATATGCAATGGCTTTTTCCCAAAGATCGGTAATCTCATTTCTGAAATCGTTTGAAAGATTCTTTCTTGCCTTTTCGCGATATTCTTCCCTTGCGGAAAGCGACATATATTTTTCAAGCAAAGCTGCAATGGTGCGTGTGTCGCCGGAATCAACGCAGTCAAACGGAAGTGAGGAACCGCTGTAATTACCGTCAACCGCAAGCAAAGTGGGAATGCCCCTTGTAACCGATTCCATAACGGTTTGCGGCATATGTTCAAGATGAGAATAGGTTATGCTGACCCCGGCTTCACGAAGAGCTCTGAGGGGCTTTAAAACCTTTTTTTCTATTGTCAGGCAGTCGGAAAGCTCACAGCCCGAAACATAATTCATCAATGCATCTGTCGCCGGAGATTCGGGAACGGAATTCATAAGAATAATGTGCATTTCGGCATCATCATATTTTTGATGAAGCAGACCGAATGCTGAAATTATCTTCTTTATGTTGCCCCCTGCAAATGATGAAAAAACGGTAATTTTGCGGTTTTCAACCGTTGATGGTGAAACTTCGCTTTCATCATACGGAAAATAAAACGGAATTACACTTACGTTATCCGCACCAAGGCGGTTAAATTCCGGAATATCATAATCGCAGGGTGTGATAACCGCATCACAGCCGCACAGAATGTTATTATACATTTTAAATGTATTCTGACCGCCGGAGGCCAATGCTATTGCGGGCGATGAAGTCTGATAGAAGACAACACAGCGGCCGAGTGACTTTGCGGCAAGATAGCATTGATATGTTCTTTTGGTAAATGCTCCCCATAAAACAACGGTTTTTGCCGGAATTGCACCGAGTACACGAAGAAAAGAAACAGATGAGGGCATACCGTCGTTTTCAAAATTACTTAAAATATGCCTCTCCACTTCGTCTGCGGAAATAAAATCATCACCGGCAGGTGCGCCATAGGTAACAAGATGAACCTTGTAACCTCTTTCAACAAGCGATGACATAAGAGAAGCAAGCGACTGAGCGTTTGCCGTGCCGTTGAGTGTGTAAGAATAGAATACTATTGTTTTTTCGTCATACCGTGATGCTCTTTCGCAGGTGTTATCATTTAAAACAACAGGCATTATAATTATCCTTTCAATCGGGCTCGATTGCCGTTATTTATCGGATTTTGCTCTTAAATAAGCACCGGGTGAAACCTTTTCGCTGCATTTAAAGCTGAATTCCATTGTCGGGTGCGGTGCGTTATCTATTTTTTCTCCTTCAGAGTTTTTAAGGCCGGTAACGGTTACATTATAAGGTTTTTTACCTTTTTCCATAACCTCAAGCACATCGCCCTCAAAAAATCTGTTGCGCTGAGTACCGTATAATCTATCGCCGTCTGTGCTGCTGCATATTGCCGCAACAAACCATTCGCGGTTGTAGCCGCCCTTTAATGAAATATTAGCTTCATCAAACGGGTCGTTAAAGAAAAATCCGGTACAGTAGTCGCGGTAGCTGATTTTTCTAAGCTCTTCAACAATCCATTCCTCGGGTTTAAAATCATTTGAAAAGCCGGAGGCAGCAAAAGAATCAACCGCTGCACGGTAGGCGTTAACGGTAACGGTAGTGTAATATGCTGATTTTGCTCTGCCTTCAATTTTAAAGCTTGATACTCCCGCGTTATATAATTCGGGAATATGCTCAATCATACACATATCGCGTGAATTGATTATGTATGTGCCGGAGCCCTCTTCTTCTATCGGGAAATACTGGCCTGGTCTTGTTTCTTCGCAAAGGGAATATTTCCAGCGGCAGGGCTGAGCGCAGTCGCCGCGGTTGGAATCACGGCCCGTCATATAATTGGATAAAAGACAGCGGCCGGAAAAAGAAACGCACATTGCACCGTGAACAAAACATTCAATTTCAAGCTCAGAAGGCGTTTTCGCCCTTATTTCCGCAATTTCATCAAGTGAAATTTCACGGGCAAGAACAACTCTTTTTGCGCCGAGCTCATAAAACTCGGTTGCTGCGGCGTAATTGGTAATTCCCGCCTGAGTGGAGATATGAATATCCGTTTTCGGTGCATATTTTTTTGCGGCTTTTAAAACGCCGATATCCGTAATTATAAAGGCGTCAACGCCTGCATCGGCACTTTGTTCAAGAAAAGCAGGGAGCTTTTCAATTTCGTTATTTCTCGGAACGGTGTTGCAGGTTAAATAAACTTTAACTCCCCTGCCGTGAGCCGAGTTGCAGGCTTCTTTAAGCTGTTCAATATCAAAATTTGCAGGTGCCGAACGCATACCGAAACAAGTTGAGCCGAGATAAACCGCATCGGCACCGAAATCAAGGGCGCTCTGCAATCTTTCGGCATCGCCCGCAGGGGCAAGAATTTCCGGCAGAATCAATTTATCAGTCATATAATCCTCTGTATTATTTTAATCAGCCATTGTTAACACGAAGCACCTCAAGAAGGTTGGCATCGTGCTCGGCGTTGGTTCTTGAAAGGTAAATTTTACCGGTTTTATCGTGGCAGAAATAATAATAATCGGTATCGTCGGGGTAAAGAGC
>JAZUJM010000261.1:0-3333 GCA_045642785.1 Acutalibacteraceae bacterium | reverse complement strand
TCCGCTCAGATTGCCACACCCATTATCTACGGCATTGTTCGTATGTTCACCGGCACCTATATGTCGCTGTTCTATTACTGCCCCGTTGTCTTCATCCTCTCTGTTCTTTGCATTCTGTTTGTTAAACACGGCGAGGCCATTCCCGAAGAGGTTATCAAAGAGGCACGCGAAGCCGGCGACGACTGATAAAGAAAGGATTTTGTAATGGAAAGAAAAATGCCCAAGGGCTATATCGCTATGTGGATTGCCATTGCCGCCGCCTATGCGGTTTGGATGGTTGGCTTTATGAAGGATATAGTTTTGATAAATTACGAATCCGTTGGTGCAAGAACCGTTGACGGCTACACCTACACCGATATCACCGGCATGATTGGCCACCATTGGCTTTTCCCCGTGTGGGTTATCTTTTCGGTAATCTGCCTGCTTCTTTTCATTGTTTATATCAAAAAAATTCTCTATGCCGAAAAGCTGACCGAAGCAATAAAGATTATCTGCCTTGCCGGCGCCGTTTTCGGCTGTGTGTTCATAACCTGGTACGGCTTTTTCGATGCCCCCAACAAGCAGGGCGAAATTGCCTCATTTATGGATAAGGTAAGGTTCATAACCGCAAGTATGATAGGCCTTATGCGCCCGTGGCATTTCAGAGGCTGGGGCGTGTTTGCCTCCGCAACCATTTTTATGAACACAATGTACACCTACCGCAAATACAACTACAACAGCCGCCTCGGCGTTATCCTCGGTTCAATCGGCTCTGCGGCGATTTATCTCACCATCAACTGCCCCTCAATGGGTGATGACGATAAGGATTTTTCAATCCCCCGCTGTTCCGTTCACTGGGCGGGAGCTCTGCTTTTTGCCGTTTGCTGTGCGGCGCCGCTTATCATCTTCCTCTTTTCCAAGGCAAAAAAAGAAAAGGGCAGATTTTTAGGTGCGCTTCTCGTTTTCGGCGGATTGCTTCTTCTTATGCTTGTGCTGCTTATAACGGTCGGCAAGAGCGCAGTTATCGAGAATATTCCGATGATTGCCGCCTACGCCCTGCTGTTTATACTTAATTTTACAAGTTACTTTGAGAAGGCAGCCGTGCCCGAAAAGGCAGAAACAAAGGCCTGATTAACAGCTTTCAAAATCAAAAAATGCTCCGGAATTTCGGTATTTTGCCGATTCCGGAGCGTTTTTATTTATACTGTTATTTACTTATTTGCTTTGAAAGCTCTTTATAAAGCGCCTCACAGCCCTCAAAAATGTCGTTATAAGCGGTTACAAAATCATCGGTGAACCACGGGTCGGCAACATCGCGGCTGCTGCCTGCAAAGGTGAGCAGCTTTTTGATTTTGTTTTCCGGGTCATCGGGGATTATGTATCTGATGTTGCGAAGGTTGTTTGAATCCATGCAGATAAGATAATCATAGCGGTCATAATCCGCCTTTTTAAGCTGAACCGCACGCTTGCCCTCGCAGGTTATTCCGTGGCGCAGCAGCTCCGCCTTTGCGGGCGGATAAACCGGGTTGCCGATGCCGTTTGAAATTTCATCCGTGCTTGTGGCGCAGGAGGCAACCTCAAAAAGCCCGGAGGTGCCGTTATCCGCGGCAAGTTTTTTAAATATAAACTCTGCCATCGGGCTGCGGCAGATATTGCCGTGGCAGATGAAAAGCACTTTTATCATTCTTAAATCCTCCTGAATGCATTGGTAATCAGGCCAATCTTGTTTTAAGCTCCGATTTAACCGTTTCAAGGTTACCGCTTGTAAGAACGGGTATCAATTCTTTTATTTCTTCAATGCTCTTATCCCACCACTTAAAACGCTCCAAAAGCTCAATAAGCTCGCCGTCAAATCGCTTTCTGACTGCTTTTACCGGATTCCCGACCGCAACCGTATAAGGCTCAATATCGCTGCCCACAACGCTGTTTGCTCCGATAATTGCACCGTCGCCGATATGAACTCCGGGAAGAATAACCGCATTCTGACCAATCCACACATCATTCCCGATTACGGTATCACCCTTATACGGCATATCGGAGGCTTCCGGAGCTTTCGCATCCCAACCTTCAAGGGTATAAAAGGGAAAGGTTGATACCGCATTCATCTGATGATTTGCGTCATTCATCATAAACTCAACACCGGAGGCAATCTGACAGAATTTGCCGATGATAAGCTTGTCTTTGCTCCACGGATAAAAGTTTGTAACATGGCTTTCAAAATCCGAATCGGCAATATAAGAAAAATCACCGACAATGATGTTCGGGTTTGAAATTGAAGGTTTAATATATATTTCTTTTTCATACCCGGGAATGGGGTATTTATTATTGGGGTCGGGTTTCATATTTTTCCCTCCGTAAATTCTTTGTCTTTCTATCCACCGTATGGGATGGGCTTGCACATCCCGAAAAAATCCTCACAAAAACAACGGATTTTCGCAGCCGTAGGGCAGGGGCTTGCTCCTGCCGTTGAATAACAGAACTATTCTGCACAGCCTCCCCATTGGGGAGGTGCCGCTTTAGCGGCGGTGGGGGTTACCCCCTCAGTCTGCTTCGCAGACAGCTCCCCAAAGGGGCGCCTTTATATATGAAATTCCGATTAACAATATCCTCACACGATTATTCTGTTATCAGCTTTGTTAAATCCCGCGGAGAGGCGGCAATATAATCCGCACCGGCATTCATCAGTTCATCCCTGCTGCCGTAGCCGAAAAGAACGCCTATTGAAGCAATACCGTTTTCCTTTGCGCCGATAATATCATGCTTTCTGTCGCCGACCATAACGGCATTATCGGTTGAGGTAATATTGCACCTGTTAAGAGCTTCCGCTATAACCTCGCCCTTTTTGCTTCTTGTGCCGTCCATACTTGCGCCGCAAACAACATCAAAATAACGGGCAAGGTCAAAATGCTCAAGAATTATTTTTGCAAATTCCTCCGGCTTTGAGGTTGCAAGCACAAGCCTTTTTCCGCCGTTCTTTAATTCGGAAAGCATTTCGGGAACACCGTCATAAACACGGTTTTCAAAAATGCCTTTTTCTCTGAAATATTCGCGGTAATAATCAACCGCCTTAAGGCAATCCGCCTCACTAAAGCCGTAAAACGCGGCAAAGGAATCAACAAGCGGCGGGCCGATGAATTTATACAATTCAGTTCTGTCGGTGTTTTCGATTCCGTATTTTTGAAGGGCGAAAGCTACCGAATTTGTAATACCCTGCCCCGGGTCGGTCAGCGTTCCGTCCAAATCAAACAGAATGTCGTTAAACATATTTTTCCTCTCAGATATAACAGAAAACCCGCAGTCTGTTGACTGCGGGAATTTTAAGTGTTTTTCATGTACCCTGAAAACTGAACAAAG
>JAZUJM010000260.1:0-1545 GCA_045642785.1 Acutalibacteraceae bacterium | reverse complement strand
GATGTCAGCGAAGCTGACAGAGGGGTGCCTGTTTTCGGAGAAAAAAGGCGGCGCGGCATAAGCCGTGACGGATGAGGTACCGAAAGAACTAATAGTATTCAACAAGATGACAGACGGCAGTTCCACCTCATCCACCGCCTTTGACACTTATTATCGGTCAGAAACATTGTCGCCCTGCTCGCTTGCAGCGCTTCGCATTGCTCTGTGTTTTTTCCTGCTCCCAATGTTCCTTCATCCGCCACAGGCGGCAGAACATTGCCAGCCTCCTCAAGGAGAAGGAAGGAACGCTCGCCAAAAGCTCAGCGGATACTTGAAGATGTCAGAAAAGGATTGAATTATGGCAAATAATGATCAGGCAATCAGAGCCGTTAAAATACTTGAAATGCTTCGCAGCGAAACCGATGAAAGCCATACTCTTTCAAGGAACGATATCTGCAGCCGCTTAGCCGGGTGCGGACTTTCGGGCGAAAGAAGAACCTTTTACAGGGATATCGGTGCTTTGAAAGAAGCGGGTTATGATATAGAAACCTTTCGCTCGGGTCGCTCCGTCGGCTATTATCTTGTTGAGCAAAGCTTTTCGGTTGCGGAGCTTAAGCTTATTGTTGATGCCCTGCACGGTGCAAATTTTCTTACGGAAAAGAAAACCCTTGAGCTGGCGGAAAAAGTCGCTGCTCTCGGCGGCAAATACAAGGCTGAAGATATCAAAGCCAACAACATCCGTTTCAACACCCGCAAGCATTCAAACGAAGCTGTTTTAACCGTTATTGAGCAGTTGAATTCGGCAATTAAAGGCAGGCAAAAAATCTCCTGCACGGTTTTTGACCTCGGCATCAGCGGCAATCCCGTTTATCGCCACGAAAAAAAGCTTTATGTTCTTGAACCCCTTGCTCTTATTCACCATGAAGATAACTATTACCTGCTTTGCTATGATAACGAAAGGGGCATTTATCCGCGCCGAATTGACCGCATAAACAATGTTGATGTTCTGAATGAAAAAATAAGCCCGCAGGCTTTATCAAAGCTTGATGAGGCGGAAAAATATACAAACGGCATTTTTAAAATGTTCGGCGGCGAGAGAATTAAAGTGGTGCTTGAATTCAAAAAAGAAGCCCTTAACTGCATCTTTGACCATTTCGGAGAAAACACGCCGATTGCCGAAACCGACAAACCCGGTGTATTCCGCACAGAAGTTGAGGTTGAGGAAAGCCCCACGTTTTGGGGCTGGCTTTTTCAGTTCGCGGGTGAAATGCGGATTGTAAGCCCGGAAAGCCTTGCCGAAAAATACATCAATCGGTTAAAAACAGGCAACAGGCTGACATAATTACAAGCTAAAAACAGTTTAATGAAAATAAAAGGCAGAGAAGTTTTCCGCTTCTCTGCCCTTAGGCGCATACCAATAAACCGGTTTGTGGTTTTTGCGGCATATTTGCCGAATAACAGCGTCAAACCCGTATGGTCATACATCAAGTATTGACCATACGGGTCTTTCTTGTTCTTCAACAAATCTGTTCGCAAAAACTGCTTTGCACCTTAAAATGATGAATT
>JAZUJM010000259.1:0-12102 GCA_045642785.1 Acutalibacteraceae bacterium | reverse complement strand
CCATCACGAATATGAAGTGGACTTCTTTCTAAACACGAAAAGACCCCGGGCCGATGAAATCGGCCCGGGGTTGGTTTTGGACAAAGAAAAAGGACTTCACGAAGTGAAGTCCTTTGGTGGACGATACAGGACTTGAACCTGTGACCTCCCGCACGTCAAGCGGAAGCTCTTCCAGCTGAGCTAATCGTCCATTTCGCAAATGCAAGATATATTATATCCTACGATTTGCGAGTTGTCAAGAACTTTTTTAAAAAACTCAGAATATTACCCTTGCCGCCCAGAGCACAACATTGAGCAGATTATTAAGAAGGTAACGCAGGGCGGAGAATACATAGGGTGATTCAAAGCTCCAGTCTTCGGGGCTTTGCAAAGCGCCGAAAAGGGAGGCATCATATTCGGATGGGTCAAGGAAAGCGGTGGTTTTCATCTTAACCCGGCAGATGTTGCGGCAGGCATCGCGAAGGGCGGTGCCGAAGCCTACCGGGTCGGCATAGTAGGCAAGCTTCATTGCCGGAATGTGTGAAACGCTTTGAAGCGACCATATTCCTGTGAGCATGGTGTCGTTTTCGCTGTAAACGGCAAGCACCGGGCTCATATATCCCGCGCCGGTGAAATTGGAGGAATAATCCGAGATAACATAGCCGTCAAAGCCCCATTCGGTTCTTAAAACATCCTTCAATAGCTCGGGGCAGGCACCGCACCATTTGGCACCGATTCTGCTGTAAGCGCTCATTATTCCGTCACAGCCGCCCTCTTTAACGGCAATTTCAAATGCCTTAAGGTAGATTTCGCGCATGGTCTGCTCATTAGCCCAGGTGTAAAGTCCGTTGCGGTGCGATTCCTGGTCATTCAATGCAAAATGCTTTATTGTGGTTATAAGTCCTTCGGATTCTGCGCCCCTGACTATTGCCGCCGCCATTTTGCCGCTTATCAGCGGGTCTTCGCTGAAATATTCAAAGTTGCGCCCGCCCATGGGGCTGCGGTGAATGTTTGCGCCGGGGGCATACCATATGTCGGTGCCGATTGCCTTTGCCTCTTCACCCACGCCCGCGCCGAGCTTTTCGGCAAGGTCGGTGTTCCAGGTGCAGGCAATCGCCGTTTCGCAGGGGTAGGCCGTGCCGCAGTCAACATAAAGAATGCCGTTGCGGCCCTTAACACAGGAGGGGCCGTCGTTATCAAAGGTTTTCGGAATGCCGAGGCGCTCTATGCCTTGAGTTTCATAGCCGCTGTGAGCGGTGAGGGCTATCATTTCATCAAGGGTCATCTGGTCAAGAAAATCCTCCAGAAGCTCCTCGTTTTCATAAACATCCCTTAAAGTGATGGTGCCGCCGCTGTGTTTTACTCCGGTTTTCGGCTTTTCGCCGTCTTTGACCGGGGCGGGTTTTTTATCGCTTTTCTTAACGGCTTCATCGGCCGTAAGTGCCTCAAAGACCGGGTAGGTTCCCTCGGGGTCGTTCCTTGAAAGCACGGGGAAACCGTTATAAGCATCGGCAAATCTCGGCTTAATCTCATTGCCGGAGGCAGGGTCGGTGCCGATTACCTTATCTTCGCTTATGTTAACCGAAAATGAATCAATTTCTTCACGGGCGTTCTCACCGAGGATTATGCGGTATTCGCCCTTTTCAAGCTTCCAGCAGCCTGCACCGTAGGTGTCGAAGGATGCCATTGAATCCGCTGAAAAGCTTACGGTAACATTGCAGCTTTCGCCCGGGGCAAGCTCTTTTGTTTTTGCAAAGCCGCCAAGGCAAACGGCGCTTTTTTCGATTCCGCCCTCATAATAGGGTGCCGAATAATAAATCTGAACGGTTTCTTTGCCGGGTACGGAGCCGGTGTTTGTAACCCTGACCGAGGCGGTTATATCTTCACCGTTCTGACCGCCGTTCACAAGCTCCTTTTCAAAGCTTGTGTAGGAAAGGCCGTAACCGAACGGATAGCGCACCTTATCCTTTGCAAAGGTTTCAAAATAACGGTAGCCGACATAGATTCCCTCAAGGTACTGTACATAATACCCGCCGCCGTCATATTTGTGGGTGCCGAAGCATTCGGAGGAGGGGTGCGATTCCGGGCTTACTGCCACGGTGTCGGCAAGCCTGCCGGAGGGGTTGATATCGCCCTTGAGCGCTCCGGCAGCCGCAAGCATACCGTATTCGCCGGGAATCCAGAGCATTGCCGCCGCCTTGATGCTTTCATATTCGTCAAGGAAGCCCATTTCCATAACATTGCCGGTGTTGAAAAGAATTATTACCTTGCCGAAAACGGAGCATACGCGGTCAAGAAGAGCCCTTTCGCTGTCGGAAATCCGCAGGGTATCGGCGGGAATGTCGGAACCTTCGGCACTTGTTCTGCTTATCATCACAACCGCCGTGTCGGAAAATTCAAGTGCCCTGTTCATAACCTCGTCGGTCAGATATTTAACATCCATTTCCTTAAGTGAGCTTTTGGCAAGGATGAGCTGGAGCAGGTTATTCATAACCGTGCTGTCGGTTTTCGGGGTGGAGTTGCCGGAGCAATGCTTTTCATAAAGCTCAAAAAGCTCCTTGTTGTAGGATACTCCCGTTTCATCAAGTGCGTCATAAAAATCAACCGGGTCATCGGTGGTTATCGCGCCCGAGCCCGCACCGCCGAGAAACGGGCAAACCGAGCCCGCGCCGAAAACATTTATGCCCTTTTCGCCGAGGGGCAGGGTGTTCTCTTCGTTTTTAAGCAGAACCATTCCTTCGGCTTCCGCCTCAACGGCAATGGCCTTTGTTTTTTCGGCTATGTCGTGCGGCACATTTCCGCTCAGGGCAAAGCCCGCCGGAACAGCCGAACACACGAGCAGCATAACAAGTAAAACGGATAAAACTGCCTTTGCTTTTTTCATAAAAGTCTGTCTCCTTGCCGTTTTGAAATTATTATTCTTATTAATAAATTATAACACTTCAACGGGTGATTTATCAATATCAAAAAGCCTTGCCGATGTTCATTTTTGAATAAAAAAACCCGGAGGGGCGCCCCCTCCGGGTAATAGGTTAATATTTAATCCTCGAATTTGATTGTGAGAATCTTTTTGCCGGTTATCTCAAATTCCGCAAATCCGTTTTCATCAATCGCAAGGGGAGCAATGTCTTTTTCCTCAAGCGAAACAAGCTTTGCGGCGCTCCACTTTTTGCCGGAGTAGGCGGGAAGCTCAAATTCGGCCTTCTGCCTTTCAACCGGTGACTGGGGCACGGCAACGGGGGCTATGCCGCCGTTTAAGCAAACCGCATTTTTAAACGCCTTGTCGGAGGGGTTGAAGAGCCTTATTACCCAGCCCTTGCCGTCTTCTGAGCGCTTAACTGCGGAAACATTGAGGTTTTCTTCCCTAAGCTGCAGGAAGGAGTGGGTGAGCGGATTTTTGCCGTGAGCGGTGGGCGCGAGCTCGGCGGCGGTGAGGTAAAGGTTGAAGCTTTCGCTCTCCTGCCACAGTCCGGCCTGCTCCCAGTCGCCCGTGTGGGGCAGGAAAGCATAGCGGAATGAGCTTTCGCCTATCATCTGTGAACCCTTGTCCCAGCTGCTGTAATCCTGCATATCGGAGGTGACGCAGATGCGAAGCGGGAAGGAGCGCAGAAGGGTGATATACATGGTGCCTCTTTCATCATCGGAGGCTTCAAATGCCTTAAGACCCGTGTTGAGCAGGGCGGCGCCGTTTTTTCCATCGGAAAGGTCAACAAAGGAATTCATCGGCATTTCGGTCATCGGGATTTCATCATAGAGGGAGTAATCGGGCTTTTCTATCGGGCGCTTTACAACATCAAACTGACCCTGAGCGTAGCTGAACTCTGCCTTGATATCGGTGGGGAAGGCAACCTGAAGGTAATGGTCTTCACAGCGGTTGTTTACCGTGGTTTCAACCTCAACATACCTTGCGCCCTTTTTAAGGGTGATAACCGAGGTTATATCAACGGGCAGCTTGTGCTCGCTTCTTGCCTTTTCGTCAGCGGTGCGCTTTTCGGGCAGCAGCCAGCGGAAGGCAACCTTGAATGAGGTTTCAAACTCGCCGTCGCGCAGAAGGGTAATCTCCGGGCGCTCACCGAGGGTGGTGAAGGTTTCGTTTGTTTCAGGCACAACATGGTTCCAGGGGTCGCCGATTTCGCCGCTGTCTTTGAAGTAGCCGAGGTCGGTGTAAACCCTGCCGGTGGCCTTTTCGGTAACATCATAGGTGCCGTTGTCGTTGATTTTTACCCTGATGAATTCATTCTCCATTACTCTTATGGATTTAAGCATTGTAACGGGAGTTTTGGAGCGGACATTGTAGAGCGGGCGAAGCTTGAAGGTTTTGTAACCCATGGCGGGGATATCCTCAACCTTGCAGGCGATAAGGTACTGCTCGGTGTGGAGCACATTGGCAACATCGTTGGGGTTCTGAATAATCTGAGCGTTCTTTTTGTCGCTGGAGATTATCTGATATTTAATCTGATTACCGTCTTCGTCAAGCAGCTCAAAGGAATCGGCCTTCCACTCGGTAGGCAGCTCGACTCTTAAGCGGACTGTTTCGCTGCGCCTGAACGGGGCAGGGTTGAACACCACAACGGCGGCATCATCACGGCTGAAGGAGCGCAGGTCGATATCGCCGGCGATATCCATGAATGCGCGCTCAAAAACGCAGGAGGAAAGCTCGCGCGACTGCCTGTAACGCGACATAACATCCTCATAAACAACATCTCTGCCGCAGGAGCCAATGGAATCGTGGCCGTGGTTCTGAAGAAGATAGTTATATGAAAGGTCAATGAAATTCTGCGGATAAGGTGCACCTGCCATGGAGGCAAAAACAGCCATGGGCTCGGCGTAATTAATAAGGCGGCGCTCGGTGTCAAAATTCTCCTGCTTGATATAGGTTCTTGCCGACAGAATCCAGCCGAACATACCCGAAACGCTGCCCTTGGTGTAGGGGTAGCGCATTTCGCCGTAAAGGGTGGGGGAGTCGGGCTTGAAGGAGTCAATTATGCCCTGCTCCATTTCCTTAAGTGTGCTGTGGAAAACATTTGCGTTGGGCAAAGCGGCGTCAAGGTCGGCTATCATCTGAACCTCGCGCGCGTCGGGGCAGGAGGAATCGTGGCCGTCTGACCAGAAGCGGTGGGGAGTGGTCCAGTCGTTATCCTGCTCCTTGACCGCCTGCTCGGCTCTTGCCTGAATGTTCTCTTTATGATACTCATAGAACGGGTGAGTGTACTGATAATCGAGCTTCCAATCGCGGTCAATAAGCTTGAAAACGCCGTTGTTGTCGTTCCAAAGCATATCGCGGTTGTTCTCGTTTTCCTGGTCAAAATAAACCGGGCGCTGAACAACATACCAGATGTTATAGCGCGGGCGCTTGCCGAGGCGGGAGGCCCAGATACGGGTGCCGTCGGGCGAAACCCAGTAAAACTCCGATTTCGGGGCGCAGTATTCGTTTATTCCCCTGTAAAAAGAGGCAAAGTGAATGTCAAAGCCCGCGTAAATCTGAGGCAGCTGAGAAATCTGACCCCAGCCGAACGGTGAGTAGCCGGTTTTGCTTATTCCGCCCATTTCTTTGCCGATTTTGTGGCCGAGAAGCAGGTTGCGGATAAGGGATTCGGGGCCTACGGTGTATTCATCCGGCAGGCAGAACCAGGGGCCTATGCCTATTCTGCCCTCTTCAACATATTTCTTGAATTTTTCTTTTTTTTCGGGATAAACCTCAAGGTAATCCTGCACGGGCATTGTTTGCGAATCAAGGTGAAAATGCCTGTAGTCGGGATTCTTGTCAAGAATATCCATGAGCATATCGAGCATATAGCCCAGCATATACTGGGTGCGGCGGGCTGAAAAACGCCATTCACGGTCCCAGTGCGTGTTTGAAATAAAGT
Organism: Acutalibacteraceae bacterium; assembly: GCA_045642785.1. Taxonomy (GTDB): domain Bacteria; phylum Bacillota; class Clostridia; order Oscillospirales; family Acutalibacteraceae; genus CAG-177. Next base: position 6,256 of record JAZUJM010000259.1, on the reverse strand, counting down.
GGCATTGAAGCTTGTCTTTTTCTTCCATTTTATTCACCTTTATCCTTTTATGATTTTCATTATTTCCTCAAAATTGTTGCAGAAATGAGAGCAGACGGCCTTTGTGCCGGAGGATTCGATGTTGCCGCCGGCTATACCGACAGTTGAGTAGCCGGCAAGGCGAACCGAGCAGACGCCCGCACCGGAATCCTCAATGCCGATTACTCTGTTGCGGTCGGCAAATGCCTGACCCAGGCCGACAATCGAGGTTTCGGAGTAAAGCCACGGGTGGGGTTTGGGTGAAAGTTCGCCGAGGGTGCCCACGCTGCCCTTGCGAAGCGGGAAGCCCGCGGAGATAACGGCGTCATAGAAATCCTTGGGGTCGCCCATTTTAAGGGTGCGGAAGGCGGAAAGGATTTCCGGCCAGGCCTTTTCATAAAGGCCGGAGGTCACAAGGCCTATCTTAACGCCCATATCCTTTAATTCAAGCAAAAAGTCCTTTACTCCGGGTGCCGGGGTAAAGGCGCCCTCTTTGCCTCTGCCTGCCATAATCTCTTCCATTTCGCGGTGGGTGTGCTCAAAATAGAAATCCCTTGCCTTTTCAAGCGATTCGCCGGGGCAGTATTTATCAATGCAGTATTGCAGGTGCTCCGAAACGCTGTGGCCGGAAACAAAGGGCAAATCCGCCTGCTCAAGCTCAAATTTCGGATTGCCGAGCATACTTGCGGTGCTCATCTGAATAATCCAAATCCAGAATTCTTCACTGCGAACGGTGGTGCCGTCAAGGTCCATAAGCACAGCGGAAAGGGGATATTCGGTTTTGACCGGGTAAACGGGATAATAAACCGGGAATGCTATGGCGGATTTTACGCAGGCGAGCGTGTGAGTGCCGAAGGAGATAAAATCAACCTTTTTGTCGCCGGTGGAAACGATGAACTCAACACCGTTTTTACCCGCGGTGAATCTGCCGTCTTCGGTTGTCTCAACAATATGAAAGCCGCTTTCGGGGCCAACCGTGCCGAGGTCGGGGATTACAAGAGTCTTATCAAGAAGCATTGCACATTTCCTTTCAAAACATATTATTACCATAATACCACATCATTCGGTGTATGTAAATCAAAAATCGGATATTTCTTACAATATTTATGGGTATTTTTCACAGTTTACGGTTGAAATATATTATAGATGTATGTTATAATAACAACGGAATTTAAAATGAAAGGAAGATGTTCCCTTTGGCAGAAATAAAGAACCTTGATGCCGTTGCTTCGCTTGACGCCATGGATGCCCATGTTGACGACTGGCGCGACTCCACAAAAGGCAAGCAGAGAGGCATTTTTTCATTTGACGATCTTGTGACCGTTAAACTCAAAACCCTTAAAAAGAGGATTTTTACCGACCTCGAAACCATCCCCGCGTGGAAGATGAAGGAGTGCATTTACAAGGCTCCCGGCGAATATGAATTTTTCTATGATGAGTGGAAGGACCTCAATGTCGGCGACAAATGGGGCAACAACGGCTGGAGCGCATTCTTCAAAAATTCCTTCGATATGCCCGAGCGCTTCAAGGGCAAGAAGGTTACCCTTAATGTTTATTTCGGCGGCGACAGTCTGCTTTCAATAAACGGTGAACCTTATCAGGGCCTTGACCCGTTCCGCAACTCCGTGCTTCTCACCAACTGTGCCGAGGGCACCGAGCACTACGATATTGATATTGAATCCTACTATGTGTGGCATTCAAACGAATCCACCGTTAAAACTCTTTCCTGCTCCTTTATCGGAGTTGTTGACCCCGAAATTGAAGAGATTTACTGGGATTTCAAGGCCGTTTTCAATGCCCTGTTTATGCCGGTGCTCGACAAGGGCCTCGGCGAGGTTATCAGAGCCGCTTTAAAGGAAGCTTTCCTTCATGTCAACTTTGACCTTGACGGTGAGGAGTTCAAAAAGGAATTAAGGCTTGCAAAGCAGGTGCTTAAAGAAAGAGTATATGAGAACCCCAACTATAAGTCGGAGGGCAAGCTTGCACTTGTCGGCAACTCTCACCTTGATATAGTATTTATGTGGGCTTACAAAGAGTATATCAGAAAGCTCGGCAGAACCCACGCCACAATGCTTCGCCTTATGGAGCAGTATCCCGATTTCATCTTCTCACAGAGCACCGTTCCCACCTATATCGAAATGGAAAAGCGTTACCCTAATATGTTTGCACAGGTTAAAAAGCGCATTGAAGAGGGCCGCTGGGAATATGTGGGCGCCATGTGGGTTGAGCCGGACTGCAACCTTATCAGCGGCGAATCCTTTGCCCGCCAGCTTCTTCACGGCGTTCGCTACGCCGAAAAAACCTTCGGCATCACCCCCAAAACCTGCTGGGTTCCCGATGTTTTCGGTAACGGCTACGCAATGCCTCAGATTCTCAAAAAGGCCGGCGTTGAGTATTTCGTAACCCACAAAATGGGCATCTGGAACGACACCAACCCGTGGAAGTATCACACCTTCTGGTGGGAGGGCCCCGACGGCTCACGCGTTTTCTCAATAGTTCCCCCCACTCACTTTATCGGCACCGTTGAGGCGGACTCCCTTAAAATGAACTGGGAAAGATACACCGACAAGGCAACAATCGGCGAATCAATGTACTGCTACGGCTGGGGTGACGGCGGCGGCGGAGTTGACACCGAAATGCTTGAATATGTTAAGCGCTACAAGAACTTCCCCGGCCTTCCCAAGGCGGAAACAAGCAAAATCGAGGATTCACTTGCAAGGATGAAGGCAAACGCCACCGAAACAAACATCCCCGTCTGGAAGGATGAGCTCTACCTTGAAGAGCACCGCGGAGTTCACACCACCAAGGCTCTGCTTAAGAAATACAACAGAAAGTGCGAAAACACCCTTCGCCAGGCGGAAATCTTCGCTTCAATCGCAATGAAATACGGCTTCACCTATCCTCTTGATACCCTCAATGAGGCATGGCAGAAGCTTCTCACCACCCAGTTCCACGACGGACTTCCCGGCTCACACATCACCGAGGTCTTTGCTGACTGGTGCAAAGAGTACGAAGAGATTCTTGCCCTTGCCGAAAAGGTCAGGGATGATGCTCTCAATGTTATTGCCGGCAATGCCGACGGCAGCGAAAAGTTCGGCAAGCCCTTTGCTCTGTTCAACTCACTCGGCGTTGATGCCACCTGCAAGGTGGAGCTTCCCTACAAGGATGTTGAAATCTATTGTCCCGGCGGCAAAAAGGTTCCCGTTCAGGCCTACACCAAGCTTGACGGCACAAAGGTTCTCTGCTTCGTGGCAAAGAATGTTCCCGCCTGCGGCTACAAGATTTACTATTTCAAGGATGCCCCCGTTGCCGATGCCGTTGAGGCAGACCCCGCCGATTTTGAAAACGATAATTTCTCCCTCACCCTTGATGACAGAGCGGAGCTTATCTCGATTTACGACAAAAAGAATCAGCGTGAGGTTCTCTCCGGCAAGGGCAATGTGTTCCGCTTCTATGAGGACCTTCCCGGCAAGTATGACGCGTGGGATATAGTTGCAACTTATGTTGACCGCGAGTTTGACACCGAGCCCGGCAAGGTGGAAAAGATGATAAAGGGCGATGTTTTCACCTGCGTCACCGTTTCCAAAAAGATTAACAAATCTGTCATTAAGCAGAACATCATCATTTACAATGACCTTGACCGCATCGACTTTGACACCTTCATCAGCTGGCACGAGCAGGAAAAGCTTCTTAAGGTTGGCTTTGATGTTGATATCAAGGCACAGAAGTTCACCCGTGATATAGCCTATGCCACAATAGAAAGCTCAAATTACCGCCACAATCCCTACGACAAGGCAAAGTTTGAGGTTTCCGCACACAACTTCATTGATATGTCAGAGGACGGCTACGGCCTCTCCATTCTTAATGACTGCAAATACGGCTACGAGGTTGATAAGCAGAGAATGATAATCACCCTGCTTAAGGCCCCGATGAATCCCGACCCCGAGTCAGACCGCGGCGACCATTACTTCACCTATTCCCTTTATCCGCACGCCGGCTGCTGGAAGGATGCCGAAACCTTAACAAGAGGGCTTGAACTCAACAACGCCCTGCTTCCCGTTGAGGTGAAAGCCGATGCAAAGGGTGAGGCGAAGAACTCCTTCATCACCGTTTCGGCAAAGAATGTTCCTCTTGAGTGCCTTAAGAAGGCGGAGGATTCTGATGATTACATCATCCGCTTTGTTGAAAAGGCGGGCAGAAGAACCAAGGTTCAGGTTGATTTCTTTGCCGATATCGCTTACGCCTCCGAGTGCAACCTTCTTGAAAGAGAGGATGTTGCCTTTGAAGGATATGAGGGCAAAACACTCAGCTTTGAGATTGACCCGTTCCAGATCAAGTGCTTCCGTTTAAGAACAAAATGATTTGACTTTCAGAGAGTGTTAAACAAATTTTCTGAAAGGAGTTGAAAAAATGAAAACCGAGATTATTAACTTAACAAACGAAAACGTAACCCTTACAACCTATATTCTTGATGATTCGCCCGAAATGCCCAATATGAGTAAACGCCCCGCAATGCTGGTTATCCCCGGCGGCGCTTACCGATTCTGCTCAGACCGTGAGGCCGAGCCGATTGCAATGGCGTTCCTTGCAAAGGGCTACAATGCGTTTATTCTCCGCTATTCTCTTAATGAGAATGCCGGCTTCCCCAAGCCGCTCAACGATGCCGAAGAGGCAATGGATTTAATTATCAGCCGTGCGGAGGAATGGCACATTGACACAAAGCGTATAGCCGCCATAGGCTTTTCGGCGGGCGGTCATCTGTGCGCGGCGCTCTCCTGCATGGGCAGGGTTCGCCCTGCAGCTGCCATTCTCTGCTATCCCTGCATTCTTGAAAACATGAGCGAGATTCTTCCAAAGCCCATACCCGGCCTTGAAAAAGAGGTTGATGAAAAAACCTCACCCGCATTTATCGTTTCCAGCCGTGAAGACCCGGCGGTGCCGATTATCAATTCAATCAGATATGCCGAGGCACTTGAAGAGAAGGGCATTGATTTTGAAATCCACATTTACAACAAGGGCTATCACGGATTTTCACTTGCAAACGATACCGTTTACGCAAAGAAAAGCGATGCAGATTACAACAGACATATGGAAGGCTGGACAGAGCTTGCCGAAAAGTGGCTCCAACGGGTATTTGAGAGATAATAATATAATGTATTAAAAATTAATACTATTATATTATTATTTACAAAGGAGCTGCAAAAAATGAAAAAGCTATTTGCCGTTATTATTTCTCTCATAACCGTTATTACCGTTGGTGCGTTTTCAATGAGCGCAAATGCCGCAGATGCTTCGCTTGTTTCGGTCAGCGCCGGAACCGCTGCGGCAAACAGCCCTCAGACGGCAAAATATGATTTCTCTTATCTTCACGATTATCTTGAGGAACAGTTTAAGGCACTCAACACCGAGATACCGCTTGAACAGTATAATATCGTTTTTTCGGATGAAGCCTTCTCGGCACTTTACGACTATGTGCGTAATGAAATGTCGGAAATGTTCCATATCAAAAACGGCTTCAATATGAAGATAAGCGGAACAACGGGATGCATGAAATCCCTTGTTGTCAGTTATAACTGCACAAAGGCACAGTTTGATAAGCTTTACTCCGAAATGGAGAAGAATGCAAATTACTTAATAAGAAACATTGCTTCAAGCTCGCTTTCTCAGGCTGAAAAGGCGCTGATTATTCACGACAGACTTGTGGTTTGGTGCGAATACGGCGAGGAAAGCAAAAATATGCCCGACGAGTCTTTCACTCCGCTGGGTGCGCTTGTCAGCCGCAAGGCGGTCTGCGCCGGCTATTCAAAGGCCTACAAATATCTTCTTTCCAAGGTGGGCATAAGCTCATATCTTACCACCTCCGCAACTCTTAACCACACCTGGAACATCGTTACAATCGACGGCAAAACCTATCACGCCGATGTAACATGGGATGATACCACCCCCGACACCTACGGTTCAATAAATCACACCAATTTCCTTCGTTCAACCAAAGGCATAACCGCAAACGGCCACAGTGCATCCGATTTTGACAAAACCCCGACATCCACCACCTATGACAACTACTACTGGGGCAAATCACGCTCCGAGTTTGTGCTTGTTAACGGCAAGATGTATTATCTTGACAGTGCCGCATCCAAAATATACAGAAGAGAAGACGGCAAGGATGTTGCTGTCTGCACCGTTTCGGGTTATTGGAATGATTATTACACCACAAGTCGGAGGCCAAGCGGTCTTA
>JAZUJM010000258.1:0-3701 GCA_045642785.1 Acutalibacteraceae bacterium | reverse complement strand
GGCAAAGAATGACGGCAGAGCCGTGTTTGTGCTGCAGCACCCCCACAACTTTGCCACCGTTTACGGCAGCTCGTTCTACTGCGAGCCGCAGTTAAACACCGTTTGGGGCGGTCACAGCGAGGTCGTCTGCTTCAGCGGTCATTCACATTTCCCCTCCAGCGACCCGCGCAGCCTTAATCAATCGGATTTTACCAATGTCGGCTGCGGCGCAACAGACCGTTTTGAGCTTGAAAAGAATTGTCTGATTAATCAGCACCCCGAAAACTATGATAAGGCCGCCGAATTTACCGTTGTGGAGGCTGATAACGACGGCAGCGTGCGTATTCTCGGCTACGATTTACTTTCCGGCACCTGCTTCCGCGACGCCTATATTGACGATGTTAACGATACCGCAAACTACACCTACTCATACAAAAATATGAAGCACAACGACCCCGCCCCCGTGTTCAAAGCCGGAACCTCAGCCCGTGCTTATCAGAACGAAAACGGAGAATGGATTCTCTCGTTTGATGAAGCGGAGGACACCTTCATCGTTCACAATTACACCGTTAAAATCACCGACGAAAGCGGCAAAAAGGTTTTCAAAGAAAAGCTGATTAATGATTATTACTGCTTTGATGAAGACAGCACCGCCGATTTCAACATCGGCACCGATACTCTTCAATCGGGTAAAACCTATCAGGTTAAAATCGTGGCGGAAAACGCCTACCGCAGAACCTCCGCTCCCTTAACCCTTTCTTTCACGACGACATAATTATTTTAGTTTAAATTGAATCATCCCCCGAAAATTTTCCGGGGGATGATTTTTTATAATGTAACAAATATTCCATCGCAGGAACCCGGACGAACAGTCAGCACATCTGTGTTTTCCGTTTTTGTCAGCTCGCCGTGTTCGTAAACATTCACCGTGGTTTTTGATTTCAGCCGAACAGTAACCGTCTGTGCGGCATAAGGGTCATAGATATTGCGGCAATTCACAATCATAAGTGCTTTTTTGCCCTGCGCATTTGTGAAATAACCCGCAAGCACCGTGCTTTCGCTTTCAATGCTCTTCACTTCATTTATTCCGCTGAAACCGGTACGCTTGTTGTTTGCGTTCTGTTTCGGCAAAGCAAGTGCAAAATGCGGATTAACCTTTTTGCCCTTGAAAAGGCACACGCCGAGGCTTCTGTAATCCTTAATTACCGGCGAAAGCTTTACTACCTCCGCATTTACCCTTTTAACATAAAGATACTGCTCGGTAAGGTTGCCGTCATAATCTATGATACCGATTGCATCGTTGCCCCAAACGGGATTATAGGAAGCGTTGATGATACTGCGGCAGCCGTAGGCGATTGAGGCGTAATACTGCCACTTTATCATTTCAAATGTTGTGTAGGTATATAAATGTGAAAACCAGGGCATCTGGGTCTGGATATACAGCCAGAAATCCCTGCCTTCACGGCGGCACGCCTCGGAAACCTGATAATATGTTTCAAGGCAAATCATCATTTCAAAATAGTTTATGATTTTTGCCGGATGAAACGGATAAATATCCGCCGAAATATAATCCTCACGCACCTCGGAGGCAAACCGTTCAACATATTCACGAAAGCTGTTTGCGCCAAGCTGTGACTTTACGGCACCGGCGGGGAACAGATTTGAAAAAGCAAATCTGTCGGGCATATATTTTTTGTATACCCGGTGGAATTTCGCAACCTTTCCGAAAGCCTCGGTATGCGGTTCATCAAAAAGGCTGTCGCCAACCGAGGCGGGGTGCGGCTTGAAGCCGCTGAAAATATTCTCATCTTCCCCCGCAGACATAACATCGAGCTTGTTTTCGGCAAGATATTCGTTTACCTCACAGCCGATAGCGGCAAGCCCGTATTTTTCGCACCAGTCGAAAATCTGCTTTGCATATTCACCGCCGTTGCCGTTTATCAAAAAATCAAAACCGGCTTCGGCAATAAGCTTTATATCCCTTTCGGTAACCCGGGGGCGGTCACCGAAAAGAGTTGTTGCGGTAAGGATTTTATCCCTGTCAAGCCTGCCGCCGAGGTTGGCAGAGGGCTTTTGTATCGGTTCACCGAGCTTGCCTTCGGCAATCAACTTGCGGTCAGCTTCACGGATAGCCTGCTCATCCTTTGTTTTGGCAGGCGAAATAAAAGCCGCAAAATCCATTAATGCGGTCAGATATTTGTTGTTGAACATATCCGCCGTAATCGAGAATCTTTTCTTTTTCATTTTGCCACATCCAGTCAGTCTGTAATTGTTTCGGGCACATCGGGAGTATTAAATGCTTATTTCTCTTTTATTATACTTAATTCCGGTTGAATTTGTCAACGCACACTTTTTAAGCTTTTTCAGGGGCAGACAAGTAAATGCCCGTACCGATTTTTATCAAAGCGTCGGAAAAAGCTCTTGCATTATCCGCAAAACACCTTTAATATATACTTAACAAACATTAATAAACGGAGGAAATAAAAAATGCTCAGAGTCGGAATAATCGGCAACGGCGGCATCGCCCATTGCCATGCAGACGGATATAAGGAGCTCGCAGACAGAGTTGAAATAGTCGCCTGCTGTGATATCAATGCCGAAAAAGCGCAAAAATTTGCAAATGAATATGACATTCCCGCATTTTACGATAACTGCGAAGATATGCTGAAAAATGAAAAAATTGATCTTGTGAGCGTCTGCACCTGGAATTCGGCCCACGCCCCCTGCACCATAGCCGCCCTTAACGCAGGCTGCAATGTAATTTGCGAAAAGCCGATGGCGATGAATGCCGCCGAAGCAGAGCAGATGAAGGCTGCCGCAGAGAAAAACGGAAAGCTGCTTATGATAGGCTTTGTGAGAAGGCACGGCTTTGATGCAAGAGATGCAAAGGCGCTTGTTGAAAACGGTGACCTCGGCGAGGTCTATTATGCAAAAGCAACTTATCTGCGCCGCTGCGGCTGCCCCGGCGGATGGTTCGGCGACAAGAAATTCTCCGGCGGAGGGCCGCTCATTGACCTCGGTGTTCATGTAATCGACCTTACGAGATATATAATGGGCAACGCAAAGCCCGTCACGGTATTCGGAATCACAAGTGACAAGCTTGGCGCAAGGGATCACATAAAAACCACTGAATGGGAATCGGAAACCAAAGTGGAAAAGCCCGTTTTCAATGTTGAGGACCTTGCAGTCGCAACCATCAAGTTTGATAACGGTGCTTCTCTGCACGTTGAAACAAGCTTTAACCTCAACAAAAAGGAAAATGAGGGCAACATTGAATTATTCGGAAGCAAGGCAGGTCTTACACTTGACCCCTTTGAGCTTCATACCGAATATGCCGGGAATCTTGCCGATATAGCAATAAAAGGCAAGCACAATTTTGATTTTCACAGGGATTTTAACCGTGAAATCAAAAACTTTGTTGATGCGGCAGAGGGCAAGGCGGAATGTAAGGCAACCGCCGAGGACGGCGTAATTCTGATGAAGGTTATCGACGCGGTTTATGCCTCCGCGGCAAGCGGAAAATCTATTGAAATTGAATACTGAGTTAAGAGAATAACCCTCCGAGTAATCGGAGGGTTATTTTTTCAACTTATTGCGTTATTCAGATGGTTTTCTTGCTGGAAGACAAGGGGACGGTTCTGTGTCTTGCTAACTTAGTAATTTTTGACTTTTCACGGAAAAATGTGGGTTTTAGGCGTTGATTCGATTATTAACCATACAAC
>JAZUJM010000257.1:0-4652 GCA_045642785.1 Acutalibacteraceae bacterium | reverse complement strand
CATCACGCTGTCGATATCAAGCTTGCCCATATACGGAGCAAGGTGGTCATCGCGCGCGCCGAAATTATCCTGCACATGAAGCGCTTCAAGCCTTGAACCGAGCGCCATGATATCATCATAGGCAGATTCCGTCATTACATTGCCGTGGCCGGTATCCCAGCACGCACCGAGCAGAGGATGTCCGCAGTAATCAATAAAATCCGCCATATCCCTGCCGCTGAGCAGATTGTACCAGCCGTTTTCCGCGTCACCGTTCATATTTTCAACAAGCACCTTAACGCCGTACTTTTCCATGGCGGGATAAAGGCGCTCATAAAACCTGCGGTTTGCTTCAAAATATTTTTCTTTTCCGTCGGGAAATCTGTAATCCCCGGACCAGCCCTGATGAACAACCAGTTTTTTGATTCCGAGGTAGCCGCATGCCTCTATTGAACGGATATTGCCGAGCACCACATTTTCAAATTCTTCATCATCACATTCAAGGCAGTTGTTGCCGGGCGAATGAGCCTGAACAAAATCAAAGCCGAGCTTTTCCGCCTCTTTCCCCGCAGCAATAATCGGCTGCATCCAGTCATCCTTTAATATGGGTCTGTCGCCCCAGCCGAGCCGCCAGAAGGTGTAATCAAGGTGTTTAAAGCCCGTTCCCTCAAAGGTTCTCACCGCCTCGGCGGGTGATTGTGAAAGGTATACAAGGTCGCCGGTCGTTGTTGCAAGCTTCATAATGATATTCTCCTTTCCCTGATTATTTACATTATAAACCTTTCTTCACCGATTTCAATACAAAATGAGCGCAAATGTTGAATTAAGCAAATGTCGGTGATATAATTATCCGAAACAGATTTTTATTACACGAGGCAGCGATATGGCATATAAAAATTCGGATTTACTGCACGGGAATATAAGCCGCAGCATTTTCTCATTCTGTATTCCTCTTATTATCGGCTCTCTGCTTCAGGTGTTTTTCAATATGGCAGACCAGATAGTCCTCGGCCAGATGGCCGGCGGCGTTGCCTTGGCTTCGGTGGGTGCGTGTTCAACCGTGGTGGGGCTTATTGTGAATTTCTTTGTCGGGCTTTCCTCGGGCGTTACGGTGGTGCTCTCCCGCGCGGTGGGAATGAACGATAACGAAGCCTGCAAAAGAATAATCAGCACAGCGTTCATCTCTTCCTTAATCGTCGGTGCAATCGCGGCAGGCGGTGCAATTCCCTTTGCATCGCCGCTTTTAAGGCTGACAAAATGCCCCGAGGTCTGCTTTGCCGATGCAAGAACCTACACCCTGATTTACTACTCCGGTATTCCTGCAATTACGGTTTATAACTTTTCCGCCGGAATCCTTCGCGCCACCGGCGATTCACGCAGGCCGACCTTTTACATGGTTATTGCGGGCGCGCTCAACCTTGTTTTAAACATTACTCTGTGCCTAATAATGCAGAACAAGGTGGCGGCAGTTGCCATTGCAACCGTTGTTTCTCAGCTGCTCGGCGCGGTGCTTACGGTTAAACGGCTGCTTAATATGGAGCAGGTTTACCGTTTAAGCTTTTCTCACCTTAAGTTCAGCAACGATATTTTCTTAAAGTTTTTACGCTACGGCGTGCCAAACGGCTTTTGTTCAAGCCTTTATAACATTGCAAATCTGCAGGTTCAGGCGGGAATCAACGCCTTCGGAACCGATGCCATTGCCGGCCACGCCGCCGCGGCAAGCATTGACTCGCTCATAACCCCGTTTGTGGGCAGCTTCGGTATAACCACCGCCACCATGGTGGGGCAGAATATCGGCGCGGGCAACCGTGAAAGGGTGAAGCAGTCAATTTTCGTAAATATGGCTTACTCCGTTTCCATTGCGTGTGTGCTCTGCTTTTCGGTTTATCTTTTCCGTATTCCGCTCATAAAGCTCTATGTTCCCGATTCTCCCGGTGCAATCGAATACGCGGTTATCAGAATGCAATGGGTGCTGCTCTGGTTCGGGGTCAATGCCTTTAACAATATCCTTATCAACACGCTCAATGCCTTCGGCTATTCTGTTTTTGCAATGATAAGCAATATTATAACAACCGTTGTTTTCCGTACCTTCTGGATGCAGCTTCTTTACCCGCACTACCCCACATTCCGCACCATTATGATGTGCTACACCGTGTCGTGGTGTATGACGGTGGTGCTTTATTCAATAGCCTTTTCCTATGTTTTCACCCGTTTTCTTCATGGCAAAACAAAAAAGCTTTAAAGGAGAAATTCATGCAGAAAATATATAACGAGCTCAGCCTCGGCGCCGAAAAGGAATTTACCCTTGTTCAGATTTCGGATATTCACTTAAACGAAACGGATGATACAAGCAGCTCAGAGCTTCTGAAGCTTTCGGAAAAAAGAAAAATAAAATATCCGTTCTGCAAAACGGTGCTTGATGATTCAAAAGCGTTAATCGGTGAAAATCAGCTTATCATCACCGGCGATATGACCGATTTTGTAACCGAAAGCAATATGAAAACCGCAAAGGATTTTGTTGATTCAAGCGGTGCGCTGTTTGTGTGCGGCAATCACGATTTTCGCCCCTTCGGCGGAATGCAGTATGATGTGCCCAAGGTTCGTGAGGTAAATTTTGAAAAAGTCAGCACCGCATACAACAACGATATCCGCTTTTTTTCAAAGGTGATAAACGGCGTTAACATAGTCGGCATTGATGACTGCTACTACCGCTTTGAGGACTGGCAGTATTCAAGGCTTGAAACGGAAGTTCAAAGGGGCTTGCCTATCATCCTCGCCCTTCATGTGCCGCTTTACAATGAGGCCTGCTATGATTTGATGATTACCGAAAAGCGCCGCTATGCAAGCCTTGTTGCCGTGCCGGAGGAAAAGCTTGCCATTTATCCGCCGGAAAGGTACATTCAGCAAAAAGAAGACGCAATAACAAGAAAAATGTATGATTACATTCTTGCCTGCCCGCTGATAAAAGCCGTTATCTGCGGCCATGTTCACAAGAATTTTGAAACCGATTTAAACGGCAAAAAACAGTTTATCACCGGAACCGACACGGCAAGAATCATAAAAATAAAATAATGAAAGGATAAATTAAAAAATGCAAAAAATAATCAGCTTTCTGCTTTCAGTTTTATTCGTTGTATTAAGCAGCATCGGCTTTATGGGTAGGGAATACCCCGTTCACATTGAGGGGGCAATTTTCGGCGGAGAAAGCGCCGATAATGTGGCGACCGCTTTTAAATTTGACAATAAAATGCTCACCTGGGCAAGCAACAAAAAATACAATAAAGCTCTTGCCTCCTTTTCGGCAATTCTCTGTGCGGATTCCTATTACCGTGAAAAGGATATGGCAAAGGGCACTCAGAACCGTGTGCTTGTTGACGATTCAACATCCGATTACGATTTCACCGCTTTGCTCAAGGCTGTCGGTTTCACCGAGGTTAAGCATATTGAATCGTTTAAGGAAAAATCATACGCCGCCGATTCAAACGACAGCGTAACAATGAACCTCGGCCATATGAGCGACGGCAGGCACGATATTTACGCCGTTGTTTTCAGGGGCTGTTATTCCGCGGGCGAATGGCTGAGTGCCTTTGACCCCGGCTGTGACTGCCCGGAATACACCGCACTTACCGGGGAGCACCCCGAATGGAAAAATAAAAACAATCTTAAAGGCTTTGATATCGCCGCCGAAAGGGCAAAGGAATTTATCAATGAGTTTATTGCGGAAAACGATGATTCCTCGCTGCCGGACTGCGTGCTTTTCACCGGCCATTCAAGGGGCGGCGCAATAGCGAATATAATCGGCGCTTTCTATGAGAAAAACTCCGATTATAAAACCTTCACCTACACCTTCAACACCCTGCCCGTAACTGCCGACCTCGGCGCAGAAGAATACAAAACCGTTTTTAATATTTTTGATTCCTCCGATTTTTACACCTCGCCCCTGCCCTTCGGCAATGAAAAATTCAGCCGCTACGGCAAGGATTTACAAAAGAATATTGCCGAAACTCCCGAGGTTCAGCGTGCAATAACCGGCCTTATGGGCCGCGCCGATTATTTATGCCCCTCCGCTGATTTTCTTGCGAAATATGCAGAACTTTTCGGCAGGTGTTTCCCCGGCAGAGAATCACTTTACAAAATGGCAGCCGTGACCGAAACCTATAACACCGCCGAACAGGCACAGGCGCGGCAGGCCGAATGTGAGGCTCTTGCCCACGGAGCAAGCGGCCTCGGCCTCGGAAAGCTTTTCGCCGTTAACGAAGTTGCCGAAAACGAAAGCGGCGAATATGAATTGAAGCTTGAATACTGCCCCGCAGCTTTGCTGACAAGCTATTCGATGATTCTCGCCTACGGCTCTGCGGCTTTTGAGGCAGTTGAGAAACTTTTTGCAAATGATGAAGACGGGGTGAAAATAGCAAAGATGCTTATTGAAGACCCTGCGGCACTTTCCTCAGCACACAGACTGGCCGATACCTATATATTGACCGGATTTGTAAAATGAGAACAGAAAAAGAAATGAGCACCGTTTTGCACAACATCCCCCCCGTTTATGACGAAAACAGCGAAATACTGATTCTCGGCAGCTTTCCTTCTGTTAAATCGCGGGAATCGGAGTTCTTTTACGGTCACCCGCAAAACAGATTCTGGCGGGTAACGGCGGCGGTTTTCGGCTGTGA
>JAZUJM010000256.1:0-5311 GCA_045642785.1 Acutalibacteraceae bacterium | reverse complement strand
GGTGATAAATCGGCGTGAGGAGGGCGAAGCAGGCTCCGAGCACCCGTTTTGGTCGGTATATTCAATACTGCCGTTAACGGGTGAAACAAGCGAAAGCAGCAGCCTTATAAGCGTTGTTTTTCCCGCGCCGGAGGAACCGACTATACCGATTTTTTCGCCGGAATCCACTTTTAAATTTACATTACTCAAAACCGGAGCGGAATCATAGGCAAAGCTCATATCGTTGAATGATACGGATATTTTTTCAGGGATATCATTATTTTCACCGTATTCCTCCTCCTTCGTTTCGGTAAGCTGAGTAATACGGGAGGCCGAGATAAGCATTGAATACATTTGCGGAATAACATTGCTGAGGGTTGAAACAGAGCCCTGAACCTGAGAAACAAGGGTAAGGAAAACCGTCATTGTGCCGTAGGTGATCTGCCCAACCGAAATTCTGTAAGCTCCCCAGCAAAAGGCGGCAACATAACCCGCGCTGTAAACAAGGCGCATAAGCGAACCCATAACAGCGGCAAGCCGGGAGCTTTTGAGCACGGTTTCCATTCTTTTTTTGCGGATTCGCTGCATTTCCGCGTTGTTGCCGTCTTCGCATTGAAAAGCTTTAACAACGCCGATATTCGCCATTGCCTCCTGCATAAAGGAACGGTATTCGCTTTCGCTCTCCCTGAGCTTTAGCTGATATTCGCGGTATTTTTTTCTGAAGAATACAGCCGTTACCGCGCCGAGGGGGCCGAGAATAAGGGCAAAAATCGCAAGCGGGCGGTCAAAACAGAAAAGAATACCGAAGGAAATAACGAGCTGTAAAAAAGTAATAAGTACCGATGGAATTACGGAAATAAGGCCGGAGGAAACATTGGAAACATCGGAGGTTAAGCGTGTTACAATATCTCCGCTGTGAAATTTGGAGAGCTGAGCCCAAAGCCCCCTCTGAATTCTGTCAAATATTTTGCACCGCATACCGAAAGAAAATTTTTCATTCACATAATCGGCAAAATATTTTGATGCGGCGGAAAATGCGATTGAAAACAGCGTTGAGGCTGCCATATACAAAATATATCTGACATTTATCCTGCCCGCCGTGGTGGAATCAACAACAAATTTGCCGACTATTGTGCCGGCAAAGCTCATTGCAAGCCCCACAACGCTTATCAAAAACATTACGAAAATCTGAAACTTGTATTCGCTTGCCTGCGAAAGCATCCATTTGAAATTTAAAACCGCCTTGTTTCTTTTGGAATAAAGTTCTTTAATGAATTTTAATCTGTTATACAGCATTATCACTTCTTTTCAGCAAAGATTTAAGTTTTACCGCAAACCCGATACAACGGATATATATTTTGGGGAACCGCATTTTGAACATCATTAACGCGGTAAAAAAGCTCCTTAAAAAGCCTTTTTCACAGTTTACCTTTTTGCCGTTACGGATTACCTGAGGAACAAAGGCAACAAGCTGTTCGGCGCTTATCTGCGGCTCAACCGTCATCTGATTGTCGCCCAAAAAATCGAAGGTTCCGTTTTGATTAACACGACAAACACGGTGCATGGCATATTGACCGTTTTTACGGCGGAAAAGAATAATATCACCGCGCCGGATTTTTCTGCCGTCAAGGGAGGAAAAAACAGCCGTATCAACCGAATCGTGTAAAAACGGATGCATGCTTATACCCTTCACGGTTAAAGGAAAAACACCGCCTTTGGAGATAACATCCGTTATAACCGGCGCCAACTCCTGCATTGAAGCAACAATCTTTTTTTCATCCGTCTTCACCGCGCACACCTCCCCAAGTTTAATGTTTTGATTTTAGCATATAAAAAAGCCGTTTTCAAGAGCGGCTGGCGAAAAACAACCTTGACACGGCAAAAAAATAAAGATATAGTGAAGGTGAAAAATCATCAGGAGAAATTACAATGCTCAACATACTGTTTGCCGATTGTTCCGCTTTAAATGACGAAGAGTTTTTCAGAAAAGCACTTGAATCCTGCTCCGTTTACCGGCGTGAAAAAGTGCAAAGATTCTTACGGCGTGAGGATAAAAATTTATCCTTGGGCGCCGCAATTCTCATTGATAAAATTCTTGTCTCTTTCGGTGCAAGCGAAAAGGAAATAACTTATCTTTTCGGTGAAAACGGCAAGCCTTATTTTGCAGAATTTCCCGATCTTCACTTCAATATTTCACACTCTGCAAATATGGTTATGGCTGCATTCGGAACGGTTGAAACGGGCTGTGACATTGAAAAAATCAAGCCGGTTGATTTGAAATTAGCAAAAAGATTTTTTGCTCCGAGTGAATATGAATATTTGCGTTCTTTTGAAAATGAGGAAGGGCAGCAGCTTGAATTTTACCGCCTTTGGACTTTAAAAGAAAGCTATATGAAGGCAACGGGCAGAGGGATGAGTCTGCCATTTAATGGCTTTTCTATCTCCGTTTCGGATGATAAAATATCAGTTGAATGTGAAAGCGAAAACAGCAGCTTTTACTTTGGCGAAAGCAGCATTATTCCGGGCTACTGTACATGCTGGTGCACTCGAGATATGTATGAAAAAACGCAGTTGGAAATTGTTCATTTTGAATAAAAATAGTTAAATTAAAAATAGTAGCTTGACATTCTCGCCCGCAGGTAGCATAATTAATAAATATAATTCTATTTTCAGGAGATTAAAAATGGCATTTAACAAAGACGGCAACGACATCGGAAAGGTTCTTATACAGAAAGGCATAATCACCGAGCAAAAATATGAGGCTGTGCTTGCCGATTGTGAGAAAAATGAAAAAACCCTTGCCGAGGCGCTTCTTTCCGCTAATGTAAGCGATGAAGATATAGCCATGGCACAGGGTGAAATTATTCATATTCCCTTTGTCAGCCTGCGTGCGATGACGCTTGCACCCGAAATAGTTCGCCTTGTAAGCGGTCAGGTGTTAAGAAAGCACAATGTTGCCCCCATATCTTTTGCGGGTGAAGGCACCGATGTGCTTGTGCTTGCCATGGCAAATCCGCTTGATATGGTTGCCATTGACGATATCTCCATTATCACTAACTGCCAGATTGAGCCGAGAATCGCCACGCTTACCGATATCAACAAGCTGCTTGATAAATACTACGGCTCAGAAGAGGCAATGAGTGCCGCGGAGCAGTACAAAAAAGAGCGAGAAAGCAAATACGCCGAGGATGCCGCAAAAGCAGAAAAAGACGAGCAGGAGTTAAACTCCGCCCCCATAGTTCAGCTTGTTCGCTCCATTCTTGAGCAGGCCGTTCGCCAGAGAGCATCTGATATTCATATTGATGCCCACGAAACGCAGGTTGTCGTTCGTTTCAGAATTGACGGTGCGCTTAAAAATGTTATGAATTACGACATCAATCTGCTGCCCGTTATAGTTACTCGAATTAAAATTATCGGCGGAATGGATATTTCCGAAAAGCGTAAAGCGCAGGATGGCCGTATCACCATTGATGTTGACCGCACGGAATATGATATCCGTGTTTCCATTCTTCCCACCTCCTACGGTGAAAAGGTGGTTATGCGTCTTGCCAACACGGTTGCATTAACCCGTACCAAGGCACAGCTCGGCATGAAAGAGCACGAGCTGCAGATTTTTGACCACATTCTTTCAAACCCCAACGGAATTATTCTTGTTACCGGCCCCACCGGTTCAGGTAAATCCACCACCCTTTACACCGCGCTTTCAGCATTGAATGACGAAACAGTTAACATAATCACCGTTGAAGACCCTGTTGAAGCCAACATTTCCGGTATCAACCAGGTTCAGGTTAACCCCAAGGCTAATTTAACCTTTGCAACGGCCCTTCGTGCCATTCTTCGTCAGGACCCGGATATCATAATGATAGGTGAAATCCGAGATTATGAAACGGCGTCAATCGCTGTTCAGGCATCAATCACCGGCCACCTTGTTGTTTCCACCCTGCACACAAACTCTTCAGCGGCAACAGTTTCCCGTCTGCTTGATATGGGCGTTGAATCCTACCTTATTGCCGATTCCGTTGTCGGCATCATAGCCCAGCGACTTGTTCGTAAGCTTTGCCCGCATTGCAAAAAGCCGAGGGAAGCAACCGAGGATGAAAAAAGAATCCTCGGTGTTGACCCCTCTCAGCCTCTCAACATTTATGAGCCCGTCGGCTGCCCGATGTGCTCCGAAACAGGCTTCTACGGTCGAACCGGTGTTTATGAAATAATGGAAATGACCCCCGAACTTAAACACCTTGTTACAATTAAAGCAAATACCAATGAGCTTAAAGAATGTGCACTACGCAACGGAATGAACACCCTTCGAATGAGCGCCGCCCAGTATGTTATTGAAGGCGTAACCACAATGAAAGAGCTGTTCAAGGTATCGTTTGAAGGTTAAAAGCTCACTTTTAATCGCATTTTATATAAAAGTTTCTGATATTTCCTAAAAAACATTGACAAATTCGCCAATAAAACGGTATATTTGAGTTGAATCAATTTATTTTGATTTAATACATTAAATGTTGGAGCGGATTATGTTATCATTTATTGATTATATTTCGATTGCTGTTCAAAAAAAGGCATCTGATGTTCATATCTGTGCGGGTTATCCCGCCTCAATGCGAATTGACGGCAGCATTTGCCCTGTTGAGGAAGAAATATTATCCTCCGAGCAAACCAGAGCCCTTGCCGAAAGCATAATGAACCCCGTTCAGTTTCAGACCTTAAACGATAAGGGCGAGGTTGACTTTGCACTTTCACCCCGCGGCCTCCCCCGACTCAGAATGAATGTCTATTCACAAAACAACACAATTTCAATTTGCGCCCGTTTGCTCAATGACTACATACCCAAATTAAACGAGCTCGGCCTGCCGGTTGAGCTTGAAAGCGTGATTGAAAAGCGCCGCGGCCTTGTGCTTGTTACAGGTATCACTGGTTCCGGCAAATCCACAACCCTTGCTTCGCTTATTCAGGCGATGAACGAAAGGTACAGCCACCATATTATTACAATAGAAGAACCTGTTGAATATGTTTACCCCAAGGGCAAATCGGTTATTTCTCAGCGAGAGGTCGGCAGCGACACCTTAAGCTTTGCCAATGCTCTTCGTGCCTCCCTCCGTCAGGACCCGGATGTTATTCTTGTGGGCGAAATGCGTGATTACGAAACAATTCAAACCGCAATCAGCGCGGCAGAAACAGGCCACCTTGTTCTTTCCACCCTGCACACCGTTTCGGCAGCCGGCGCGGTTGACCGAATCATCGATGTTTTTCCTCAGCATCAGCAGCAGCAGATAAGGGCACAGCTTGCCGATGTGCTTGAATGTATTGTTTCGCAGCAGCTTATTCC
>JAZUJM010000255.1:0-23499 GCA_045642785.1 Acutalibacteraceae bacterium | reverse complement strand
AGACCGCTTGGCCTCCGACTTTAACATATGAAAGCTGTGTTACCGATACAATATGGTCGTTCTGCGGATTGTATTCAACAATGGCTTTGCAGTCGTGATAGGTGTAGGAGAATGATACATCGTCGGTTATTGCCTCAATAAAGCCGTTTGAAAGCACATCATCAATCACTTTTTTAGGCAGCGGCTGGAAAATCGCGCCGTGATTTGACGGAGCTGTTTTGGAGTGCTTGTCGGTTACGGGCTCGGGAGTTTTCTCGCTGTTGAGCACGATTGTGATTCTGTTGTTTCCGTTGGGTAATTGCTCAAACTTTGATGATTTTATTGCTTTGGCATCGGTTAACAGGCAGCCGTAGTCGGAGTCACGAATGGGGAAGCAATACATATCGCTGTCTTTGCCGATAACTGCGGCTTCTTCTTTGGCTTTCTTTTCATCTTTCATAAATCCGCCGGCAATATTAAGCGCGGTGCCTATAACCGCTTCGCCCTCGGCGATTATTCTTGATTGCGGGTCATCGGGCAGGGTTTGCCATTCATAAAATGTGAATCCGGGCTTGTCTTTTTTTGCCTGATTCATAATTCTTGTGTATTCGGCAAGAATTTCAGCATTGGTGGAAGGATTCTTCTTCTCCTCTTTTTTGGCTTGAGTCTGAGCGGCGGTGGAGGCTTCGCTTGCGCCATTGGCATTGGTTTCGCCCTCTGCCGTTGTAACGGCTGCGGTTGTATCTTCAACGGCTTCTTCGGGATTTGCTTTTACTTTTTCACTGCCCGCAGCTTCTGTTTCCGACTGAATAACATCACCGGAAGAAACCTCACCCGGCGTTTCGGTGCTGCTTTTTTCTCCGCAGGAAGCGAAAGCAAACAGCATGGAAACGGCTGAAAGAACTGCAATTATTTTTTTCAAGTTAATACCCTCCTTTTATTTTACTTTACTAAATTAAAACAAATTTGTCAAATAATATGTAAATTTGAAATGTTACGAAAAACCATATCGGGCTCGGATTAATATCACTATTGAATTTTTTAACCATTAATGATATATTACTGATAATAAGTATTGTTTGCTTATTCAATAATTCTGGAGGAAGTTAAAATGAAAAGAAAAACACCGATGATGTTCCTTTCGATTCTGCTATGCCTCAGCTTTATCTTTTTGTCGGTCAATCCGGCGTTTGCCGCGGCTGAGGGATTGGCAAAGCAGGTTGAAATCACCGAAGAAACACCCCTGCTTGATGAAAACGGTTCGTTAACAAAGCCGGGCTACTGCTTCACAAATCTTTATCAGTATGACAGAAGCGCAATTAAAGCCGGTGCCTCAAGAATCAAGGAATGGGACTTTTATCAGATTTCAAATGAGGATTTCACCGTTCAGGTTACAATAGCCGATATTTCTCTCGGCGGTGCTGTTACCGTGGGCTTTTTTGACAGAAAAACCGGCGAAAAGGCAAGCAATATGACCCTTGGCCTTTTCACATTCGGCAAGTATGATGTGGGCCTTGAGCAAAAGGGCCTTGCCGCGGATGACTGGACAGACCACACCTACAAAAAGGTTAAGAAAAACTTTGATTTTGAGCTTGCAATAGGCTCAACCGAAAGAACACTTAAGTTCACCGGCAAAGCGGGCGGCAAGGATTTTGAAATGGATATCAAAATGGCCATGCTCCCCGAGCACGAGAGCCATTTTATAGCCGTTCCCTTTGATACCAAAGACGGCAAGCATTTCTATTATAACCAGAAAACAAACTGCATGGTTGCCACCGGCACTGTAACCTATGACGGCAAGGTGCGCGAGTTCAAGGGCCGTGAGGATAACTCCTTTGCCGTGCTTGACTGGGGCAGGGGCGTTTGGCCGTATCATCAGGTTTGGTGGTGGGGCAACGGCAACACCGTGCTTGAAGACGGCAGAATTTTCGGCTTTGAAATCGGCTGGGGCTTCGGCAACACTGACGCCGCCTCCGAAAGCACCGCATTTATTGACGGCAAGGCTTATAAGCTCGGCTACCTTAAGCTTGAAAATGAAAAAGAGATTGTTAAGCCCCTTGATTCCTGCTGGGATGATAACGGAGTTGAGTGGAAGATAACGAGCGATGACGGCAGCTTTGAAATGACAATGAAGCCCGAATACGACAATTACACAATGATGAGATTCCTTGTTGTGGGCAACCTTTGCCACCAGGTGTTCGGCAAATGGAGCGGCACGGTTAAGTGCGGCGACGAGGTTCTTGAAATCAAGGATATGACCGCTTTCCTTGAAAGATCGGATAATATGTGGTAATAAAGGCAAAATGAAATAAATCGACCCGCGCGGCTTTAATAAGCTGCGCGGGTTTTCTTTTTGCATATTTTAAATTGTTATTGTATTAAACGGTGAGTTTTCATCCGGGCAGGCGCCGCTGATGTAAACGCGGTAATCGCCCGCGAAAATGCGCTCTTTGCCGTTTTTGTCAAACAATGTAAAATCACGCTGTGATAATTCAAAGCTTACCGTTACCGCTTCGCCGGGCATCAGATGAACCCTGCGAAAGCCTCTTAATCTGTATTTCGGCTGATTAGGCAGACCTGCGCTGTCAATATAAAGCTGAACAACCTCGTCGGCCTCATATTCGCCCGTGTTTTTAACCGTAACACACGCTTTATTTGCCGAAGCGGTTAAACCGGAGTAATCAAAAGCGGTATAAGAGAGCCCGAAGCCGAATTCATAAAGCGGCTTTATTTTGCGGTACATATAGGTTCTGCCGTTTTCGTTTTCATAATCGTTAAACGCGGGCAGGTCGGCGGTGCTTTTCGGGAACCCGAGCGGCAGTCTGCCGGAGGGGGAAACATTGCCGAAAAGGATATCCGCAAGGGCGTCACCGCCCCTTTCACCGGGATACCACGCCTCCACAATGGCACAGCAGAGCTTTTCAGGCTCTTCAAGGGCAAGTGCGCTGCCGTTTTCAAGCACGGCAATGATGTTTTTATTAACCGAGTAAAGCTTTTTAAGCAGGCGAATATGTTTTTCGGGCAGTTCAAGCTCGGTTTTATCCTTGCCCTCGCTTTCGTATTCGGTGCCGAGGCCCAGAATCGCAACAACAACCCCGGCTTTTTCAGCTTCTTCTGCTTCAAGGGCAAATTCCTCCGCTTCGGCTGCCTCGGGAGTTATCCATTGCAGCTTAACAAAGGGCTCACCCGCAAGGCCGGAGTATTTAATTACAAAGGGCAGCTTTTCTCCGCGCTTTAAAAATATCTCGCCGCCGTCATATTCGGCACCGTCAACGGTCAGGGTCGGCGGCATACATTCGGGATAGCCGCCCGCACTTACTCTGAAACGGTAAATTCCGCTTATCGGGGCGGAAACATTGCCCTTGAAAATGCAGGAAAATTCATCGGTGGTAATGAGCGGGTCGGGGGCGCGTTCAAGCCAGGCGTAATTCACCGCTTCATCCGTTCTTTTTTGCGGAATGCCCGCAAAACGGGGATTGTCAAAAAAGCTTGCCTCAATGCCCGGCGTATTATCATCAATGCAAAGGTTAAAGGATGGTATTTCGGTAAAGGTGTCGCTTGCCTTAACATAATCGCGGCAAACAAAGCGGATGTTGCCGCGGCTTACCTTTTTTATGCCCTCCAGCGGAGAAACGGGCTTGTTTTTCGGCTTGCCGGAGTAATCGCCGAACAGGCATTTGTCGGCGTTGTTGCCCACAACAAGAATATCGGCATCCTTTTTTAAAGGGAGCACGCCGTTGTTTTTAAGCAGAACCATTGATTTTATCGCCGCCTCATAGGCGAGGGCGGAATGCTTTTCACAGCCGATAACATCAAGCGTTAAATGCGAAAAGGGCTTTTCTTTTTCAAACTGGCCGGTTTTAAGCCTTGCAATAAGCACCCTGCGAACGGCTTCATCAATCCGCCCGGCGGTTACCTTGCCGCCTTTAAGCTGCTTTTCAAGGAAGGAAAAGTAAAAATGCTCATAGGGTGAATAGCTGCCGCATTCAAGGTCTACTCCGCCGTTTAATGCGGCGGAGGCTGCATCCTCCGGCTCGGAATATCTTTTATGCTTATCCCACAGCCTTGCAATGGCGCTGCAATCGGAAACAACATAGCCGTCAAAGCCCCATTCGCCACGAAGAATATCGGTTAAAAGATGCTTGTTTTCGTGGCAGGGAACTCCGTTAATTGCATTATATGCGGCCATAACCGCTTCCGGCTCAGCCTCAGTCACCGCTATACGGAACGGTTCAAGGTGATACTCGCGCAGCGTTTTTTCACTCATTTCGGCGTTGCACCAAAATCTGTTGTGTTCCTCGTTGTTGGCGGTGAAATGCTTCGGAGTTGAAACAGCTTTAAGAAAGTTTTTATCATTGCCCTGCAGGCCTTTAACAAATGCCGCGCCTGTTTTGCCCGCAAGGTAAGGGTCTTCGCCATAGGTTTCGGCGGTTCTGCCCCAGCGCGGGTCACGGGCAAGGTTAAGGTCGGGCGACCAGAAGGTGAGAAGACCGTTGTATCTGCCCTCAAACTCACGCTCGTCAAGGCCGTCGGCACATCCGCAGTTATACCTTGCGCGTGCTTCATCAGAGGCGGCGTCGGCGATTTTATAAACAAGAGTGTCATCAAACATAGCGCCGAAGGCTATCGCCTGGGGGAACACGGTGAACCTGCCCGGTCTTACAATTCCGTGAAGGGCCTCGTTGCCGTGGTAATATTTCGGTATGCCAAGCCGTTCATTTTCGGGCGAGGTTTCGATTATGATATTCAGCTTTTCGCGCAGAGTCATTTTTTCAAGAAGCTCATCGGCTCTTTTTTTGATTGCTTCACTTGTTTTCATATTGTATCGTCCTTAAAAGCCTTTATTTGTATTGATAAACCCTTATGTAATCAACAAGAAAATGAACCTCGGTTCCGTCGGCGGGCAGGCTGATTTTTCCCGTGCCGTGGCGGTCGGCATAAGCCACGCCGTTGTTGCCCGCAACCTCGCAGGAGAGGATAAGATACTCGGGGTTATCCGAAACGCCGCCCTTTGTCAGCCTTTTTGTTTCAACTCCGTTAATATAGAAAATGTATTCATCCTCGCTCCATTCAAGGCCGTAGGTGTTGTATTCAGAGTATGGATTGTCTGCAAAATAATAGCCGGTGCTGTCGCCCTGCTCCTCTTCGCCGTAGCCGTCAAAGTGGATGCCGCCCACAACGGAATCCCCGGCTTTCCACCAATGGTCCTTGTAGCGCATTGATTCAAAAATATCAACCTCGGTGCCGTCATTGCCGTAGCCGTCAACATTGTAAACGCCCTCGTTCATCATCCAGAATGCGCTCCACATTCCGGTTGAGGCGGGCAGAATACAGCGAACCTCAAAATATCCTCTGCATTGCTCAAATTTACCCCTTGTTTCGGTTACTCCGGTGTAATAGCCGCCGGGGCAGCCGTCAAGCCCGTCGGGGATGTATTTTGTGGTGATGTCAAGGCTGCCGTCGTGCACCGAAACCATTTGTTTGTTCCAGTAGCCGCCATTGCGCTCGGTTATCCATTCGGGGAAAATCCATTTATCCCCGTCAAGGGTATTGCCGTTGAATTCATCCTCCCAAACAAGGCTGAACTTTGAAAGGTCAAGCTTTTCACCATTCGGCTTTTTCGGAAAATCGGAAATCGCAAAGGAGAAAATCGAGGCGAAAAAGAACACTATGCTGCCGAAAAAAGATATTATTCTGCTCAATGCTTTATGCTCCTTTCGGTTGATAATATCACCATTATATAATATTACCGTTTGAAAAATCAACCGTAAATAATGTGTTGATAATCGGTTTATATGATGATATAATCTGATAAACGAAAAACGGGAGGGAGAAATTTGACAACTATTTTTCGTAAAATACTCAGCTATATTATGGTGTTCTTTATATTAGGCGGCTCTGCCGTTACTAAGGGGTATGATGATGTGAATTTGAAAACCGTTGAAAAAAACATAATCGAGGGCGTGTTAAGCGGCAATCCCGGCCCGTTTTCCGGGTCTGATATAAAAGAAGCGGAAAAAATAATCGTGCTCACCGCCGACGACGGCAAGGGCGGGCTGTATTTTACCGATATTGATTATGAAAACGGCGAAAGGTCTTCTTGGCCCGCCGCAAGGCACATAACAAGAACCGAAAGGCTCGCGGTGCTCTATCGGCTCGAAAAAGACGAACAGAAGAAATCAGAATACAGGGATTGTGTTTTAAAGCTGCTTGAACATTGGATAAAAAAGGATTATCAGAACTCCAACTGGTGGCACAACAGGCTTTCAAACCCCAACATCCTCGGCGAAATCGGAATACTTATGCGTGGGGATTTAAGCCGTTCACAGCTGCTCGGGCTTTCGGAGCTTGTTTCGCGCGGCAGCTTTACCGTTACACCCGTGCTCTATGACCACACGGGTGCAAATGCCATGGAGCTTGCAATGAGCACCATTAAATTCGGCGTGCTAACCGGCAGCAAAAAGGCAATTAAAGAGGCTGTAAATGTTGTTTCGGATGTGCTTGAATACACCGACGGTGAGGGCGTCAATGTTGACGGAACCTTTTTTCAGCACGGCAACAGAATATATATGGGCGGCTACGGCCTTGTTTATATTACCGGGATTTCAAAAATAATCTGTATGCTTGCGGGCACCGAATATAATTTCAGCCGGGAGCAGTTGACCCCGCTTGCGAATTTTATCGCAGACGGAATGAGGAGCATGAGTTTCGGCGCAACGCTTGACCCGACCACCATGGGACGTTCTGTTTCACGCAAAAACGCACAGCCGCTGCCGGGGGCTGTCGCAACCCTCAGAATGCTTGCCTCGGTCAACGAAATGCCGCGCAAGGATGAAATTTCCGCCTATGCCGATTCAATCGAAAACGATGAAAAGGGCAGCTTCGGCCTTAAGTATTTTGACACGGCAAAATTCCTTGTGATAAACAATGAGGATTTTTATTTCAGCTTCAGGGGCGGGGATGAATCGCTTGTTTACTCCGAAATAATCAACGATGAAAACGTGCTCGGCTACAATTCCTCATTCCCCGGAGTAACCACCATAATGCACACGGGCAATGAATACAGAAACATAAGTCCTGTTTACGATTATGCCCTTGTTCCGGGCGCAACCGCCGTTTATGAGAGCGATGCCGAGCTGATTGCCCACGAGGATTTCACCTATCGTTACCTTAAAGGTGATTTCGGCAGCAAAATAAAAGACGGAGCGGGTGTGGTGTTTGCGAAAACAAGCCACGAGGGAATTGATATGACGGTTGCCTGCTTTGCCACCGATAATTCCGCTTTGCTTCTCGGCGCGGGGATGAAGGATTCAAAGGGCAGGGAGATGAACACCTGCATTGACCAGAGCCTTTACACCGGCGATTATGAGAAAAACGGCGGCACCGTAATTCACAACGGTATAAAATATACCCTTTTGCAGGGCGGCGAGCTTACCGCCGCACCGGAGCACATAACGGGAAACTGGAAAAGAAACAATCTGCCGCTTGACGATTCACCGGTTGAGGGCGATATCTTTAGGATTTACTTTAAAAACACCGGCAGCTATGCCTACACGGTGATGGGCGAAAACACAAATGAGGAATATGAAATAATAGCCAACACCGAAAAGCTTATGGCGGTTAAAATGCCCGGCGGAGAAATCGCCGCCGTGTTTTACGAAAACGGCAGCTTTGACTTCGGCGGAAAAACCTTTGAGGGTACTGCCGGAACTGCGTATATTTTCTGATATAAGAAACAGGCCCCCCGCTTAGCCGGAGGGCCTTTTTATCCGTCGCAGGGCAGGGGCTTGCTCCTGCCGAAAAAACACCGCCGGATTCCGATATGTCAGCTATACCGTTCAACTATCTTTTGATTTTTATTTAACATATCCCTCGGGCTTTATTGTGCCGGTGGTTTCGGCGGCATAGGGGGAATAAAGTCTGCTTGCCTTTTCAAAGCTTTCGGGGCTTTCGATTGCCCAAATGCAGAATTTGGCATATTTCTTTATTAAGCCGGCGTTTTCCTTTGCGTTCCACCAATCATCGGGAACCCATTTTGCCATTGAATAATCAACGGGTGCCCAGATATATAAATTTCCTTTTCCCGCTATCGCTTCAAGCTCAATAAGCTCATCCTCGGTGTAATTGCCGTCAAATGAAATTCCGGCTTCCGGGAGCTCACGGCGAACCTGACGGGCGGCGTCTTTGCTCCAGCAGCTTATCATAACCTTCGCGCCGGAGGCGGCAATCATTTCATAAAGCTGTTTTAAATGTCCGGGTGAAAACTTTCTGATTTTATTGTCGATTTTAAGGGTGATGTTGTTCTTTTTCGCAAGGTCAAGCACCTCGCTGAACAGCGGCAGCTTTGTGCCGGCAAATTCGGGCGCAAAGCCTATGCCGAAATCATATTCAAGCGCCTCGGCGTAAGTGATATCGCTGATGTTTATTTTTTTCCACAGCTTTTTTCCGCTTGGCAGACGGGCGGTGGAGTTTATACATTCGTCGTGCATAACAATTATTTTATCATCCTTTGTAACGCCCAAATCAAGTTCAATCAGCTCATAGCCCTGCTTTACCGCCGCGTTAAACGATGGCATGGTGTTTTCGGGGTATTCACACTCCACACCCTTGTGCCCTTGAAGAAGAACGCCGTTTCTCATTTGTTTTTACCTCCGGTGATTTTTTAAAATTATAGAATAAACCGGGTGCCCGTGTCAAGAAAGAAACAACTTGAATATTGATTTTTACCGTGTGATTTGCTAAAATGATAAATGCTGAAAAATAAAAATCAGGGTTTTGTTTTCGGGAGGAATGTGTATGACAAAGGAAGAATTAAAATCACTTGTAAAGCAGGCGGGAACGCTTGAGCTTACCGATTCCGAGCGCAAAAAAGCCGGGGGAGAATTTATATCTCTGCCCTGCGGAAACACTCACTATGAGCTTAAGGGCGACGAAAACGGCGAGCCCTGCGTGCTTGTTCACGGCTATGCCACGCCGTATTATATCTATGATAAGGTTTTTGACCGCCTTGTTGCCGAGGGCTACCGCGTGCTTCGCTATGATTTGCTGGGCAGAGGCCTTTCCGAAAGGGTAAAGGCGGATTACACAGCCGCTTTTTTTGCCGCCCAGCTCCACGAGCTGACTGAGGCGATTTTCGGTGAAAAAAGCTTTAATCTTTTCGGTACATCAATGGGCGGCTCAATAACCACGGCATTCTGCGCCTCTTACCCCGAAAAGGTGAAAAGGCTTGTTCTGCTTGCCCCTGCCGGAATGGACAGCTTCAAGCCGCCTTTTTATATGCACCTTTCCGCAATTCCCGGTATCGGAAATGTTGTGTTTAACATAATCGGCAACAAAACCCTGCTCACAAAGTGTGCAAGCGAACTTAAGCACACCCCGCAGGATGAGGTTGATTATTTTATGCGTTCATTTGCTTATTCCATTAAGTACAAGGGCTTTCTTAAATGCACGCTTTCGAGCCTTAAAAACACCATCCTTGCCACAAAAGAAGACACAAAGGGTTACATAAAAACTGCACAGACAGATATCCCCGTTTTGTGCCTGTGGGGCACAGAGGATAAAACGATGCCCTATTATCAGGCGGAGCGGTTCAAAGAGGTTATGCCCGCGGCAAAGCTTGTTACCTTTGAGGGCTCGGGCCATGTGTTCCTTTTTGATGAGGGAGAACGCACCATGGCGGAGGTTATCCCTTTCCTCAAAAACGCCGCAAGCGGCAATTAATTGTTGAAAAAAATGAACAAATATGGTATATTTTCACTATTATATTTTTGAAAGGATACAGCTATGGATAACAATCAAAGGCCTCACAGCCGAAACAAAACTGTCGGCAGCGGTTCGGCAGGTTTAAACACAGGCCGCAAGGTCAACACAGGTTCCGGCCCCGTCGGCGGCGGAAGAACATCTTCCGGCGGCTCGGCAGGCAGGCGCTCCGCATATCCGTCGGCACGCAGGTCGTCAGCCGGGGTACCGGGCAAAAAGCTCAGCCTTAAAACCATTCTCATTATTGCGGTCGTCATTATCGGCATAATTTTTGTTCTGAAAAATTTCGGCGGCGGTCTGCCCTCAATTTCCGATTTTGACTCCCCGGCAGAGCATTTCAGCGATTCGGGCTACACCTACAGTGATGCTTCCTATTCCTCCTATTCAAAGCCGGATTACACCGTTTCATCCCTTGCCCGTTCAAAAAGGGTTACCCCGGTGGGCGGCGGCAATGATGTGGTTACCGTTATGGTTTACATGTGCGGCACCGACCTTGAATCAAAATACGGTATGGCTACCAAGGATTTGCAGGAGATGATGAACGCCAAAATCTCCGATAAGGTTAACCTTATTGTTGAAACCGGCGGCTGCTCCAAGTGGAAAAACAGCACCATTTCTTCAAATTTCAATCAGATTTACAAGGTTGAAAGCGGCGGACTCAGGCTTCTTGAAAAGAACGCCGGCACCTCTGCCATGACCGACCCCAAAAACCTTACCTCTTTTATTGATTACTGCGAAAAGAAATTCCCCGCAGACCGCAATATCCTTATCCTCTGGGATCACGGCGGCGGCTCACTCACCGGCTACGGCTATGATGAAAAGAAGCCCTCATCATCCTCAATGACCCTGAACCTGATGAATTCCGCACTCAAGAATGCGGGCTGCACCTTTGACCTTATCGGTTTTGATGCCTGCCTTATGGCAACGCTTGAAACCGCGCTTGTGTGCAACAGCTATTCCGATTATCTGCTTGCCTCTGAGGAAACG
This sequence comes from Acutalibacteraceae bacterium, assembly GCA_045642785.1. Lineage (GTDB taxonomy): Bacteria > Bacillota > Clostridia > Oscillospirales > Acutalibacteraceae > CAG-177. Next base: position 12,774 of record JAZUJM010000255.1, on the reverse strand, counting down.
GAGCCCGGCACAGGCTGGTATTACACAAACTGGCTCACCGAGCTTTCCTCAAACACTTCAATTTCCACGGTTGATATAGGCCAAACGATAATTGACGATTTTGTTTCATCCTCCTGCGCGGCCTCTCCCAATGCAAAGGTTACCCTTTCACTTGTTGACCTTGCCGAGCTTCAGGGCACCGTTCCCTCATCCTTCACAAGCTTTTCAGCCTCAACAAACGAAATGCTTCGCTCTGATGATTACAGGCAGGTTTCCGATGCCCGTGCGGGTGTGCGCCAGTTTGCACAGAGCAGCAAAATCAATCAGGTAGACCTTATTGACCTTGCCGACAGAATCGGCACCGATGAATCCAAGGCGCTTGCCGAGGCTCTTCACGGCTGTGTTAAATATAACAAATCAACCATCACCCGCTGCAACGGCGTGAGCATCTATTTCCCCTATGAAAGCACAAAATCCGTTAAAAGCGCTGTTGCCTCATATGAGGCACTCGGCATTGACGATGAATACACCAAGTGCATAAAATCCTTTGCAAGCCTTGAATACGGCGGCCAGATTGCCGCTTCGGCAACACAGTCACAGCAGGCTCAGCAAACCCTTACCGGCGGTTCAGCCGGCGGAGATTTGCTCGGTACTCTTATTTCATCCTATGCGGGCTCATCCGCTTCAACATCACCCTTTGATGTCCTTCTCGGCAGCTTCGCGGGTTCGGGCTCCGGCAGCGCTTCCTCCGGTTCATCGGCGGCAGGCCTCAGCATAGACCCCGAAATGATAGCAAGCCTTCTCGGCGGCTTCAGCGGCCGCAGCATGCCCGCCGAATATGATTGGGTAGACACCGGCCTTATCTCCGAAAAGGCGGAGGATATTGCCAAGGAGTACATTGACCCGTCAAGGATTACCGCCACCGAAAAGGACGGCAAGAGCGTTCTTGAACTCAAGAATGATGAATGGGCACTTATTCAGTCCGTTGAGCTGAGCGTTTATGCCAAAACCGAAAACGGTTATATCGACCTCGGCCTTGACAATACCTTTGACTGGTATAACGACGACTTGCTGCTCGAATATGACGGCACCTGGCTTACCCTTAACGGTCAGGCCTGCGCCTATTATCTTGTTTCCGACACTCAGCAGGCAGACGGCAGCTGGACAACAGTCGGCAGAATCCCCGCGTTGCTCAACGGTCAGCTTGTAAACCTTCAGGTTGTGTTTGACAAGAAAAACCCGAACGGTACCATTACCGGCGCTTACCCGATGTATGAAAACAACAGCACCGGCGTTCAGGCAAAGGGCAATATCGAAATCAAGAAGGGCGACAAAATTGAGCTTATCTGCGATAACTTCGACGCAAACGGCAATTATACCGGCACAACGGTTCTCGGCACTCCCATAACTGTTACCGAAAGCGGCTTTGTGCTCACAAACCTTGCCATTGATGCCCTTGATTTCAGCAGTATGTACCGCCTGACCGACATATACGGCAACCACTACTGGATAAACATTAAATAAGAATATTAAAAAATCAGCCCTCCGCTTTTTTTAAGCGAGGGGCTGATGCTTTTGTTCAGCTTCTTTCAAACTGAGCCTCATACAGCGAACGGTAAAAGCCGTTTTTCGCCATAAGGCTTTCGTGGGTGCCCTGCTCAACCACCTCGCCGCCGTTCATAACAAGTATGTTATCCGCCGAGCGGATTGTTGAAAGGCGGTGGGCGATGACAAAGCAGGTTTTGCCGCGCATAAGCTCGCGCATGGCGCTTTGAATTTTCTCTTCGGTTCGGGTGTCAACATTGGAGGTTGCTTCATCAAGAATGAGCATATGTGCGTCGGCAAGCATTGCACGGGCAATGGTCAAAAGCTGCTTTTGTCCCTTTGAAATGCTTGTGCCGTTATCCGAAAGCACGGTGTTGTAGCCCTGAGGCAGGCGCAAAATAAAAGAGTGAATATGGGCGGCTTTTGCCGCTTCTTCCACCTCTTCCGGTGTGGCACCGGGCTTTGCATAGGCGATGTTTTCATAAATTGTGCCGTGGAAAAGCCATGTGTCCTGCAAAACCATTGCATAGGCGCGGCGCAAAGAATCGCGGGTGAGCAGGCGGATGTTTTTGCCGTCAACCGAAATATCGCCGCCGTCAACATCATAAAACCTCATAAGCAGATTAATTATGGTTGTTTTTCCTGCCCCGGTGGGGCCGACAATGGCGGTGAGTGAGCCGGGCTTTGCCTCTAAGCTGAAATCCTTTATTATCTGCTTGCCGGGAATGTATGAAAAATCAACATTTTTAAGCTCCACAAGCCCGTTGACCGCTGTCAACTCTTCCGCGTTTTCATCATCGGGCGGTTCGGGCTCGGCGTCAATAAGGCCGAAAACTCGTTCCGCCGCGGCAAAGGCGCTCTGCAATTCGGCAATTATGTTGGCAACCTCGTTTATCGGGCCGGAGAATTTGCGCGAATACTGCACAAAACCGGAAAGGTCGCCAAGGCGTATTCCGCCCTTAAGGAAAAGCAGGGAGCCGAAAACGCAGACAAGGGTGAGTGAAATGTTATTGATAAAGTTGACAGAGGGGCCGGTTACGGTGCCGTTTGCCTCAGCCTCGGTGTAGGCATCAACTGCGGTTTTGTTCTTTTCGTCAAAGCGTTCAAGCACGGCATTTTCACGGGCATAGGCGCGAATGGTTTTCTGCCCGGAAAGCATTTCTTCAACAAAGCCGTTAAGCTCACCGAGCTTCGCGCTCCTTTTGCGGAACATCGGGCGAACTCTGCCCGCAAGCCACCTTGTGAACAGCACGGTGGCAGGCACGGTGAAGACAAAAATCAACAGCAGCTTCGGTGCAATGGTGAGCATCATTATGAATGAAACAACAACGGTGACAATGCTCTGAATAATCTGCAAAAGGTCGGAGGAAAGCGACTGGTTCACCGTGTCTACATCATAGGTAACAACGCTGATTATGTTGCCGGTCTGGTAGCGGTCAAAAAAGCTTACCGGCAGAGCGGAGAGGCTTTCAAAAATATCGTGCCGCATCCGGTTTGATATTCTTTTGCTCATTTTTATCATAACCGCGTTGAGCAGATAAACAAGCAGGGAGGATATGATGTAAAACAGCGCCATAAGTGAGGCACAGCGGAAAACCGTGTCAAAATCAACTTTGCCTTGCCCGAGCGAAACGGCATTTATCGCCTGCGCCGAAAGCTTGGGGCCGTAAAGGGCAAGCAGGTTGCTTGTTACCGAAAGAATCAGCGCGGCCGCAAGCAGTAAACGGTTTTTGCCCAGGTATGACCACATTCTGCGCAGCAGAGCCCCTCGTGAGCGTTTTTTAACATTGAGTGTCTGCTTGCCGGGTTCGGAATCGGAGTGGATTCTTGCCTCCGCGTTAAGCTTTTGTTTGTCAGCCATCCGCTTCACCTCCTTCACCCATCTGTGAAAGAGCGATTATGCGGTATTCCTCACAGCTTTTCATAAGTTCGGCGTGAGTGCCGCGGCCTATTGCACACCCGTCGCTGAGCACAAGAATCTGATTGCAGGAGGCAATCGAGCTAACGCGCTGGGCTATAAGAACGGTGGTGGTGCCGCCGTGGTTTTTCTTTAAAGCTTTTCTCAGTTCGGCATCGGTTCTGTAATCAAGTGCTGAGGATGCATCATCAAGCAGCAGAATCTCCGGGTTAAGAGCAAGGGCACGGGCAATCAGCAGGCGCTGCTTCTGCCCGCCGGAAAGGTTGTTGCCGCGAATTGCAACCGCGCTGTTTAAGCCGTTTTCTTTTTTCTCAATAAATTCGGAGGCCTGAGCATCGGCGGCGGCACTCATAATCGCGCTTTCCTCCGCGGGGCGGAAAAAGCTTATGTTTTCGCCTATTGTACCCTCGGTAACAAAATCATTCTGAAAAACAACGCCGAATTTTGCCCTTAATTCATCGGTGGGTATGGTTTTGATATTGCGCCCGTCAATAAGAATTTCGCCCTCGTCGGGGTCATACATCCTTAATAACAGATTGATTATCGTGCTTTTTCCCGAACCTGTTTCACCGAGGATTCCGAGGCTTTCGCCGCGGTTTAATTTAAAGCTTATGTTGTCAAGATTTTTGCCTATGCCGGTGTAGGAGAATGAAACGCTGCGAAATTCTATGTGGGCGGGGTCTGAAACGGGGAGGGCGGCCTGCGGTTCAACCGGCAGGTCGTGCGGCAGGTCAAGGATGTCGGCAATGCGAACTGCACTTGCCTGACCCTTTGACCACATAACGAAAATTCGCGTTATGCCGAGCATTGCGTTAAGAATCATAACAAAATATTGCAGAAAGGCTACTATAACTCCGCTTTGACAGCTGCCGCCGTTAACACGGTAGGCGCCGATAACCACCACAAGTGTCAGGCCGAGGTTTAAAATAAGCGAGGTGGAGGGGTTGGTTATGGCGGTAACAAGCCCTGCCTTGCGGTCAATTCCGGTCAATTCCTCATTGACATCGCCAAAGCGTTCTTTTTCGTGCTCGGTTTTGCTCAGCGCCTTTATTACGCGGATTCCGGTTATATTCTCCTGCAAAACGCGAACCATACTGTCAAGCACACTCTGTTCCTCTTTATACAGAGGAACGCTGTGTTTGGTAACAAGGTAAACGATAAGGCAGATAAAGGGCAAAAGGGAAATGAGCACAAGCGAAAGCACGGTATCCATACCGAGCATCATTATTATTCCGCCAGCAAGCAGAATCGGGGCGCGGATACCGAGGCGCTGCATTCTTGCAAGCAGCTGATTAAAATTGTATGTGTCGCTGGTGAGTCTTGATTCCGCCGAGGAAACGGTGAGAACATCCATTTGCCCCGCCGAAAGGGATTCCAGCTTTTCAAAAAGGTCGTGACGCAGCTTTTCGGTTATTTTGCCGGAGCTTACGGCAGACATCCGGTTTGCAATAACATTGCAGGCAAGGCAGCCGCCCGCCGAAAGCAGCATAAACAAGCCGAAGATTATTATTTTTTGCGTGTTGCCGGTCGGTACTATATCATCAAGTATAATTTCCATAAAATACGGGATAAGGAGTTCAAGAACCGCGCCGCCGAGCTTAATAAACACGGTGAAAGCTATAAAAAGCGTGTAGGGTGATATGTATTTCCAAAGGCGCTTCATCTTTTTTCTCCTTTCCGACCGTTTTTTACATTATATACCCCTTTTTTCCTATTGTAAACAAATGATACGCTCAATCATCCGCTGCCGTGGCAGCTCCTTTTTGCAGAATATGCACAAAAAGCGAAAAACACAAAAATCCGCTGCTTAAATATGCCCCATGCCTTGAATTAATAATTATGAATTGCTATTATAATTAAAAAGATTATTAATTGCTGCGTGCGCCGGGTTTAACTAATCACAAATCAAACGAGGATGATAATATGACACACCCCAATCTGTTCTTCTCACAAAATGATATAGTGAAATTCAGGGAAAGGCTGAAAACTGACAGCGGACTCAGAGAAAGATATGAAGCCGTTGTAAAGGATGCCGATGCCTGCATTAAAGAGGAGAATGTTACATGGGAGCGTGCAAACGGCAACACCGTTTCTCAGCACGCCGATTTCGGCCTGCTCAATCATCAGGCAAACAGATTCTGCCATGTGCTCGGAACAAAATATATTGTTGAGGGCAGCGCGGAATGTGCCGAAAGGCTTAAAAATCTGCTGCTCAATCTGATATCATTCAAGCGCTGGTTTTCCTTGGCTTATGAAACAAGAAAGCCGGTGCCGTGGCATTCCGATTTGTGCTCCGCCGCCACGACCCTTGCCGCCGCAAAAATCTATGATGTGATTTTTGATTATCTTACCGAAGAAGAGCGCAGAACAATAGCAAACGGAATACTCGAAAAGGGAGTTTACCCCGCCTTTTCGGATTGGGTTTTTCACGAAACAAGAATCCACGCCCTTGATTCCATGGGGCACAACTGGTGGGCGGTCTGCACGGCGGAGGCGGCAGCCGCTTTCCTTGCCGTTTCGGATTATGTGGAGGAGGAAAAGAAAAAGGAAATATTATCCCTTGTTGACAGTTCTCTTTCACAGTATATGACCTACCCCGGCAACCCGGTTTTCAACAAGTTCGGCAATTTTGACAGGCAGGGGCTCTTTTATGAAAGCATAGGCTACAACAACTTCGGCACGGGTTCTCTGCTGCGCTACCTTTGGTGTTTTGAGCGCTATTACGGCGAGAATGCTGCAATTCGCCGGGCAATCCCCGCAGGGCTGACTGATTCACTCATGGCCTTTTCCTATCCCATCATCGAAAACGGCAAAAAGAAGTTTGCTTTTTTGAATTTCGGCGACAGCGGCTTTGACCAGGTGCCTGATTTGCTTGCAAAATTTGCCGTAAGGCTCGGCCTGGGCGGCGCGGCACTTAAAGAGTATGTGTGCGGCGTTGAGCCGGATATGTGGGAGGAGATTGAGGGCTTTTACCCGAATAAGCTTTCGGGCAGCGTTGAAGCTCTGCCGAAAACACAGCTGTTTTCTTCCGGCTTTGCCGTTGCCCGTGATTCGTGGCAGCCGGATTCAAGGCTTTTTGCCGTTAAGTGCGGCTATTGCTGGAATCACTCCCACAACGATTCGGGCACTTTTGTGATTTTTGACAAGGGCAGGCCGTTCTTTATTGATTCCGGCACCTGCACATATACCTTGCCGCAATACCACGCCTACTACTGCCAGGATAAGGCACACAGCGTTCTTAAATTCGGCAGGGGAGGCAGGCGCGATGAAGAGCTTTACCGCGGCACAAAATTCCCCGGCTCAATTACCGACAGCTTTGAGGGCGAGGATTTCTTTTTTGTTCAGGCGGATACCGCCGGGCCGCTTGCTCACCTTTGCTCGCGCGCATTCCGCAATTTCTTCTGGATTCAGAACAAAGTGCTTGTTATCATTGATGAAGCATACTGCCACGAGGATGACTCCTGCGAGTTTACCCTGCATTTTGACGGCGAATACCGCGAGCGCGACGGCGCAGTTGATTTTGTCAGCGGCGAAAGCACGGCACGCCTCACCTTTGTTGAACCGAAGGGGATGAAAGCGGCGGAAGAAATCGGCCACTTTGACCACGCTCAGGATGAGGATAAAGTATATCTTAAGTTTACCGACGGACAAAAGCGCAGGGCTCATCTGATTATTTCGGCTCTTCAGCTTGATTCCGGTGAAAACGCCGTTGATATGCGCAGAATAAGCGGCGAAACAGAGACGGGAATCGGCTTTGATTTAAACGGAACCGAATATGAAATTCTGTTTAACGGCAGGGCAGACGGCTCTGTTATGCACGACAATTCAAACAGCATAATCAGCGGCTGGGAAACAGACGCATATATTCTTATGAAGGCAAAAAAAGACGGGAATGAGCGCGCTTTTGCCGTTTGCGCCAGCTATCTTCGCAAAAACGGAAAGGCATTTCTCGGCGCTTTTGCAAAGAAAACCGAAGAGGTGATAATAAATGAAGCCTGAGGCAATATTTATCGGCACAAGGGAGGCCATAGGCAACGCATACGGCGAGGATACAATTATCGAGCTTGCAAAAAGGCTCAGCTTTCTGCCGGATTATTATACCGAAGAAACGCTGAAAAGCGGCAGCCACCCGGAGCTTAAAAATGTCAGATATATTTTTTCCACATGGGGAATGGCGGCACTGAACGAATCCGAAATTGCGGAACTTTTTCCGCAGCTTAAAGCCGTGTTTTATGCGGCAGGCACCGTTCAGGGCTTTGCAAGGCCGTTTATGAAGCGCGGGGTTAAGATTTTTTCCGCGTGGGGCGCAAATGCCGTGCCGGTTGCGGAGGTAACAACAGCCGAGATTATTCTTGCAAACAAGGGCTTTTATCAAACTCTGCACCGCGGCGGCGAGGGCTCGTGGCCGGAGCACGATTGCGGCAAGCCTTATCCCGGAAACTACGGCGCAAATGTGGGTATAATCGGCGCCGGGATGATAGGCAGCCTTGTTATTGAAATGCTTAAAAGCTATAAGCTCAATGTTTTCGTTTTTGACCCGTTTTTATCCGATGAAAGGGCGGCAGACCTCGGAGTATCCAAAACCGACACCCTGCCGGAGCTGTTTGAAAAATGCCGCGTTATTTCCAATCACCTTGCGAATAACGACCAAACCGCGGGAATGATTAATGCCGCGTGCTTTGAAAAAATGGCGAAAAACGGCGTTTTCATCAACACGGGCAGGGGCAGGCAGGTTGTTGAGGCGGATATGATTGCGGCGCTTAAGGCCGGGCCGTGCCGCGCGGCGGTGCTTGATGTCACCTTCCCCGAACCGCCCGAAAAGGGCAGCGAGCTTTACACGCTCAAAAATGTCTTCCTCACCCCGCATATGGCGGGCTCAATAGGTGATGAGGTTCGCCGCATGGGTGAATATATGCTTGCGGAATTTGTTGCTTTCACCGAGGGCGGAAAAACAAAATACGAAGTAAGCGAAAAAATGCTTGAAACAATGGCGTAAATTCTAAAATGCAGAGCACCGCCGGATATCTTTTTCCGATATCCGGCGGTGCGTTATTTCTGCATTTTATTCGGCTATTTTGTTGGATTTGTCGCTGATGAAATCAAAGCCCTTTTTCATGCTCAGAATACGGCTTTCGGTGTCATCCTTCGGCGCAAGACCTTTAAGAATGTTGCGAACGCTTTCACGGCTGAAATCAATGCTTTCGATTTTTGATGTTGAAATTATTTCTTCTTCAAGCGCTTGTTAATATGTCAATAAACCGCCATTGTTTTAAGGCAGGGAGCGGCTAATGAGGAGTTTATTTTAACTGTTATTTCTTTTGCTTTAAGCGCATTTAACGGAATTATTCTTTTGTGCCCCACACATTCACCGTGATAAATTTCTTTCCCGTCGGCAAAAACGGTGAAATCAAGAATGTTGTGACCCTCGGTGATATCCTCGGTGAGCACAAGATAATTTATCTCTTTTTCGGGCACGGTCAGGGTGATTTCGCTTCCGCTTTGATTGCGGAGTTCGGATAAGGGCGTGCCGAAGGTTTCTTTTAACAGTTTGCCGAAGGCTATGAACTGCTCCTCATCGTGAAAGCTGCCGTCGGTTGCAATCGCCATACCGATGAGCATATTGGTGTTTCTGCCCACCGAGTTTACATAACATTCGGGCAGGTGCTCCGGCGTAAAAACAAGGTCATCCTCGCCCTCGCGCCAGCCCCAGCCGCCGCCGAAGGCTTTTTCCGAGCGGTTTGGAAAGTCGGTTTCGGCAGGCATCCATTCGGTACCGTTCGGGCCTGCAATAAGTTCTCCGCCCTCACGGTCAACCGCTGCCCAGCATTCCTCCGGCGCAAAGCCGAGCTCGTTGCCGACCCACCTCAGATTGTGAGCATATCCTGCGGGGCCCTGAAATGTAACGGCATCCGGCTGATATTTTTTCAAAAGCGGTTCAACATCCGGGCCTCCCTTTTCTTTGGGTACTATGCCGCCGTCAAACCACAGCTCAAACATTTTGCCGTAATTGCCCCAAATTTCACAAAGCTGTTTTTCAACGCAGGCAACATAGTTTTGATATTCCTTCGAGCGGTAATCCCACTTCCACTCGTCGTTTATGTTGTAGTAGCCGTTGCACCCGGTGCTGTAATAAACGCCGGGTGCGATGTTGTATTTTTTGCACGCTTCAACAAATTCGCCCAAAATATCACCCTTGCCGTTTTTCCATTTCATAGAGGCGCAGGAGTAATCGTTGACCTTTGTCTGCCAAAGCGAAAAGCCCGTGCAATGGTTAACAACAAGCACGGCATATTTTGCGCCGAGCTCGGCGGCACTTCTCACCCATTGCTCCGGGTCAAGTTTATCCGGGTTGAAAATATCCGGTGAAAGCTCGGTGCGTACCGCATTGGTTTTGTAAGCCTTAAAGCCGGGGTTATAGTTTTCCATAAGATAATGGATAATAACGCCTATTTCTTTATCAGCCCACTCTGCCTGACAGGCGGAGGGCTTTGCACGGGTAATATCACTCATAATAAACAGCCTTTCATTTGTCAAATGTTTCGGAACATTCACGAAGCTTTTGGATAATATCAATCTTTTGCGGGCACACCTTTTCGCATTGGCCGCAGGCTATGCAGTCGCAGGCTTTGCCCAAGCCGTCAACGGCTGAATCGTAATCATTTTTTGATTCCTCCATTGCGCCGAAGGCAAGCTGCTTGTTCTTTGCCGCGAAAATATCGGGAATGGGTATCTTTTTGGGGCAGCCCTCGGTGCAGTAGCGGCAGGCGGTGCAGGGGATATCTTTTATTTTGTTGAAAATCTCCTGAGCTTTTCTGATTGCCTCACGCTCTTCGTCGTTAAGAGGGGTGAAATCCTTCATAAACGAAATGTTGTTTTCCATCTGCCCGGTGGTGCTCATACCCGAAAGCACGGTGAGCACGCCGTCAAGCGAGGCGGCAAAGCGGATTGCCCACGAGGCGTAGGAAGCGCCGGGATTTACCGCGTCAAATATCTTTTTTACCTCGGCGGGCGGGTCGGCAAGCTTGCCGCCCTTTACCGGCTCCATTATTACTATTGATTTGCCGTGCCTGCGGGCAACCTCATAAACCTCGCGTGAGCGAACCTTGGGGTTCTCCCAGTCGGCATAGTTAATCTGAAGCTGAACAAATTCGGCATCCGGGTGCTCGGTGAGGAGCTTGTCAAGCAGGTCGGGGCCGCCGTGGAACGAAAAGCCGTAGTGCTTAATGCGGCCTTTTGCTTTTTCTTCCTTAACAAAATCCCAAAGCCCGAATTTTTCGTATTTCTGATAATTGCTTTCCATAAGCGAATGGAGCAAATAATAGTCAAGGTATTTTGCGCCGGTGCGCTTAATGCTTGTTTCAAGCTCCGCCTTTGCGAGCTTGGCGCTCGGCACCTTTGCGGCAAAAAGCTTGCTTGCAAGGGTGAAGGATTCCCTCGGGTAGCGGTCAACAAGCGCCTTCTTTGTTGCCGCCTCGGAGCCGACATATACAAACGCGGTGTCAAAATAGGTGAAGCCGTTTTTCATAAACAAATCCACCATTTCAGATGTTTCTTTAACATCAATAACCGGACCTTTGCGGGGCAGGCGCATAAGGCCGAAGCCGAGCTTTTTTACATTTTCGCCGAAATATTTTTCTTCCATTTTCATTTCCTCCGCTGCACTGTATTGTAAGCTTTATATTATCATATTCCAAATAAAAAATAAACGATTTGTTTTTATACATTTTTGCCGAAAAAGCAAAGACTTTTTTGGAAAAGAGGTAAAATTTAGCTTTGAGGCATTGCGCCTGACAGCAATAATGATATAATATACCAATACATAAAAAGAATAAACGGAGGAAAAAATGAACACCGGATTTATGATTATGATGGTTGCCTTTGCTGCGGTGTCGGTTTGCTACGGCTGGGGTATGAGAGGCTCGCTTATGGGCGGCGAAAAGGGTGCAATGCTCCCCGGTGCGGTTATTGCCATGCTGTTTGTCGCTTTTACAAAAAGTGAAGTGATAATGCAGAACTGGTACTTTTTTGCCGCGGCGGGGCTTATGGGTATGACCTACGGCGGCACCGAGCCCTACGGTGAAACAATAGGTATGACCGTGGAGGTAAACAACGGACATTGTTACAACAAGGCAAAGGGCTACACCGGCCTTATGCTTAAAGGCGCCCTTTGGTTCTGCATTGCGGGCGGGTTTATCACCATGACCCTTTCCGCCCTGACCGGGCAGGTTTATTCGGCGGCTGATATTATTATTTTCTTTGTGCTGCTTCCGTTTATTCAGCAGCTCGGCGTGCTTGTTTTCAACAAGCCCTACAACAAAGAAAAGGGCATATTCCCGAAGATTTATTTCAGCTGGGATTCCCGCGAGGAGTGGGGCGGCAATGTGGCGGTTATTGTTGAAATGCTTGTTTTTGCCCTGCTCAGGGGAGATTCAACCACGGCCTTTGAAATGCTCTTCGGCTTTGTCTTCGGTGCAATAGGCTGGGCGGTTGCCATTCATTTTTATGACCACATTGAGCATCCGAATAAAAAGGGCAGATATTATTTCCACTATCTTTCAAGCCGTAAAATAGCCGAAAGCTGGAAAACCATGGAGTTTACCCTCGGCGCTCTCGGCGGCGCGGGGCTCATGCTCGGCTTTATCTTTAACCGTGAAAGAATAGCGGCTCTGGTTTCGGTTATTGAGGCAAACGGCGGCGTTTATCAGTTCTTCCCCAACGGCGGCACGGTTTTTTCGGCTGCTGCGGTGGCCTGCATTGTCGGAATCATAATAGTTAACATCGTTTCCGAAGTTAAAGACCTTCCCTACGACCATGTGCTTGACCTTATCGAAAGGCCGTTTTTCTGCGTAATTCCGCTTGCTCTTGTTATGCTCGGCTCTGAAACGGCAGCAAGAATAATGACCTTCACCATGCTCTGGCTTGCGGCGGCGATAAAGTGCTATTTTTCAAGGTTCAAGAATTTCAGCCACCTGAAGGTTTGGAGAGCGGGGCTTATAGTTGTTACCCTTGCGGTGTTTGCCGGCGAGTTTTTAAGGGGTTACTCCTTCGCCGAAACATGGTTCCTTTGCGGATTACCCTACCTTATTATTGACTGGCTGTTCTTCTTCACCCCCGCAAAGGTCAGAAAGATGAAAGAACGGGTGAAAAGCGGCGAAAGCTGGGCGGTGGTGCTTGGTGCACCGAAAATCTTCTTCCCGATTGTTATTATCGTCTATCACATAATAGGCTTTTACATCGCTTGACAAATCCAAAACGGCACCCCGAACCAGCGCTTCGGGGTGCATATTTTTTATTTTCTTATTTCTGTGCCGGGATAGTTTTCGACAACATCC
>JAZUJM010000254.1:0-11137 GCA_045642785.1 Acutalibacteraceae bacterium | reverse complement strand
TATATGCTTATGGTCTTTACCGCCGTTAAGGTTGCCTGTATCAATGCTTATAAAAACAAAACTCCCGGCAGGCTTTTCTTTGGCGAAACACATATTCCCGAGGCAGTGCGCGACGGGCGTGAACCCGATTTTTCAAATGACAGATTAACAAGATTCAGATTTGTTCCCGATAACGGTGAAAATGAGACCTGGTATCTTAATTTTTCCGTTCATCCGAATACTCTCGGCGGCTCAAATTCAATGATTAGTGCCGATTATCCCTGCCATATCCGCAGAAGAATTAATGAAGAAAAAAATGTTAATATTCTGTTCAGCGTTGGCGCAATCGGAGCAATAAGCCCTCAGAAGCCGGTAAGCGACAATGCCGAAAGCACGGTCATTATAGGCAGAATAATAGGCGAGAAAGCTCTTCAGATAGAAAACGAAACAGAGCTTAAGCCGGAAATTAAGGTGCTTAAGCACAATTTTGCTTATCCCGTAAATAATGAGATTCTTGCCCTTATGGGTCTGTTAAAGGTTGTTACCTGCAAAAAAATACCTTGGGATTCCGAAACGGGCATAGCTCTTGTTTCTGAAATGGATTTAATAAGGCTCGGCGGCAGGCTGATTGTTACCCTGCCCGGTGAAGCCTTCCCCGAGATTGTATATGAGGGCGGATATGCCGATGCCGAAGAATCAGCAACAGGTTATTCTGATAATATCAACCCCGACCCGCTTTGCAAAATTGCAGGGGAGGATATAACCGTTTTCGGTGTAACAAATGATATGACGGGCTATGTTGTTGCCCCGAATGACTTCGTTTTGCACAAATCTCAGCCCTATCTTTCAAACGGAACCGACAGATTCGGCAGAAATCATTATCAGGAAACCAATTCACTCGGTGTTGATTCCGCTTTTACCATTGCCGAAGAGTTTAAAAAGGCGTTTGCAACTTTCAACGCCGATGGCAATGCCCGGTAATCATCGGCAAATTACCGGCATATGATTTATAAAAATCAAACGGCGGTGATTAAATGAAGGTTCTCTCATTCGGTGAGGTTTTGTGGGATGTTTATCCCGATAAAAAAGTAATCGGCGGTGCTCCGCTGAATTTTGCAGGTTGTTTTTCCGCATTGGGCGGTGAAAGCAGACTGTTAAGCGCAGTCGGCAATGATGAGCTGGGAATTGAAACAGTTGAGGCGGTTAAGGCAATGGGCGTCAACGCATCATATATCGGCATTGCCGCCGAGCAGACGGGTGTCTGCAATGTTTCGGTTGATAAATTCGGTTCACCCACTTATTCGCTTAAATTCAATACTGCTTATGACAACATTCCGCTCAGCTCCGAATGCTTTGAGCTTGCCTTAAACGGATACTTTGACGCACTTTATTTCGGCACCCTTGCCCAAAGGTGTCCCGGCTCAAAAAGTACATTGAACATTCTTCTTTCGTCGGCAAAATTCAAAGAAATTCTTTTTGATGTTAATTTTCGCTCCTCTTTTTATGATAAAGAAACGGTTGAAAACGGACTTCACAATTGTACCGTGCTTAAATTCAGCCGTGAGGAGGCCGGGATGTTTTATGACCTCGGCATAGTGCCGCGGGATGATTGCCCTTGCAGCGGTGACCCCTTAAAATCAATGTGCAGATATCTGTTCTTGTTGTATAACATTCCTGTAATTCTTGTTTCACTTGATAAAGACGGCGGCTTTCTTTTCAACGGTGCGGAAAATTCCTTCATATTTTCCGAAAAGCCGAAGGCTGATGTTGTTTCCACAGTCGGCGGTGGGGATTGCTTTTCTGCTTCATTTCTTTATTTTAAAATGCTCGGCGAGGATTATGAAAGCTGCCTTAACAAGGCTGTCCGATTAAGTTCCTTCGTTGTCAGCAGCATTGAATCGGTTCCCGCTTTTCCGGCGGAACTTATTGAAAGCGTTAAAGGCATTGACAAATTAAGAGTTTGATTGTAAAATACAAAATCATTAAATTTAAGGATGTGTGATTAACTATGAGCAATATTTGGCACGATATAAGCCCGAAAAGAATTAATCCGGAGGATTTTATAGCTGTTATCGAAATTCCTCAGGGCAGCAGAAACAAATATGAGCTCGACAAAGAAACCGGCCACATTATCCTTGACAGAATTCTTTACACCGCCACCCATTACCCTGCAAACTACGGCCTTATTCCGAGAACCTTTGCCGACGACGGTGACCCGCTTGATGTTATGGTGCTTTGCAGTGAATCGCTTGCACCGATGACTCTTGTTCGCTGCTATCCGATAGGCGTTATAACAATGCTTGACCAGGGCAAGCTTGATGAAAAAATCATAGCTATTCCTTTTAATGACCCCACTTACAATAATTATAAGGATATTTCACAGCTGCCCCACCATGTTTTTGATGAAATGCGTCACTTTTTCTCTGTTTATAAAACTCTTGAGGGCAAGGAAACTGCAGTTGATGAGGTTAAAGACAGAAAAGAAGCCGTTAAAATCATCTCACAATGCATTGATTGCTATATAGAAAATTATTGCCGATAATCTGTCAAATTGAACAAACAAATTAAAGCCGATGAAAGTTTTTTTTCATTGGCTTTTTAAATTGTTTGATTGACTTAACATTCATTTTGTGTTAAAATTTAACCAATAATTCTTGATTTTCGCAGGAGGAAAAATCCATGAAAAAAATCGGCATTATTATGGGCAGCGACAGCGATTTGCCTGTTGTTCAAAAAGCGATTGATGTTCTTAACGAATACGGCGCTGAGTTTGAGGTTCATGTTTTTTCCGCCCATAGAACTCCCGAGCAGGCAAGGGAATTTTCAATTAATGCAAGAGCAAACGGCTTTGGTGCTCTTATCGCCGCTGCAGGCAAAGCAGCTCATCTTGCCGGTGCCATTGCGGCAAACACCACTCTTCCCGTTATTGGTATTCCCGTGAAATCTTCAACACTTGACGGGCTTGACGCTCTTCTTTCAACCGTTCAGATGCCTTCGGGTATTCCGGTTGCAACCGTTGCCATTGATGGCGCTGCTAACGCAGCACTTCTTGCCCTTCAGATTCTTTCGGTTTCCGATTCCGAGCTTGCTGCAAAGCTTGACGAATCAAGGAAAAAGTCAGCCGAGGGCGTTCTTGCAAAGGATAAAGCAATTTCGGCTCAGTTTTCAAAATAAGATTATATAAACGGGGAGGGGTTTCATATGAATCGAATTGTGTTGAATTTTCCGAATTCATCATCGGGCATTAAAACGCCCGGATTCATTGAGCCTCTTTGCGTTTCCCTGCGCTCTTTTTGCGCAGCAAAATACGACTGCGCGTCTTTCTGCGCTCTCACCGCGAAAAAATACAAAAGCTGACGGCCCGCAACTGCCCTGAGCAGTTAAAGCGGGCTGTTTTTTATTAAATTACGGAGGTATTTCAAATGGGCGGATTTTTCGGCGCTGTCTCTTCAAGAGATTGCGTGCTCGATGTTTTCTTTGGTGTTGATTACCATTCACACCTCGGCACTCTTCGCGGAGGGCTTGCCTCATATGATGTGGAAAAAGGCTTTGACCGTTATATTCACAACATTGAGAACACACCCTTCAGAACCAAGTTTGAAAAAGATGTTATGGGAATGAAGGGCAAGGCCTGTATTGGCTGTATCAGCGATACCGACCCGCAGCCCATTCTTATCCGTTCCCACCTCGGAACATATGCCATAAGCACAATCGGAATGATTAAGAATCTTTCCGAATTATCCGATGAAATTATTTCAAATTCAACCGGGCATTTCGGTGCAATGGGCGGCGGAAAAATCAATACCTCCGAGCTTGTTGCCGCGCTTATTGACCAAAAGGATTCCTTTGAAGAAGGCATAAGCTATGCTCAGGAAAAAATCAGCGGTTCAATAACCATCCTTATTCTCACCGATAAACAGCAGCTTATTGCCGCGAGAGATATCGCCGGCAGGCTTCCCGTGCTTATCGGCAAATCAAGTGAGGGCCATTGTGTTTCACTTGAATCCTTTGCTTATGAGAAGCTTGGCTATTGTGATGAATATGAGCTCGGCTGCGGCGAAATAGTATCCGTTTCGGCTGATAAAATAAATGTTCTTAAGCCTGCTAATAACAAAAGAAAAAGAATATGCGCTTTCCTCTGGACATATTACGGTTACCCCAATTCTCATTATGAGGGTGTTAATGTTGAGGTTATGAGAAACCGCAACGGTGAGCTTCTTGCCGATGCCGATAAAGAAAAGGGCATTGCTCAGGAGATTGATTATGTTTGCGGCGTTCCGGATTCTGGTCTTCCTCATGCAATAGGCTATTCAAACCGAAGCCATGTTCCGTTTGCAAGACCTTTTATTAAATACACACCCACCTGGCCGCGTTCATTTATGCCCACAAATCAGAATGTCCGCAATCAGGTTGCCAAGATGAAAATGATACCGGTAACCGAGCTTATCAAGGGCAAAAAGCTTTTGTTTGTTGATGACAGTATTGTCCGCGGAACTCAGCTGCGTGAAACGGTTGAATTTCTTTATTCAAATGGTGCAAAAGAGGTTCATATGCGTTCCGCCTGCCCGCCGATAATGTTCGGATGCAAATATCTTAATTTCTCACGTGAAACCTCGGATATGGAGCTTATTGCCCGCAGAACAATCCGTGAGCTTGAAGGTGCCGAGGGCGAAAAGCACTTTGACGAATATATTGATGCAAACACCGAAAGAGGCAAAAAGCTGAGAAAGAGCATAAGCGATAAACTCGGACTTGACAGCCTTGAATATCAGAGCCTTGATAAACTTATTGAGGCAATCGGAATTGACGAATCTGAAATCTGCACATATTGCTGGAACGGAAAGGAGTAATACAATGAACACATCATCAAAATCCGAAAGCTACGCCGCAGCAGGTGTTGACATTACTGCAGGCTACAAAGCGGTTGAGCTTATGAAAACCCACATTGCAAGAACTCTTACGGGTGGTGCGCTGTCTGATATCGGCGGCTTCGGCGGCCTTTTTGAGCTTGATGTTGAGGGAATGGAAAAGCCCGTTCTTGTCAGCGGAACCGATGGCGTCGGAACAAAATTAAAGCTTGCTTTCCTTATGGACAAGCATGATACAGTCGGCATTGACTGCGTTGCAATGTGTGTTAACGATATTATCTGCTGCGGTGCAAAGCCTCTTTTCTTCCTTGATTATATCGCCTGCGGCAAGAATTATCCCGAAAAAATAGCTCAGATAGTTGCCGGTGTTGCAGAGGGCTGTGTTCAGTCCGGCGCTTCCCTTATCGGCGGCGAAACCGCCGAAATGCCCGGCTTTTATCCCGAAAACGAATATGACCTTGCCGGCTTCTCGGTTGGTGTTGTTGACAAGAAAAAGGTTCTTGATAATTCAACAATCACAGAAGGTGATGTTGTTATAGCTTTACCTTCAAGCGGTGTTCATTCAAACGGTTTTTCACTTGTTCGCAAGGTTTTTGATGTTGAAAACTGCGATTTAAAAGCTCCCGTTAAAATGCTCGGCGGCAAGAGCCTCGGCGAAACCCTTTTAACTCCCACAAAAATTTATGTTAAGCCCATGCTTGCTCTTTTTGATAAGGTTACGGTTAAGGCTGTTTCTCACATTACCGGCGGCGGCTTTTATGAGAATATTCCCAGAAGCATACCCAAGGGTTACAGCGCAAAAATCAACAAGGCGGATGTCAGGGTTCTTCCGATATTCAAACTTATCGCCGAAAAGGGCGGCATAAGCGAAAGGGATATGTTCAACACCTTTAATATGGGCGTTGGTATTAGCTGTGTTGTTTCCGCTTCGGATGCCGAAACCGCAATTTCCGTTCTTAAAGAAAACGGCATTGATGCCTATGTTGTCGGCGAAATCGTCAAGGGCGGCGAGGGCGTTGAATTATGCTGAAAGCAAAAATAGCCGTGCTTGTTTCCGGCGGAGGAACAAATCTTCAGGCGCTGATTGATGCCTGCAATTCACAAATTATAAAAAGCGGCGAAATTGTAGCCGTTATTTCAAGCAAAGCGGATGCCTTTGCCCTTGAAAGAGCAAAAAAAGCCGGAATACCGGGTTATATTGCTTCAAAGAAGGAACTCGGCAGCCAGAAAGCTTTTGAAAAAGAAATATTACGAATACTTGATGACTGCGGAGCCGATTTAATTGTGCTTGCCGGATTTATGAGTATTCTGACCGAGAACTTTATCAAAAAATACCCCAAGCGCATAATTAATGTTCACCCCTCACTTATTCCGTCTTTCTGCGGCGAGGGTTATTATGGGCTTCGCGTTCATGAGGCGGCGCTTGCAAAGGGGGTTAAAGTTACCGGCGCAACCGTTCATTTTGTTAATGAAATCCCCGACGGCGGTGAGATTATTTTTCAAAAGGCGGTTAAGATAAGAAAAAACGACACGCCGCAGATTCTTCAAAGAAGAGTTATGGAGCAGGCGGAGTGGAAACTGCTTCCGGCAGCGGCTGAAAAGGTTTCAAAACAGATAATTAAAGACAAGGAGAATAAATAAATGGGAATTTACAACATTGAATCACTTGAAAAGCTTCTTTCCGAAAATACATATCCCGGCAGAGGTATTGTTATCGGAAAATCCGAGTGCGGTAACTATGCGGTTTTTGCTTATTTCATTATGGGCAGAAGTGAAAACAGCCGCAACAGAGTTTTCATTGAAGAGGGCAGCGAGGTTATAATTCATCCCTTTGATGCCTCCAAGGTTGCCGACCCCTCACTTATCATTTATTCTCCCGTAAAGGAATATGAAAACAAGCTTATTGTTACAAACGGCGATCAGACAGACACGATTTATGATTTTCTTAAAGACGGCATGAGCTTTGAGGACGCACTCAGAACCCGCTGCTTTGAGCCCGATTCACCTAACTTTACCCCGAGAATCAGCGGTATGCTCACCTTTGACGATGCTGATTTCACTTATAAAATGAGCATTTTAAAGAGCGCCGACCCCGAGGGTTCAGCCTGCAACCGCTACACATTTGAGTATTCCCCCATTGCCGGCCTCGGTCACTTTATCCACACCTATAACTGCGACGGCAACCCCATCCCCACTTTTACCGGTGAGCCCGAAAGAGTAGCCGTTAAGGGCGATATAGATTCCTTTACAAATGAAATCTGGAACAACCTCAATGAACAGAACAAGATTTCACTTTATGTTCGTTTCGTTGACCTTAAGGACGGTTCCGTTCAGAACAGAATGATTAATAAGAATAAATAATTTCGGAGGAATAAATAATGAAAGAGCTTGAACTTAAATACGGATGCAACCCCAATCAGAAACCTTCAAAAATATTTATGGATAACGGCAAGGAGCTTCCCATTGAAATACTTTGCGGCAAGCCCGGCTACATCAATTTCCTTGACGCACTAAACAGCTGGCAGCTTGTAAAGGAGCTTAAGGCGGCCCTTAATATGCCCGCCGCTGCTTCATTTAAACATGTTAGCCCAACATCCGCCGCTGTCGGTCTTCCCTTAAGCGATAAACTTAAAAAGGCCTGTTTTGTTGAAGATATTGAGGGCCTTGACGATTCACCGCTTGCCTGCGCCTATGCCAGAGCACGCGGAACCGACCGTATGTCTTCTTTTGGCGATTGGATTGCACTCAGCGACGAATGTGACGCCGTTACCGCATCCATTGTAAAGCATGAGGTTTCAGACGGTATCATTGCCCCCGGTTATACCGATGAAGCACTTGAAATACTTAAATCAAAGCGTAAGGGCTCTTATAACATTGTAAAGATTGACCCTGATTACATTCCCGATCCGATTGAGCATAAGCAGGTTTTCGGCATTACCTTTGAGCAGGGGAGAAATGAATTTAAAATAGATGAAGAGCTCCTTAATAACATTGTTACCGAAAACAAGCTTATCCCCGACGATGCAAAACGGGACCTTATAATTTCGCTTATTACTCTTAAGTACACACAGTCTAACTCTGTTTGCTATGCTTATGACGGCCAGGCAATAGGCGTTGGTGGCGGTCAGCAGTCAAGAATACTCTGCACCCGTCTTGCCGGTCAGAAGGCTGATTTCTGGTTCCTCCGTCAGCATGAGAAAGTTCTCGGTCTGCAGTTCAATCCCTCGCTCGGCAAGCCCGAAAGGGATAACTGCATTGACATTTACTGCTCCGAAGAGTGCGATGATGTAATAGGCGAAGATGTATGGCAGCAGTATTTCACCGTTCGCCCCGAGCCCTTTACCAAAGAAGAGCAGAAAGCTTACCTTGCCACAATCAAAGGCGTTTCGCTCGGTTCTGACGCTTTCTTCCCCTTCGGCGATAATATTGAACGCGCGGCAAGAAGCGGTGTTTCATATGTTGCTCAGCCCGGCGGCTCGGTCCGTGATGATAATGTTATTGAGGCATGCAACAAATATAATATGGCAATGGCATTCACGGGCATGAGATTATTCCATCACTAATTAAAAACGGAGGCTTTAAAATGAAGCTTTTAGTTGTAGGCGGCGGCGGAAGAGAGCACGCCATAATAAAATCGCTGAATAAGAATCCCGATGTTGAAAAGATATTTGCCTTACCCGGCAACGGCGGATTTGAAAATGATGCCGAATGTGTTGACATCGGCGCAAAGGATATTGAAAAAATCGTTGATTTTGCCGTTAAAGAAAACATTGATTTTGCTGTTGTTGCTCCGGATGACCCTCTTGTTCTCGGCGCGGTGGATGCTCTTGAAGCAAAGGGTATTCCCTGCTTCGGCCCCCGGAAAAATGCAGCAATTATTGAGGGCAGCAAGGTGTTTTCCAAAAACCTTATGAAAAAATACGGTATTCCAACAGCGGAATATGAGGTTTTTGACAGCGCAGAAAAAGCTCTTGTTTACCTTGAAACTGCAAAAATACCCATTGTTATCAAGGCAGACGGTCTTGCGCTCGGCAAAGGTGTTCTTATTTGTCAGACAAGGCAGGAGGCTTTTGACGCCGTTAAATCCATAATGGAAGATAAACAATTCGGTGACAGCGGCAACAATATTGTTATTGAAGAATTTCTTGAAGGGCCGGAGGTTTCCGTGCTTTCATTCACAGACGGCAAAACGGTTGTGCCGATGATTTCTTCAATGGATCACAAAAGAGCACTTGACGGCGATAAGGGCCTTAACACCGGCGGAATGGGCACCGTTGCCCCCAACCCGTATTATACCGCCGATGTAGCCGAAAGGTGTATGAATGAAATTTTCCGGCCCACCATCAATGCAATGAACAAAGAGGGCAGAACATTTAAAGGCTGCCTTTATTTCGGGCTTATGATTACGGCAGACGGGCCCAAGGTCATTGAATACAACTGCCGCTTCGGCGACCCGGAAACACAGGTTGTTCTTCCTCTTCTTAAATCTGATTTATTCGAAATAATGAAGGCTGTAAGCGAAGAAAGACTTTCCGAGGTTAAAGTCGAATTTTCTGATGATAACGCCTGCTGTGTTATCATGGCCTCGGATGGTTACCCCGTAAAGTATGACAAAGGAATGGAAATAACCATTCCCGCTTCGCTTGGTGCCGAGGTTTTTATTGCCGGAGCAAAGAAAGAAAACGGTGTGCTTAAAACCAACGGCGGCAGAGTTCTCGGTGTTACCGCAACTGCCGAAACCCTTGAAAAGGCAATCGAAAAATCCTATAAGGCAGTATCAAAAATCAGCTTTTCAAATGCTTTTTACAGAAAAGATATAGGCAAGCGGGCACTTGAAGCCTGCAAGGAGGCTTGATTATATGGTTTACAGAATATTTGTTGAAAAGAAAAAGGGGCTTGCAAATGAGGCGGCTGCCCTTAAAAATGATTTTAAAACCCTTTTGCAGATTGAGGGAATTAATTCCGTAAGGCTCATAAACCGCTATGATGTTGAAAACATTGATAAGGAGCTTTTTGAACATTCCATTTCAACTGTTTTCTCTGAGCCTCAGCTTGACGATACCTTTGAGGAGCTTAAATTCAACCCGGATGATACAGTTTTTGCGGTTGAATATCTTCCCGGCCAGTATGACCAGAGAGCCGATTCCGCTTCACAATGTATTCAGATTATATCTCAGGGTGAGCGTCCGCTTGTCAGAACTGCCAAAATATATATTATCGGCGGCAAGATAAACGATGAAGAACTTGCTAAAATCAAGAAGTATGTTATTAACCCCGTTGAAAGCCGCGAGGCCTCACTTGAAGCTTTCAAAACATTAAAGATTGATTATGATATCCCCACAACGGTTGAAACCCTTAACGGCTTTTGTGATTATGAAGAAGCCGAGTTAAAGGATTTTGTTAAAAAGTACGGCCTTGCAATGGATTTGGGCGATATCACATTCTGCCGCGATTATTTCAGAAGCGAGAAGCGTGACCCGACTTTAACCGAAATCAGAATGATTGATACCTATTGGTCGGATCATTGCCGTCACACAACATTCTTAACAATAATCGACAGCGTTAAATTTGATGATCCTCTGCTTGAAGAGGCTTATAATGAATACATAAAGGCAAGGGAATTCCTCGGCAGAACTAAACCCGTAACCCTTATGGATATTGGCACCCTTGCGGCAAAGGTACTCAAAAAGCAGGGCAAGCTTCAGAAGCTTGATGAATCGGAAGAAATTAATGCCTGCACGGTTAAGATGAAGGTGAATGTTGAGGGTGAAGAGCAGGATTGGCTTCTTCTTTTCAAAAATGAAACTCACAATCATCCCACCGAAATCGAACCTTTCGGCGGTGCGGCAACCTGCATCGGCGGTGCCATACGTGACCCGCTTTCAGGCAGAAGCTATGTTTACGGTGCAATGAGAGTTACCGGCGCGGCTGACCCGTTAAAGCCCATTTCAGAAACCATTCCCGGCAAGCTTCCGCAAAGAAAGCTTGTAACAACCGCTGCGGCAGGTTACAGCTCCTACGGCAATCAGATTGGCCTTGCAACCGGGCAGGTTGATGAACTTTATCATGACGGATATGTGGCAAAAAGGCTTGAAATCGGCGCTGTTATCGGCGCTGCTCCCGCTGAAAATGTTCGCCGTGAATGTCCCGTTGACGGAGATATAGTAATTCTTTTGGGCGGCAGAACCGGGCGTGACGGCTGCGGCGGTGCAACCGGTTCCTCAAAATCACACACCCTCGAATCCCTTGAATCCTGTGGTGCGGAGGTTCAGAAGGGCAACGCTCCCGAG
>JAZUJM010000253.1:0-6989 GCA_045642785.1 Acutalibacteraceae bacterium | reverse complement strand
CTTGTCATGAGTTATGTCTGCACCGTTATCGGTTATATTTTAACGCCGATTAATGCCTACATAGTTGATAATCTCAGAAGCAAAGACGGCAAATAGAGAGTTTATATCAAGCTTGCCCTGCCTGCAATGCTGCTGACCATTCTTTCACTTTGGATGCCATATGAAAAGATTCGTGATTCAAGTTCATTCGGCATTTATATTATGATTGCGGTTCTTTTCCTTGTCGGCCAGGTTCAGGGCTATATTCAGGGCTGGTTCAATACCGGTATGACAAATATGGTTCATGTCATCACACCCAACACGCAGGAAAGAACCAAGATTATGTCAATCTCCGGCATAATTTTCAGTTTAGGTTATACCCTTAATAACCTTTATTTCCCTATAATGGTCGATATCCTTTGCGACAACGGCGACAAATATAATTTGCGCTATTTCCGAGGAACCTACACTCCGCTTGCCCTGCTTGCGCCGTTTGCTCTTCTTGCTTATTTCGGCACAAAAGAAAGGCTTGTTCTTCCCAAGAGCCGTATAACAAAGCTTTCGTTTATCGGTTCGCTAAGAGCAGTTGCGGGCAACAAGATTTTCTGGATTAAATGCGCCGACGGCTGGAATGATTTTCTTGAAGGTGCAAAGGGCGATATGTGGGACTGGATGGTTTACCGTGCCCATATCGTTAAGCCCACAACCTTTGCTGTTATTAATACCATTTCTTATAACGCTCAGTTCTGGGCCATGCTCACTTCCCCGTGGTTTATCAAAAAGTTCGGTAAAAAGAAAATCAAAATTGTCAAAAACATTCTTCAGATTTTCCTTATTGCCATCCTGGGCTTCACTCTTGAAAGCCGGTTTATTCCCGTTATTCTTTTCATTATTACAACGATTGACCGCTTTGTTGACTGCGGCGTTGTTATCGACCCGGCCATTGAATCGGATATGCGTGACAATCAGCAGTACCTTATCGGCGAAAGAATCGACGGCTCATTCGGCTTTGTCAGCTCCTATATGAGCGGAATAATCGGTGCTTTTACCGGCTTATTCATTCCGTGGGTTTACAAAAAGAAGGGCTTTGACGGAACTGATTATTCTGTACTTGATGTATATTCAAACTATAATGAAAACCTTCCTTTAAGCGCGCAAACAAAAAACCCGAACTGTGTTCTTTACCCCATGCTTAAAACTCTTATCAGTATTTCCGTGGTTGGTGCCGCGATTGATGTTTTGCCGTGGTTTTTCTATGATATTTCCGAAACCGGTCAAAAATCTATGATAAGAGTAATCAGAATACGAACTCTTGTGGAAGACAGATTCAGCGAGCTGGAGGATGAATCAACATATCTTGAGGGCTGTGAAGCTTTGATGAATGCCCGAAAATATGCCGGAATGGAAAAGGTTCAGGTACCTGCTCATTCAACGGTTGCCCTGGCAAGAAGGCTCCCGAAATCGAATGAAGAAGAAGCAGAATTGAGAGATAGCAAAATCAAAGAAGCAAAAAATGCTATCTCAGAAGCAGAAACAATCAATGAAGAAATCGAAATTGCCAATTTTGTTGACCGTGAGCTTAACAGATTCAATACTGAATTCGGAAAGAAAGAGCTTGAACTTTGCAGGATGATAGTTGAAAACGGTGTTTCACATTTTTATGAAAATGCGGTTGATATTATCAATTTTGCCTATTCACTTCCCGCCTGCACCCGTAAAGAGGAAAAGCAATGGAGGGGGCAGGATATCAGAAATGCAAGGGCACTTAAACGCTCTGCAAGGCTTGCCGCAAAGCATTTCCCGAACGGTATAGTTGAATTTGACGATGAAATATATGAATCAGCCTATAATATGCCGGATGAAACCTCAGAGCAGGCAAAAATCCGCCGCACGGCGCTTAAAAAAGCAAGCAAGCAGCGTTCGATATATGCCAATGTTGCCTCTCCCTATCTTTATGCTAAAAGAATTATCGGACTTTATGAGGGATATAATGACATCGAAGCTCTCACGGCCGGTTATGATGATGCTGTAAAGCGCAGAGAAGAAAAGTTTGCCGCCGAAGCTGCCGAGCGCGAAAAGCTTAATGAAGAGCGTGCCCGCGATATTGAAAGGCGCAAGTCCGAAAAGAAAATGAAAAAATAATTTTAAAAAAACTGCCCGTTTGAGTCGATACTCATACGGGCAGTTTTTACTGCTATGTTCAGTTGTTGATAAGATAAACGCCGGATTTTAAAACGGCATATTCCGAATCACCCGAGCGGAAATAATTCCTGATTTCCTCCGAGAAGGTTCTGTAATCCGAAACTGTGTAATTATCAAGCCTTATGCAGCGGATTTTATATGAATACTCGTTGCAGATAAAAAGCTTGTTGTTGTAGACTTTTAAATCAACCGGGTGACAGAATGCTTTCGTTGTCGGGCCGCCGATTCTTAACTCAACTCTGCCATGTTCTATTGAATAATGAATAACCGCATTAACATCCGGCACGGCAAACCATACATCGCGCCCGTTGATTGCAGGGGAGCAGGCGGGGGATGAAAGATAGGTTAATTCATCCATATCGGTCATTTTGCCGTTTCTGATTATTTTATATGTTCCGTCGGGGTAAGAAACAAGAAGAGCCCCGTCAAACATAACGGCAGTCTTACAGGTAATAAAATCGCCGAGAAGAGCGGCTGCTTCTGCGCTGTTTTCGCCGAATTTCGCTTCAAGATATTCTGAAGCAGTTGACTGAGATATTCTTTCCTCTGTTTGATTGTATTTATGAAAAACGCCGGCTTCTCTTCCGCCGCTCATAATCTCTTTTGATAAATAAAAAAAGCCGTTATCGGTGGGGAATATATCAAGTATATCCGCCTCAAATAGTTTACGCACCGGGTGCACCTCCATAGGTATTAATTAAAAAAGCAGAAAAACGCCCCGCCAAGCCGATGCGGTGATTGTAACCTGCACAAAAGCAGGTGGGTGCCTCCCGATGGGTTCTCGCTCCCTTCGTCCGCCAAAAGGCGGGAGGTCTGCAGTCTGCCGCCGGAGTCCGGCTCCCTTTTATAAATCGTTGGGTTACATTATACCGCATTTTATCGCACAAGGCAGGGTGATTTTTAAATTCAGTCTTCGTCTTCCTCATCAAATTCAAAGATTTCGGCAAGTCTTTCTTCAAAAATCTCGCCGAGCTCATTGAATTCATCCTCATCCTCAATGGGTTCAAGATAAGTTTCGCCGTTTTCTTCGTTAACTCTCAGAATAAGGAACTCGCCGCTTTCTTCAACGCTTTCCTGAGGATCATCGTAAAGTGGAAGAAGGGCAACATACTTGCCGTCATCGGTTTCGATTCTGTCAAGCTCTTCAAAAACATGTTCTTTGCCGTCTTCGTCTATAACGCTGACTATATCGGGATTGTATTCTTCACTCATCAGTATTTTATTCCTTTCATATCCGTTTAATACAATATTATTTTACCCTTTATTTATGATTTAGTCAATAGGAGATATAAGTCTTTATTGACATCTTTGGCAATTCAATTATAATTATATCAATATTCTGTTCGGAGGCATAAATAATGAATGATAAATATTCGGTAAACGAGCTTATTGCCCGCGGTTCTTTTAAATGCGGCTGCGGAAAAACACATTCAGCTCACCTTAAAGAAGCAATTATTGAAAAAGGTGCCGTTGAAAAGCTTTCACAATCATTAAACAAGCTCGCCGTTACCAAACCTTTTATTATTGCCGATAAAAACACCTTTGCCGCTGCGGGCGAAAAGGTTATTAAGAATCTTAAAAATAATAATTTTGATTATTCGCTGTTCATATATGAGGAAGAACGCCCGGAGCCGGATGAAAAAAGAATCGGCTCTGTGTTTCTGCATTTTGATTTTTCCTGTGACGGGCTTATTGCAATCGGGTCGGGAGTAATCAACGATATCGGCAAAATTCTTGCGCTTGCACATTCTCTGCCGTCTGTTACCGTGGGTACGGCTCCTTCAATGGACGGCTACGCTTCTTCAACATCTTCCGTAATCAGAGACGGTTTAAAGGTTTCTGTAACAAGCAAGTGCCCGGATATTGTAATCGGTGACCTTGATATACTTTGCAAGGCACCGGTAAAAATGCTTTGCTCCGGCCTCGGAGATATGCTTGCAAAATATATAAGCGTTTGTGAATGGAGAATAGGAGCAGTTGTAACAGGAGAATATTACTGCGAAGAAGTTGCCGCAATAATTAGAGCTGCGCTTAAAAAATGCGTTGATAATGCCGACGGTATTCCCACCCGTTCACCGGAAGCGGTAAAAAGCGTTATGGAGGGCATGGTGATTTCAGGCATAGCGGCAGATTATGCCGGTATCAGCCGCCCTGTATCCGGCATCGAGCATTATTTCTCTCACCTTTGGGATATGAGAAGCCTTGAATTCGGCACTCCCATGGATTTACACGGTATTCAATGCGGAATAGGAACTCTGCTTGCATTGAAAGGATATGATTATTTTAAAGGCATTATTCCTGAAAAAGAGAAAGGCGCCGCTTACGCAAACGCCTTTGAAGATGAAAAATGGTTTGATAAAATCAAAGAATATGTCGGCACGGCTTCTGCGGCAATGATTAAGGATGCCAAAAGCTCACTTCGCTATAACAGAGCCGACCATGAAAAAAGACTTAATGCCATTATAGATAATAAAGAAAAAATAGCGAAAATTATCAGCGAAGAACTGCCGGATTATGAGGATATTTGTGCTCTTTTAAGAAAGGTCGGTGCTCCCTGCTCACCGGACGAAATCGGTATTCCGCTTGATGAAACAGCCCTAACATTTAAAATGACAAGGGATATCAGAGATAAATATATTCTCTCTTCACTTATGTGGGATTTGGGAATTATAGATGAAGCAGCCGAAAGCGTTTATTAAAATCCGTCAACAAAAAACGGAACGCTGTAAGTGTAAGCTTTGAAAAAGTCGCTGTTTCTGTTGATAACCTTTGCACCGGGAAGATAATCAAGCTCTTCCGGCCCCGTGGTGCCGACAAGAAGCACCCTTGAAGCCGCGCTTTCATTTAGTATAGTTTCCGGAATCAAAGAATCATCCTTTGTAATTTCAGCTTTGCCGCCGGCATATTCAATTTTGAATGTGCCGCGGTTTTTTTCTATTGAGTCCTCGATTTTCATAACAAATGAACCCTTTTCGGCAGGCCATTCTTTCTTTGAAAGAACACTTGGCAGGTTAAGAATTCTGACAGAGCCCATATTACAAAGCGACCTTAAAACGACCTGCTCATTTTCAACAAAATTGATTATCGGGCAGTTAACGGGAACATTTTCAAAAACAACAGTTTTTTGATTTCCGTCATAGCACCTGATAAATCCGATAAGACCGAGAAGGGATTCTTTGTCAAGCCAGCCTATTTCTTCAACATAAACCTTTCCCTCCGGGCGGTTAATGTGATAGGTTATATAACCTCTGTATTCATTGTTTTCATTTTTCCACAGATAAGTCCACCTTGCACTTTTCAAGGGATCTGCGCTGAAATAGCCGGCAGAATCACGAATGAAAGAAAGATTATGAAGGTTTGCAAATTTGTTGTATACTTCAAGAAGTGAATCTAACTGTTCGCCTGTGAATAGCTCTGCGTTAAAATTACGAGGTATATTTTTTAATTCGGAAAACGGAACCTCAAGCCTCATTTTTTCGCCTGCGGTTTCATAACCGAAAAGTCTGTAATAGGTGGTTGAAAAGGGGTAAAGAATACTGATTTCATAACCCTTTTCTTCGGCTTGTTCATTAAACAGATTATCAAAAAGTGCTCTTACCGCACCTTTTCTTCTGTATTCCGGGCGGGAGGCTACTCCGCCGACGGCAGCGCATTTAAGAACCGAGCCGCAATATGCGTTTTTAAAATCACTTATTTCTATTTCCGCTGTTAAAGTTTTATTATCATCAAGAAAGGCCGCAATTATTCTTTCATCGGGCTTTGCGGAGAAGTCCTCTTCCCCGGCGCAGTAGCAAAAGGCCTGAGAGGAGCAGGTGATGTGGCCTGTTATATCATTTTCATTAAGCTTTCTGATTATCATTTCAATTCCTCCTTTTTAACGAATATAACATAATGTTATCACTTTTTCAATAAAAAGGTGCTATTGATATTTGATAATCTTTATGGTAAACTTTCAGAAAAGGAGGAAGATATACAATGAAAAATATTACTTTGAAGGCATACAGAGCAAAAGATATCTCCTTTGCGAATAATGTTGAAAACGGAACCAAAATTGAATTTGAAAATAAATATTCGTATAATGTAAATTATTCCAACAATAATTTTTGCAAGGGTGAAATGCACATTGAGGCTGTTTCAAAGCAGTTCCCCGACAAGTTCTTTATTAAAGTAACCGTTGAAGGCGTATTTCAGTTTGAACCGAGTGTAAAGCGTGAAATAATTCATGTTGAATCATTTAAGGAGCTTTTTCCCTATGCAAGGGCTCTTATTTCAACGGTTACCGCAAATGCCGGTATACCCGCACTTGTTGTGCCGGGTATTGATATTGAAAGCCAGAGCATATATAAATATGATTTCAATAAGAACCCGTTTGCTCCCGGCGACACCGAAGAATAAAAAAGCTTTCGGAGGTTTAATATGGAAATTCTCGATTTAGCTTCAAGCGCCGCTTTTTCGGCCGTTAAAAAAGCATATAAAAAACCAAACAAAAAAAGCGTTGAATTGCCCGCAGATGTTTTAACCTCTATGAGCGGCTCAAAATACAACTGCGGTTTTTCAACCCTTAATGTTATGCCGGAGGATATTTCGCAAAAAGCTTATTATGTTGCCGGCTATAAAACAAATAATGTTGCAACGGGCGTTCTTGACCCGCTGAGTGTTAATGCAATGTGGTTAGACTGCGGCGGTGACGGAATAATTCTTGTCAGCTGTGATTTAATAGGTCTTACCGGTGCAGATGTTGATTATATCCGCGGCAATCTTGAAGGCTTCTGCAAAAAAACCGGCTGCAGGCACATTATAATAAGCTG
>JAZUJM010000252.1:0-2899 GCA_045642785.1 Acutalibacteraceae bacterium | reverse complement strand
GCACCCTCGCGGGTGCTTTTAAGCGTTATATTATTCCGCGTGCCCCATTGCCTGAAGGTCGGCAATGGTGTTCATAACAAAATCCGCGGCGGCGAGAACTTGATTCTTGTTCGGCCTTTCGGGCAGGCCGAGGTCTTCATATTTTATCAGCTTGCCGTAGCGAACCGTTGTTTTGCTGCCCTTTTTGAAATTATCCTCATTATAAAGCGCGGCGGGCAGAATATCGCTTTTTGTCTTTATTGCTATTGTGATTATTCCGCGCTTGGCATCGCCGATTTCACCTGTTTTTGAGCGCGTGCCCTCGGGAAAAATGCCGAGGATTTTTCCGCTTTCAAGCACTTTCATCGCGTGGCGAAGGCTCTTTAAATCCATTGCCTCCCTGTCCACGGGGAAGGCGTTGAGATTTGTGAGAAACCAAGCCATTAAAGGCTTTTCAAACATTTCCTTTTTTGTCATAAAGTGAATCTGCCTGCCCTTTATGCCCAAACCAACCAGCAGCGGGTCAAAATACTGAAAATGATTTGCCGCAAGTATGTATGCTCCGCTTTCGGGAATGTTTTCGGTGCCCGTATATTTTACTTTGAACTGAGAATTTCTGATAATAATTTCAATCGGTCTGCCGTATTTATACAGCGCATGGTCCTTTATTTTTCCGTATTCAAATTCTTTCATTTGCATCTCCTTCGGTCAGATTGTTGCTATATCATATCACATAGTTTTGCGCCTTGCAACTTTTTTGTTCGGAAAATTCGCAGGGCCGCCCCTCGTTGACAAATGTTTTTTGCCGTGGTAAAATTTTTAAAAATCAAGGGGGTGATTGCTTGCCGAGGAAGGATTCCCGAAACACAAAGATGAAGATTATCAACGCCGCATGGGAGCTGTTTTATGAAAACGGCTATGAAAACACAACGGTTGAGGATATTATTGAGCTTTCGGAAACCTCAAAGGGCTCGTTTTACCACTATTTTGAGGGTAAGGCGGAGCTGCTCAGCTCACTTTCTTATATTTTTGACAGCAAGTATGAGGAGCTTGAAAAGGAGCTGCCCGCCGATATGACGGCGTTTGAAAAGCTGATGTTCCTTAACCGTGAGCTTTTTTCAATGGTGGAAAACCGTATTCCCATGGATTTGCTTGTGCTGCTTTATTCATCGCAGATGAATTTAAAGGGCGACCGCAATCTGCTTGACCACAACAGAACCTACTACAAGCTGCTCAGAAAAATAGCCATTGAGGGGCAGAACAACGGCGAATTCTGCGCCGATGTGTCGGTTAATGAGATTGTGAAGGCCTATGCGCTGTGCGAGCGTGCTATAATCAGCGACTGGTGCCTTTGCAACGGCGAATACTCACTTCGCAAATTTTCCGAAACGCTGCTGCCGAGGCTTTTTGAGGGCTTTTTGAACAAATAAGAATTTTTATATATTTTTGTTCAAACAACGGTTCTGATAAAAGTACAGCATAAAACACATTGAAAAATAAAGGAAAACCGATATTTCATTCAAACGGAGTACAGCATAAATTCTGTACTCCGTTTCATATTTTATTCTGCATTTTGTTATGTTATAATTCCGACTAATATATTATTGGAGGGGTATTATGCATACCACAGAACTTGTTATTTTCATAATATACCTTGTTTTTATGCTCGGTATAGGAATCTATTTCTTCGTTAAGTCGAAAAATAACGGCGAAAAGGATTATTTCCTCGGCGGCCGCTCAATGGGCCCCTGGGTTTCCGCCCTTTCCGCCGGTGCCTCCGATATGAGCGCATGGGTGCTCATGGGTCTTCCCGCTTCGATTTACGCCGCCGGTATCGGTCAGGCGTGGATTGCAATCGGCCTTGCAATCGGCTATGCGATAAGCTGGATGCTTGAGGCTCCCCGCCTTCGCAAATTCACCATTGCGGCAAACGATTCCATCACTCTTCCCCAGTACCTTACCAACAGATTCCTTTCAAAAAACAGCGCCATCAGAATCATCTGCGCGGTTATCTTCCTTGTTGCCTACACGGTTTACGCCGCTTCAAGCATGAAGGCCTGCGGCACTCTGTTCAACACCGTTATCGGCATTGATGCAAAAACCGCTATGTACCTTGCCGCTGCGATTATCCTTGCCTACACCTTCCTCGGCGGCTTCAAGGCTGTTTGCTGGACCGACTTCTTCCAGGGTATGCTTATGCTTGCCGCCCTTCTTGCGGCTCCCATATTTGCCCTTTTCGTTATCAAAAACGGCGGCTCGGCAGAAACTACTGCACAGCTCCCCGACGGTTACTGGAATCTTTTCGGCAACTGGAAGGATATCGTTTCCGGCCTCGGCTGGGGCCTCGGCTACTTCGGTATGCCCCATATCATTGTAAGATATATGTCGCTTGAATCAAACAAAGCACTTAAGAAGAGCGCAAAAATCGGCATCACATGGAATGTGCTTATCGTTATCTTCTCCGTTGCTGCCGGCTGCATAGGCCACATCCTTCTCGGCGAGCTTTCCGACAGCTCCACCGTTTTCATTCAGATGACCCGCAAGCTCTTCCCGGCTGTTATCTCCGGCGTGGTTCTTACCGCCATTCTTGCCGCTTCAATGTCCACCGCCGATTCACAGCTGCTTGCTTCCTCCTCAGCCTTTGCCAGTGACCTTTACAAGCCCGTTTTCCGCAAGAACAAGGCAAGCGACAAGGAAATGCTCTGGGCAGGCAGAATCATCGTTGTTATCATTTCGGTAGTAGCGGTTATCATCGCCTCCAACCCCAACTCCGGCACGATTATGGGCCTTGTTGAAAACGCATGGGGTCTTTTCGGTGCCGCATTCAGCGTTGTAATTATGCTTTCACTTTTCTGGAAGCGCTTCAACATCGCCGGTGCCATTTCGGGCATAATCGCAGGTGCTGTGGTTGATATTGCAT
>JAZUJM010000251.1:0-2362 GCA_045642785.1 Acutalibacteraceae bacterium | reverse complement strand
TGAATAAGGAGGTGCGGAGAGATGATAACTTATATTGACGGACCCGAGGCAATGATTACCGAAAATGACGGAATCTTTGTTGATGTTAAGCTTTATCCCTCAATGCAGGTGCTTGAATCGCTTGAACCGCACCGACTTTTCCCGAAAAGCGGAGCCGGGAAATATATTGTGCTTCTTGATTCCGAGGGGAATCAGGCAGCGATAATCCGTGACATAAATATGCTTATGCCGGAGTCGAAAGAGGTAATCGAAAGAGCGCTTGATGAATACTATATGATTCCGAGGATTAAACGCTTTATCAAAATGTCGGAAAAATTCAATATCTGGATGTGGACAGCGGAAACAGATAAGGGTATAATAACATTTGAGATTCGCAACCACATTGCCTCAATCAGACCCCTTTATGACGGGCGTGTGCTTATTAAGGACGCAAACGACAACCGTTATGAGATTCCGGATTACAGAAAGCTTGACAAAAAAAGCATAAGAATGTTATCACCAAAACTTTAATTACAGAAAGGATGTTATTATGAAGCTTATTATCGCCATTGTTAACAACGACGACAGCGCAGTTGTTGCTTCCGCGTTAACCAAAGAGAATTTTACCGTTACAAAGCTTTCCACCACCGGCGGCTTTCTTATGGTCGGCAACACAACCTTCCTTATCGGCACCGAGGATGAAAGAGTTCCCCTTGCCAAAAGCATTATTTCCAAATATTCAATGACAAGAAAACATTCTGTTTCCACCACCGAATCATTCGGCCGCGGCCTGGCAGAGGGCGCACTTGCAAATGAAGTTACAGTAGGCGGTGCAACTGTTTTTGTTCTCGGAGTTGAAGAGGCTGAAAAATATTAAAGATTCTTTTAAAGTATGCGAGCTTAAATGCTCGCATATTTTTTACCCAATACTTTTATTTTTTGCCGCGTTTAAGTAATGAAAAGTGCAGGGAGGTTCACTTAAAATGACGGATAATGAAATTTCCGGGCTGATGGCCGAAATATCCTGCGGAAACGCGGCGGCGCTTGAAAAGCTATATAAAAAAATGAGCAAGCCGGTGTTTTTCTATGCTTACCGTCTTTTGGGCGATTATGACGCTGCGGAGGACGTTATGCAGGACACCTTTGTTTCCGTTTTGAAAAATTCAAAGAGTTACCGTGAAAGCGGCATGGGCAGGTCGTGGATATTCACAATAGCAAAAAACAAGGCTCTTGATAAAATCAGAAAAGAAAAAAGCCTTGTTTTGCTTGACGAGTCAAATGAACCCGCCTCGGAATGTAAGGAAATCGAAAGAAAGGAATCGGATGAATCCTTTTTATCAATGCTTTCACCGCTCAATGAAAAAGAGAGAGAAATTGTTATTCTTCGCCTGCTTAGTGATATGACCCTGACTGAAGTTGCTTCCGAACTCGGAATACCGAAAGGTACTGTTTTCTGGAGCTATAATAATGCAATCAAGAAATTAAAAAAACATAATTCGGGAGGCGGAAGAATTGACTGATTTTGAAAAAAAGATAAAAGAAATAGCATATGCGGCTGTTCCCGACGGCTGGGAAGAGCTAAAAAAAGAAACGGGAATAAAAGGCGGCGAGCTGCCGGAAATCAGGAAAAAAAGAAATTTAAAGCCCTTTATTGCCGCCGCGGCCTGCATTGCGGTTATTATTTGCGCCGTGGTTTCACGCGAAATTTCAAGCAACAGCACAGGAACCTTCAAATCTTTTATCAAAAGCGGCTTTTCGGCTAACGGCACGGAGGTAATTGCAAAAGAAGCGAATGAAGAAAAATGTGATTCAAAGTTAAATAATAACAAATCAGGCTCCGGGGTAAACAAATGCAACGCTCCTGAAAACAGCCTTGAAAACAATGACAAAATAACAGCCGAAAATAAACAGCAAATAATCTGGGCCGATAACAGCAGAGGTTCAGTTACGGAGGAATGTATTATTGAATTCGGCTGTGTTAAGGTCGAATACGGTTTTTATGAGCTTTACAACAAAGCTAAAGATGATGATGTTCTTGCCTTTGCTCTTTTGTTAAATAATTATAGCGAAGAAAAGTATGGAAACGAGCTTTTCCCGGAAGAATATGCCGAATTTAATAAAGCGGACGAAAATCTTATTAAAGCTCACGATGAGTGTGTGGAACAGCTGAAAAACAGCGGAATGAGCGAAAATGAAGCAGAAAGAAAAATATATAATCTGCCCGAATTTATTAACGCCGAAAGGGAGTATGAGCAAGCTTTTATCACTTTTAAGTCAAAAGTTCTGCAATATGAATATAACTTTTACAGCGAGCAGATTGAAGAATTCATTTCCCTCGGTTTTGATGTTTACTGCAAATGCAGCGACAGCGAATATCTGCCGT
>JAZUJM010000250.1:0-16407 GCA_045642785.1 Acutalibacteraceae bacterium | reverse complement strand
TGGAATCATCAAGCACAAGGATTTTGGGGCGCTTTAATAAAGCCCTCGCAATGCAGAGCCTTTGCTTCTGGCCGCCGGAAACATTGGTGCCGCCCTGCTCAATAACGGTGTCATAGCCCTCGGCAAACTGTGAAACAAAGGAATCCGCCTGGGCATACTCTGCCATTTCCTTTATTTCGTCAAAGCTTGCTTCCTGATTGCCCCAGCGAAGATTATCCTCTATTGTGCCGGAGAAAAGAACATTCTTTTGCAGCACAAAGCCTATGCCCTCACGCAGGTTGTGAAGGCTGTAATTTTTAACATTAACGCCGTCAACAAGAATTTCGCCCTCATCGGCATCATAGAGCCTTGCAATAAGCGAAACAAGGGTTGATTTTCCCGAGCCGGTGGAACCGATTATGCCGACTGTTTTGCCCGCTCCGATTTTAAGGTTGATGTCATCAAGCACCTTTTCCTCGCTGTTTTTATAGTAGCGGAAGGAAACACCGCGGAATTCAATATCGCCGCTGTTGACGGTTCTCTGCCTGTCTTCCTCGCTTATATCCTCATCGGTAACATCAATTTTTTCATCGAGCACCTCGCTGATTCTTTTGCCGGAGGCAAGGGCACGCGACATATTGATGAGCATCATCGTTATCATTATAAGAGAGGTTAAAATCTGATTGATGTAGGTGATAAACGCGGTGAGGCTGCCGGCAGTCATTTCACCCTTAACAAGCATATTGCCGCCGAGCCAGAACACGGCTATGGTGGTGGCGTTCATAAAGAAAGTCATTGCGGGCGACATAAGAATCATAACGCCCATGGCGGAAAGTCCGCTCTGCTTTAATTCGGCGTTTGCCTTGCCGAATTTCTTTTTTTCATATTCCTCACGAACAAAGGATTTAACCACGCGCACATTGGTAACATTCTCCTGAACCGTGGAATTGAGCGCGTCGATTTTGCTCTGCTGCCTTGTGAAGCGGGGAAGCGCCACCCTCATAAACATAAAAATGGTAAGGGCAAGCAGGGGCAGCGAAACGGCAAGGGTAACGGTGAGCGACGGGCTCATGGCTATTGCCATAATCAGGCCGCCGATAAGCATACCGGGTGAGCGCAGGCACATACGAAGCAGCATATTGATAAAGTTCTGAAGCTGGGTAACATCGTTTGTGAGCCTTGTTACAAGCGAACCGGTGGAAAACTTATCAATATTCGCAAAGGAAAACTGCTGAACCTTGCGGTAGATATCCTCGCGCAAATCGCCCGCAAAGTTTACCGCGGCCTTTGCGCCGAAGTATGCGCCGCCCACACCGCCGAGCATCATAAGCACGGCAGTTATCACCATTGCCGCCATAATGGCAACAATAAACGGGGAGTAGCTTTCACCGACTATCTCATAAATCTTTTTAACAAATTCGGTTGCCGCGCCCACATCCTTTTTGCCGGTACCGTAGTCAATGATATAGCTTAAGAATTTGGGCATAAGCACCTCGCCGATAACCTCCACTATCATACACACAGGCCCGGCTATAAAATAAAGCGAATAGGGTTTAACATATTTGAGCCATCTTTTCATTTTTGCCGATATTTCTCCTTTGATATATTTTCGCTGGCAAAGCCGCTCAGATTCGCGGTTATTTTATCAAGGGCGGAGTTAAGGGCTTTGATTTCCTCAGCGGTGAGCCCCTTTGATGCCGCATCGTCAACGCGGCGAAACTCACGGCGCGAAAGCTCAATTATCTCCATCCCCTTTTCGGTAACGGAAACCAGATTGCGGCGGGTGTCGTCATCATCGCTTTTGCGCTCAATGTAGCCGCCCTTTTCAAGAGCCTTAAGCGTGTTTGCCACGGCCGCGGCACTTATTCCGAAGTTTTCGGCAATCTCTTTCTGGCTTGCCACCATTCCCTTTTTTGCAATAAACATAAGCGTTATGTGCTGATTGCGGTGAATGGAAAGGCCGAGCGCGTCAATGCGCGCGTCAACACAGCTGTGGTGAAGGCGGTCAACCTTCACAAGCTTGCGCACAACATCAACAACGGCGTTATTACTGTCCATTTCTTCTGCCCCCCTCTCTTTAATAAACGGGTTAATTGTTAAGGCGTTAAGCATTATAGTAAAGGTATCCCGTAAAGTCAATATCCGCCGCATATTTTCGTTGATACGCCGAACACGGCGCCCTGCCGTGCTTGCCACTATGTGAAAAATGGTGTATAATATTTTTAATTTTTACCGAATCTTAATAATTCACCGCCCTGTTTTTTTATTTTGCGGTGCTTTAATATGAGCAGGGTTGATTAAAACTTTTTCGGAGGGCGAAAATGTACAGGGTACTTGTTTGTGACGACGACAAAGCAATTCTCGATTCAATCGGTATCTACCTTGAGCTTGAGGGCTACGAGGTGCTGAAAGCCGTTAACGGGGCAGAAGCCGTGGAGCTTGTTAACAAAAACGAGGTTCACTGCATTGTTATGGATATAATGATGCCCCTGCTTGACGGAATGGGCGCCACCCTTAAGATAAGAGAGAAATGCAACATTCCCATTATTATGCTCTCGGCCAAAAGTGAGGATACCGACAAAATTTCCGGGCTCAATTTCGGGGCGGATGACTACATAACAAAGCCGTTTAATCCCCTTGAGCTGATTGCAAGAGTACGCTCGCAGATAAGGCGCTATGTTACCCTCGGCAGTATGGAGAAAAAGGCTTCTCTGCTCACGACCGGCGGCCTTTCGCTTGACAGAGAAACAAAAGAGGTCACCCTTGACGGTGACCCGGTTCACCTTACCGCAAGGGAATTCGGTATTCTGGAATTTCTTATGGATAACATGGGCAAGGTTTTTTCCACCACTCAGATTTATGAGGCGGTGTGGAACGAGCCCTCATTTACCAACGAAAAAACAGTTACCGTGCACATTCGCAAAATCCGTGAAAAGATAGAAATCGAGCCCAAAAACCCTAAATATATTAAGGTGGTGTGGGGAATTGGATACAAAATCGAAAAGTATTAAACACTCTCTTCCTTTCAAATTCTTGTGCCTTGCTCTGAGTGCGGCACTTATTGCCCTCTCCTGCATTTTTATGCTCAGCGCGGTTTCTCAGGCGCTGATAAACGGCAGGGCGGATTTTCTTAAGGCAAGGCCGTCAAGAATGTACGAAACGGGTTATTATGAATGCCGGTTCAATGATGCGGTGAATAACACCCTGTGGCTGAGGGATTACTGCGGCATAAACCTTCGCCGTGCCGCCCTCAAAGAAGAAAACGAAGCCCTTACGGACACCGCCCTTAACAA
Source organism: Acutalibacteraceae bacterium (assembly GCA_045642785.1). Taxonomy (GTDB): domain Bacteria; phylum Bacillota; class Clostridia; order Oscillospirales; family Acutalibacteraceae; genus CAG-177. Next base: position 13,135 of record JAZUJM010000250.1, on the reverse strand, counting down.
ATACCTTGACCGGGTGGCAGAAACAATCCGCGATGAGCTGACTTATGTTGCGGGAACCTACGGCGATTACGGTGAACCGGTTACCGCTGTCGAAGATTACAGTGAAGATTCGCAGGGAACAGTCAACCGCTCTGCTGTAAAGCTCACCGAGCAGGCGCTTTTGTGCAAGGGTCAGGATATAATACAATATAAATATCTTGTCAGGCACGAGGCTTTTTATGACGGCTTTTACACATCCGTCACCTCCTCCGAAAAAAGCGGCTGCACCTCAATTTCAATTAGCCTTGACAACATCGACTATTCCGCCGAGGAAGCAAAAAAGCTGATTTCACAGAGAATAAACAACTATATTGATATGTTGGGTGACAGCTTTGATGATTCGTATTATTATGAATCGGAGCTTGCAAAATCGGGTGATATTCTCTATTACACGGCAGTAAAAGGCGGCGACAGGGTATTTACAAACACCGATTATAAAACCATTACGGCGGCGCTTGCCTCCTCTCCGCTTTACTATCGCTATGAGCAGAAAAAGAGCGATTATAAAGCACCCGCGGCTTTCAGCTCCTCCGAATGTTTTTATAATAACAGCTTTTTTAAAGATGTAATAACCGGGCAGGTCAAAGACCCGCTCAATGATGAAAACCTCACCCTTATTGTTTGCCTGCCCGCCGCAAATGCCGCGGCAGCCGAAAAAAGCGCCGCAGGCTCCTTTTTCGCCTCACGCGATTTCGGTGCGTTTTTCACCCGCGATTTTATCGTCGCGTGTGTGCTGTTCCTTGCGGGCGTGCTTTTGCTTGTTGCCTTTTTGTGCCTTTGCGGCCACAAAAACGGCGTTGACGGCATAGCCCTTGCGGCAATAGACAAGGTGCCGACCGATATTCACTTCATTCTCTCCCTTGCCGTCACCCTTGTTCTGCTTTTTGTCGCCGCAGCAGCGGGCGCCGTTTTCATCTTCGGCGAATATTATGTTGATATTGATTTTTCGCTTGATGATTTTGCATTTACCCCCCTTGCGGCTTTTCTCACCGTAGTGCCGCTGACCCTTAACTGGCTTGTTTTTGCCGAACGGTTAAGCTCAACCGTGAGAATAAAAAAAGCGGGCAAATCGTGGTTTGCCCGGTGCGCGATTGTAAAGCTTATTGTTCTTATTTTCAAAATTCTTGAAAAAGTATTAAAGCTCTGTTGGAAATTCATCAAAAAATGCTTCACCCCCGCAAAGAAGTTTATTTCCGCCCTTAAATACACCCCCGGCAATTTCAAAAAAAGCGCCGTTTGGATGTCGTCGCTGTGGCTTGCGATAAACCTTGTAATCTGCACCGTCGCCGTAATAAGCGCCTGCACCGAGTTCGGGGTAATACTTGCGCTTGCCATTGTGGCCTTTATCGGCTTTAACGCCTACACCGCCTACCGCTTAACGGATTATGTTAAAAAGCTTGACACCGTGATAACCTCGGCGGCAACCCACACCGCGGTTGAAGATAACCTTGCACTTTATCCTCAATCACTCAGAACCCTTTCCGATTCGCTTGAGGTCACACGCGAAAAGCTCAACGAGGCCATAAACTCCGCCGTGCGCGACGAAAGGATGAAAACCGAGCTTATAACCAATGTTTCTCACGATTTGAAAACTCCGCTAACCTCGATTATCAACTATGTTGACCTGCTCAAAAAGACGAATATAGAGGATGAAACGGCAAGGGAATACCTGGGCGTGCTTGATGAAAAATCAAAGCGGCTCAAATCACTTGTGGAAGACCTTGTGGAGGCCTCCAAAGCATCCTCCGGCGCGGTCACCCTTAACCTTGCCGCCATTGACCTGCGCGAGCTTTCGCTGCAGCTTCTGGGCGAAATGGAGGATGATTTTGAAAACGCGGGGCTCAGCACGGTTTTCAGCTGCCCGGATACAGCCCCCGTGGTTTACGCCGACGGGCAAAAAACCTTCCGCATAATTGACAATCTGCTTGTCAATGCCCGAAAGTATTCCGCACCCGGCACAAGAATATATATTTCGCTCGGCGAAAGCGGCGGCTTCGGCACGGTGGAAATCAAAAACATTTCACGCGACCCGCTCAACATCACCGCCGACGAGCTTATGGAGCGCTTTGTGCGCGGCGATATGGCAAGAACCGACGGCGGCAACGGCCTCGGCCTTTCCATTGCGCGTGACCTGTGCACACTCCAGGGCGGAAGGCTTGACATAAGCGTTGACGGCGATTTGTTCAAGGCATCCGTAACTCTGCCTAAAAAGGCTTAAGAAAAAACAGAAAATATAATCAGCCCCGGTACCGAGCTTGAATTTACGGTATCGGGGCTGTGTTTTGAGATTTATTTTTCAAATTCTGCCGACTCAACGGATGGTTTGTTGATTTACAGGCCGATTTTTGCTAAACTGTATTCATAGATTCAAACCCGAAAGAGGGGCAATTATAATGGATAATGTAAAAATCGGAAAATTTATATCGGAAACAAGAAAAAATCTCGGTCTGACCCAGCTTCAGCTTGCGGAAAAACTTTCAATAAGCGACAGGGCCGTAAGTAAATGGGAACGCGGCAAAGGCTTACCCGATGTGTCAATAATGCTTCCGCTTTGCAAAATACTTCAGATAAATGTTAACGACCTTTTATCGGGAGAAATATTAAATGAACAGAATTATCCGGAAAAATCCGAAGATAATATGATTGAAGTTTTATCCAAATCCAAAAAGCTGGTCAGGATTCTGATAATTTTTCTGATGTCCGTTTTGTATGTTATATCTTTGCTTGTGTCATTTATTGTGTGCAACAGATATACCTCAAATGAATATTTTCATTATTCGGAACAACTGAACGGATTTATTGATTACGAATTGAAAAATCTTTCCGAAAACAAAGAAAGCCTGTCTGATTTCAAAGAAGACCTTGAAGCCGAATGCGGTAATGAAGAGTTTTTGCTTTCGGCAATAGTGCTTGACGCAAACGGCAATGAAATAATCAATTCAGCCAAAACCGAAAATTACGACTACGGTCCGGAATGCCGCAGAATCATTGAAGAGAACAAAAACAACCGGGTCGGATACCCGACCGCATTTACTTCGGCCGATTGCATTGAATATTACAATTCAGTTGAATACCAAGATACCGTGCTGAGAGTCGGAGCCTTTTCAACCCGTAATCAGCTGACCGAAACATTTAAAAGCGAGATGTTTTTGTTTTGCCTGCTTGTGCTTTCATGTTCATATTTACTGATACTTTTTGCGGCGATTGTTTGCTTCAGATTGGAAAAAATACATATCAAAGATAAACAAAGAACACACTTTTGATAAACAAAAGTGTGTTCTTTGTTGTCATAGCTCGGCTATAGTCTATACTTAATAATGAATGTACTACAGAAAAACACACTGTTACATTTTTAGGCGGCTGTTACATTTTGCCCTTTTGTGAAAAGGTTTAGATATCCGAATAACAGTAGCATAAAAGAAACGTCTTTTGTCTACCAAGGCAAAAGACGTTTTCTATTTATCTTTTATGTGCTGCATGATATCTTCTACATCGCAATCTAAAATCTCGCAAAACACATCAATAGTATGCGTACTAATACTCTCATTTCTTTTTATACGGGTTATTTGACCCGGACTGATATGGTACTTGTTAATTAAAGCATATTGTGTAATCCCTTTTGATTTCATTGTTTTCCATAATCTATCATACACAATCATTTTTTTCACCTCGTTTGTTATTGACATATTAACCGATAACGGTATATAATTACATTAACCAATATCGGTTAATACTTGCTTTTAGGGGAGGCGATTATGTATGGCAAAAATGGAGTGCCCGATTTGCGGTGAAAAGTTTGATGAAGAATATGTTGAATACCTCGATAACGGAAATCCCGCTTGTCCTCGTTGTGCATTGGATGAAGATTCCAGACAGGCAAAGAACAGTAGCGAAAATAACTAGGTAGATTCTACCGATCAGAAAGGAAAAAGACTATGAAAGTGTTAGGCTACATTATTGCTATCGGCTTGATTATTTACGGCTTCTATTCAATGTTCAAAGATGGGCGTGAGAAAGGCATTGGATTTGTAATATTTGAGATTATTGGTGTAGTTATTTTGGCTTCTTTAGGATTATGAAAAAGGAGCAACAAATTAATGCTATAGTATTGATAGTCTGCATGTGCCTTTATTTTTTCGTTAGGTGGTTTAGGCAGGTATATGGTGGTAATGATTTTAAGTTTATCAAATACCATCTATCTGATACAATTGCCCCAATTGTAGTACTATCCTATAGCGGATATTTGCTAAATATAAAAAAGCACCATTCAATAAAAAGAATCGACTACATACTTTTATTGTGCTTGTTATGTAGCTTCGTTTGGGAATTTTGTGCTCCTTTTTTGTATCCAGCCAGCGTTTCAGATTGGATAGATGTATGTTCAATTTTTATCGGTGGGGTTGTATATTGGGTTATTATTAATTTAATCAAAGAGGGATAAACAAATGGGAAAATCAATTTATAGAGCGGGTGTGATAGTAAATGGAGATTACAACGGGAAAAGCGTATATAAATACGATGACAATTCATTTATTATCGTTAGTAATGATGAAAACGGGAAGATAATTATCAATAGTTTGTTCCCTACTCAATATTCCGTTTTGAAAGAGATTTCAATAAAAACGGTTGATCATTACGAGGATGTAAGTACCAGTAAGACTGGGGCAGACGCTTCTGCGATAGCCAAAGGGTTGTTTTGGGCAGGACCGGTTGGCGGGCTGTTAGGTGCTGCAGCGACAAGTCAATCAGCAACATATGATATGGCAATTTATTTCAAAGATGGCAAGAAATCATTAATAAGAATTCTTAATTCAACAAATTATCAGGAAATTAAGAGCATTCTGTTTGTGCTGTGAAAAAATGATTAGTGAAGACGAAAGAATTGAAATGAAGTATTCAAATATCTTTCTGCAAAATAACAAACTTGTTATGTCATATTGGGAGTGAGGTAAACATTATCAGCATTTAAAAACTTGAACACTCCAAGATGGCCTTCTGAACAAAGACAAAATAATAATAAAAAATCCTTGAAATCCTTATATATCAAGGGCTTCAAGGTAAAAAGAAAGAGCGCGGCATCCGATAGTTTCGTATCAAATGCGGCGTTCTTGTTTGGTGGACACATTGGGGCTCGAACCCAAGACCTCTCGCGTGTGAAGCGAACGCTCTGACCAGCTGAGCTATGCGTCCTCAATATTATGATTTGTCAACGAAAAGCATTATATCACCAACAGGCAAAAATTGCAACAAATAAATAAAAATAATAGATACAAAAATCCGCCGCACAAATCAATGTGCGGCGGAAAAATATGTTTTGGGAATTATTCCTCTTCTTCAGCGGCCTTCTTAGCCTCTTCGATAACCTTCTGGGCAACCATTGCGGGTGCATCCTCATAGCGGGTGAACTCAAGTGAATAGTAGCCTCTGCCCTGGGTAACGGAGCGAAGAACGGTGGAGAAGTCGCCCATTTCAGCCATGGGAACCTCAGCTACAAGCTCCTGCATCTTGGGTTCCTCAGCGGGGCCCATGCCGAGAACGCGGCCGCGGCGCTTTGTGATATCACTCATGATATCGCCGAGGTTGTCATCGGGCATATAAGCCTTAAGGGTGCCGATGGGCTCAAGGATGGTGGGCTGAGCCTCGGGAATAGCGGCCTTGAACGCAAGCTGAGCTGCGGTTTTGAACGCCATTTCGGAGGAGTCAACGGGGTGATAGGAGCCGAAGTAAAGGGCTGCCTTGATGCCGACCATGGGATAACCGGCGATAAGACCCTTTGCTATGCTCTCGCGAAGACCCTTTTCAACTGCGGGGAAGTAGTTCTTGGGAACTGCGCCGCCGACAACTTCATCGGATGTGAATACGAAATCCTCTTCGCCGGCATAGGGCTCAAAGCGAATCCATACATCACCGAACTGGCCGTGACCGCCGGTCTGCTTCTTATGACGGCCCTGCTTTTCAACGGTCTTGCGGATGGTTTCTCTGTATGCAACGCGGGGAACGGTGAGCTCAACCTCAACGCCGAACTTATTCTTAAGCTTGGTGACGATGGTGTCGATGTGCTGCTCGCCGAGGCCGGCAAGAATCTGCTCTTTGGTTTCAACATTGGTGAAGAAGCTGATGGTGGAATCTTCTTCGGTGAGCTTGTTGAGGCCTGCGGCAACCTTATCTTCCTCGCCCTTCTTGCGTGCCTTTACGCACATCTGAAGGCAGGGAGTGGGGAACTTAACGGCTTCAAGCTCGATAACGTTCTTTTCGGATGTGAGGGTGTCGCCTGTTCTGAAATCGGCAAGCTTGGTAACAACGCCGATATCACCGGCTGCTATGCAGTTGGTATCTTCCTGCTTGCCGCCCTTAACGAAGACGAGCTTGCCCATCTTCTGGCTTTCGCCTGTGCGGGCGTTGAAAGCGGGAACATCGGGGGTAATCTTGCCGGAAACGACCTTGAAGAAGGACATTTTGCCAACGAACGGGTCGGCAACGGTCTTGAAGCAGATAGCTGCAAGTGAGCCGTTTTCGTCGCACTTAACATCGCCCTCGCCTGCATAATCAGCGGCATCGGGAGCAATGGCGGCAATGCCGTCAAGAAGAAGGTCAACTGCATCGGTGTTGTAACCGGAGCAGGCAAATACGGGGTAGATGGCACCGGAGGCTACGCCGCTCTTAAGGCCCTTGGAAACCTCTTCAAAGGTGAACTCTTCGCCCTCGAAGAATTTTTCCATAAGCTCTTCGTCTGCGGAGGCAACAGCCTCATTGAAGATATCCTTCATCTCGGCAACCTGAGCGTCGTCGGGAACGGGGATTTCGGTGGCCTTGCCGCCGGCATATTTGAAAGCCTTGCCGGTTGCAAAATCAACATAAGCGGCAACTGCGCCGTTCTCCATTACGGGAACAACAACGGGGCAGGCCTGTGTTTCATATTCAGCCTTAAGGGCATCAAAGGTCTTGTAGAAATCGGTGTTTTCGGCGTCACAGCGGGTAACGGCGAAAATCTTGGCGATGTTTCTTTCGCTTGCGGCCTTGAACGCCTTCTCTGCGCCGACATCAATGCCGGAACCTGCACCGAGAACGATAAGAACGCTTTCTGCAGCGCGAACACCTTCGCTTACGCCGCCGGCGAAGTCAAACAGACCGGGAGTGTCAAGAAGATTGATTTTTGTGTTTTTCCACTCGAGGGGAGCCATTGCGGTGGAAACGGTGGATTTGCGTCTTTTTTCTTCTGCGTCAAAATCAAGAACGCTGTTGCCGTCGGCGACTCTGCCGAGTCTTTCGGTTGCTTTGGCAAGGTAGAGCATTGCCTCTGCAAGTGTGGTTTTGCCTCTGCCGCCGTGGCCGGCTATGGCGATGTTTCTGATGTCTTTTGCATTGTAGGCTTTCAAAAAACTTCCTCCTTGTTTTATGCCGGAATGCTGCACAAACCGGCTGCGATTTATAAATTGCGCGATAACAAATTGATTATATCATATACTTTCGTACTTTTCAATTATTTTTTTCGGTGTCTTCATTTTTTGTTTCGGGAATTTCCGCTTCGCTGTTTTCCCCCACTTTGCGGTGGGCAACAACGTTACCTATCTTTTTAACAACGGGTGTGATTATCTTCTGCTGCTCCGGCATATTTTCCTCGGTTGCAAGGGCTCTGTCTTCGCCCCAAAGGTGGATTACACCGTCGTCATTGAGCATTTTGATAACGACCATTGTTATGGGCATAACGAACATTCCGAGCACACCTATGAGCTGAAGGCCGACATACATACCCATAAGGGTGAAAATCGGGTGCAGGCCGAGATTTGCGCCTACAAGGCGGGGCTCCACTATTTGGCGGATAACGGTAATAACGGCATAAATGACAAGCAGGCCGATGCCGAGCGGCACATTGCCGCCGAAAAGCAGGCAGTAAAGCGCCCAGGGGATGAGCACCGTGCCCGTGCCGAACACGGGAAGGATGTCAAGAAGGGCGGTGCACAGCGAAATAATGATGATATAACTGCTTTCATAGATTCCGAAAAGCTTAAGGATATTGAGGCCGACAACCATTTCGCAGAAGGTTATGCAGATAATAATGAGATAGGATTTGAACATAAGCCCGATTGAGGAAAAGGTTATCTTTTTTGCGGTGGAAATTTTATCGGCGGTGGATTTTTTCAGCCCGCTTTTGATTAAATTGGAAACATTGTCATAATCGGTGGTGAGGAAAAAGCTTGCAATGATGAAAATAAGAAAAGCAACCAGCATCCCCGGCAGCGCCGCGGCGGTGGAAATTATCGGGCTTGCAAGCGATGAAATTTTGAACGAGCCGTTTATTTTGTCGGTAACGCTCGAAACCGAAAAGCCCTTGAGCCTTAAGAGCTCCGACAGCTCATAGCCGTTTTCGGCATAAGCCTTGAGCTCATTGAAAAACTTGTCGGATGAGGCCGCCGCCCTTTGCTCCAGCGAGCCGGGCAGAATACTTATCATCCGGCGTGAAAGCCCCTTTACCGAGGAAATAAGGTCGGGCAAATCGTTGAACTTATTTTTGACAAACTCAATAAAGCCCTGCATTTCATCAAAAATCTTGTAGCCGATAAGGCTCAGAACCCCGAGGAAAACAAGAATTGTGAGAATGAGCAGAACGGCGGAGATAAAGCCCTTTCTTATCTTGAGCTTTTTGTTTATTGCGTTGACGGGCCTTTGAAGCAAAACGGAGATGAAAAGGGCAAAAATAAAGGGGGAAAGAAGCCCGAACGCATATTTCATAAACAGGTAAAAGCCCGCTATTATCACAACAAAATAGGCAAAATTTATGAGCGTTGCGCGCCTTTGCTCGGTTATGCTCTTCATAATGTGCCTCCTTTTTCGGTATTAATCCGTTGATTATTGTACACTATACTTACGGTAAAAGCAATAAATCGAAAAAAAATTCAAAAAACTTTAATTTTTCTCTTTATTATCTGTAATTTTTATGTTATTATTGAGTGTCTTTTGATTTTTGACAGTAAAAGGAGTGAGTAAAATGAATATAGCAATAATGGGTTACGGCGTTGTCGGCTCCGGCGTTGCAGAGGTTCTTGCGATGAACCACGCCTCCATAGTTCGCAGCAGTATGCAGGATTCAGTTGAATTAAAATATATTCTTGACCTTCGCAGTTTTCCCGGTGACCCCAACGAAAAGCTTGTTACCAAGGACTTTTCCGCTATACTCAATGATGAAAGCGTTAAGGTCGTTGTTGAAACAATGGGCGGCCTTCACCCCGCCTATGAATATGTGCTTGATTGCCTTAAAGCGGGCAAAAGCGTTGTAACCTCCAACAAGGAGCTTGTTGCCGAAAAGGGATATGAGCTGCTTAAAACAGCAGAGGAAAACAATGTCAACTTCCTTTTTGAAGCAAGCGTCGGCGGCGGAATACCCGTTATCCGCCCCATAAGCCAGTGCCTTGCCGCAAATGAGATAACCGAGGTTGCCGGTATTCTTAACGGAACAACAAACTTTATTCTGACTATGATGATAAAGGAAGGGATGAGCTTTGAAGACGCTCTTCTCCTTGCTCAAAAAAACGGCTACGCCGAGCGTGACCCCTCTGCCGATATCCACGGCTTCGACGCCTGCCGCAAAATAAGCATACTTGCCGCCCTCTGCTTCGGCAGGCACATTTATCCCAAAGAGGTTTACACCGAGGGTATAAGCAAAATCACCCTTGCCGATGTTGACTATGCCGGCACCTGGGGCGGAGTAATAAAGCTCATTGCAAGGGCAAAGAAGCTTGAAAACGGCAAAATCACCGCAATAGTCAGCCCCGCTTTCGTTAAGAGTGAATCACAGCTTGCGGGCGTTGACGATGTTTTCAACGCCGTGCTTGTTCGCGGCAACGCGGTGGGCGATGTTCTCTTCTACGGCAGAGGCGCGGGCAAGCTGCCCACGGCAAGCGCCGTTATGGCCGATGTTATCGACTGCTGCAGGCATTTAAAGCAAAGGAAGCTCTTCGGCTGGGAGAACGGCGAAGAGGGCGGCGTGTCAAGCTATCTTGACATTGAAACAGCTCTTTACATCCGCGCCGAGGCCGATGACACCGCCGCCGCACTTACCAAGGCAGGCGAATGCTTCGGCGAAATCACGGTGCTTTCGCGCAAGGATGCCCCCGCAAACGAAATCGCCTTTGTCACCGGCACCGACACCGAGGGCGCACTTCGCAAAAAGCTTGAAGCTTTAAGCGGAATACAGGTGCAGTCGGTTATCCGCATAACAGATTATTGATTCCTATTAAGGAGGAGTTTTATGGCACTTATAGTTCAGAAATTCGGCGGCAGCTCGGTTAAGGATGCCGAGCGCGTGATGAATGTTGCCCGCATAGTAACCGATACTTACAAGGCAGGCAACGATGTTGTGGTTGTTGTTTCCGCTCAGGGCGACACCACCGATGACCCCATTGCAAAGGCAAGAGAAATCAACCCCAACGGCTCAAAAAGAGAAATGGATATGCTTCTTTCGGCAGGTGAGCAGATTTCAATAGCTCTGCTTGCCATGGCGATTGAAAAGCTCGGCTTCCCCGCCCGCTCCCTTCTCGGCTGGCAGGCAGGCTTTGCCACCAACTCTGCCTACGGCTCGGCAAGAATCAAAAAGGTTTCTGCCGAAAGAATCAAAATGGAGCTTGCAAACAAGAACATCGTTATTGTTGCCGGTTTCCAGGGCCTTTCAAAGGAAGAGGATATCACCACCCTCGGCCGCGGCGGCTCCGACACAAGCGCCGTTGCCATTGCGGCGGCAATGCACGCCGACAAATGCCAGATTTTCACCGATGTTGAGGGTGTTTACACCACCGACCCGAGAAAAGTGGCAAATGCAAAGAAGTTAAGCGAAATCACCTATGACGAAATGCTTGAGCTTGCCACCCTCGGCGCTCAGGTTCTCAACAACCGCTCGGTTGAAATGGCTAAAAAATACAACGTTCAGCTTGAAGTGCTTTCAAGCTATACCCGTGCCCCCGGCACGATTGTTAAGGAGGTAACAACAATGGAAAAAATGCTCGTTCGCGGTGTTACAAAGGATACTGATGTTGCAAGAATATCAATCGTCGGCCTGCCCGATGTGCCCGGCATTGCCTATAAAATCTTCGGCAAGCTTGCCGCGCGCAACATCAATGTTGACATAATCCTCCAGTCTGTGGGCAGAGAAGGCTCAAAGGATATCGCCTTCACCGTAAGCAGCGACAACGGCCCCGTTGTTGTTGATATTCTCAACTCACTTGAAGCACTTGCAGGCACCAAAATCACCTGCGACACCGATGTTGCCAAGGTTTCCGTTGTGGGTGCAGGCATGGAAACTCACCCCGGCACCGCTTCCACAATGTTTGAGGCACTTTTTGAGGCCGATATCAACATTCAGATGATATCCACAAGCGAAATCAAGATTTCCGTTCTTATTGACAAGGAGAAGGCAAACGAGGCTGTTGCCGCCGTTCACAAGGCTTTCTTCCCCGAAGAAAACTAAGCTGAAAAGGATTCATACAATGAAAAACAACCCGACCTTATCCGTGCAGGCGGATTCACAATCCTACCTTGCGAGAATATTCTCAGGCTGCAAAAAATGGGAGCTTATCTATTGGTGGGCACTCAGAATCCCGATGATAGCTGCAATATTTATTTCCGCCAAAAGAAAAGATACGCAGAATGTGCTTCAGGTTTGCGCCAATCTTTTCGGAATGTTTTCGTGGGAGGTTATGATGGCCTTCCCGGCAAAGACCTTCTTCCGCCGCATGCCGTCATACTTTCAGAATATAAGCGCGGCAGGGTTCTTCCTTGCCTCCTTCGGCGGAGCTTTTCTCAATTTCTATTATGTAATCCCCTATTATGATTCCGTCCTGCACATATTCGGCGCGGCCGAGGCGTGCTGGATAGGCTATGAGATATGCACCGCCATGCAGAAAAGGGATAACAAGGTTTGCGATGTTGCAATAGTAACCCTTTGTGCACTCGGTATGTCAATGATATTCTCCAACGGCTGGGAGCTGTTTGAATTCACCTTTGACCAGTTCTTCGGCGGCGATTCACAGCATTGGAGCCTTGAGCTTGCCATGCAGGCCGGCAGCGGAGTGGAAAACGGCATATTCGCCTGGGCTGACCGCCCGGAGCGCTTTGCGCTTATGGACACCATGACCGATATGGTCTGCAATGTGGTTGGTTCGGTTGCGGTTTACATCTTCCTTCGCATTTGCCCGTATAATCACAAGGGCAAAAGGGATGTTAACGCCATGATTGCGGCGCAGAGCAAATAATAATATGATACTAAAAAGCGGAGCTTATGCACTTATTAAATGCTAAGCTCCGCTTTTTGTCTTTTTATCTTGGGGAGAAACCTTGGGGACGCTCACCCTGAGGCGGTTCACCCTGAGGCAGTTCACCCTGAGGCAGTTCACCCTGAGGCGGTTCACCCTGAGGCGGTTCACCCTGAGGCGGCTCACCCTGAGGCTTTCCGCCGCCGGGGAACTCTCCGCCCGGCCGGAAACCTCCGTCATCGGGGGGATTTTCTCCGTCGGGCATTGAGGGCGGTTCTCCCTGAGGTGCTTCACCGAAATCGCCGTCATCCTCACGGGGCATTTCACCCTCCGGCATTGAGGGCGGTTCTTCGCCGTTAAAGCCGCCTTTATCTCCCGGTCTGCCTGCCTGGCCCGGCCCGGCGGAAACCGAGGAATTATCCACCGTCACCGTCTGCTCCTCTTCGCCGAGGGTAAGGGAAACGGTATCGCCTTTTTTAAGGCCACCGCAGCTGACAACCGCCGCCGAAAAGGCACAGGGAATCTGTTCATCAATAAGGATGTTTCCGTTTTCATCCTTCACCGTTATTTTATCATCCGCTTTGCAGGAGCAGGTTTTCATAATAAAGCCCTGTTCCGAATCCTCTGCAATCGCTTCAAGCATTGCGGAACCGCCGCAGGCAATCACCGTGCCGCCGTTTATGCGGCAGGTGCCGCCGTTTTCGCTGCCGTAATCAATAGCATTGTTTGTGCCCGTTCCCGTAACGCTGATAAACACATTTCCGCCGGTAATATTGATGCTTCCGTTGGAATCAAAGCCGTCTGCATCTCTGCCGTTTTTGTTGATAACGGTAATATCTCCGCCCGAAACGGTA
>JAZUJM010000249.1:0-5900 GCA_045642785.1 Acutalibacteraceae bacterium | reverse complement strand
AACTTGAACGCGTTTTTTTCTGCTTTATAATAAATTCTAATTACGGAAAGGCGGTGATAACTGTTGAAAATACTTATATGTGATGATGAGCAGGCTGTTATTGAGCATTTTGTCAAAACGATAAAATGCGAATTTCCCGGTTTTTCCGTGCTCACCGCCAAAAATTCAACAGAGCTTCTCCGCATTTTCAACACCGAGAAAAATATCGACCTGTTTTTTGCCGATATAATGCTCGGGAATGAGAACGGAATCAGCCTTGCCTCACTTGCCGCCGAAAAATATCCCGAAATTTCAATAGTATTTGTCAGCGGCAACACGGATATGGTTCCCCTGACCTTTGACACGGGCAAGGATGCCCGCTTTATCAGAAAACCGATTGACGATTTCTACATAAAATATCACATCGAAGCCGTTTTAAAAAAGCTCAATTCAAAAAAGGATATCATTTCATTTACAATAAAAAACAAGCTTTACCGTGTTAACCTTTCCGAGCTTGTTTATATTGAGAGCAAAAGGAATGTGGTTTATTTTAACAAAACAAACGAAACCTTGAAATTCACCGCAAAGCTTTCCGATTTTGAGCAGTTCACCACCGGCAAGCTTGTCAGGTGCCACCAGAGCTTTATTGTTAACATCGCCTTTGCCGACACTTTCACGGATAACAGCCTTGTTATGAGCACCGGGGCGATTATCCCCGTGAGCAGGTCACGCCTGCCCGAAACCAAAGAAAGGTTCTTTATGTTCAAGGGGGGCGTAATATAATTGCTGATTTATGTTGTGATACTCGAATTGATATACAAGGCGGCTGAGGTTGTTCTCACCTGCTCCTGCCTCACACTAAAGAAGAACAGATATTTCACTTTCTTCTGCATCTGGATTCCCACCTCAATAATTCAGATTTATTCAGCCTATCACAATTTTGATTCGGTTCCCCTTTCGCTGCTTATGTTTGCGGTTTTCATAACCCTCACCTGCCTGCTCACCAAAGATAAACCGTATAAGAAGACCATTGTAACCCTTTTCATGTCCCTTATCTGCGCGTTGATAAGCGAAATTTATTTTTCACTTTCCAAGCTTCGCGGAATAACGAACTATTTTGTTGAGGACAGAATCGGCACCGCCGCCTGCCTTGTAATAATGACAACTTTAGAGGCGTTATTTGCAATTTTGTGGAATAAAAAAGCAAGAACCATCATCATAAGCGGCAAGGACCTTGCTATTTTTATGCTTCTCCCCGTTTCTCAGGCCGTAATCTCCGTTCTTTATCAGATAATTGAAAAATCAAACGTCTGGTCAGAGGAAAAAATAGGCCGCATTGCGGTTGATACCCGAATGACATTTTTTATTGCCTATATGTTCTTCTGCTTTATTACCGACTTCCTGATATTCTATCTGATTCTGAGGATTTCAAACGACACCCGTGAGGAGGAACAGATAAAGTTTGAAACCCTGAAAAGCGAAATGAATATGGATTACTACCGCACTCTGGAGCAGAACTCCGAGCAGATTCACAAGCTTCGCCACGATATTGCAAATTATATCTCCGTTGTCGGTTTGCTTGTTGAAAACAATGATGACAACAAAGAAGAAAACAAAGAGCTTGCAAAGCGGCTTGTTGAGGAAATGAATCTTTCGGTCAGCAACATTCCGAATGATAACTACTGCCGCAACAAGATAGTGAACATCATCCTTTGCCAGACCGCTAAAAAATGCACCGAAGCGGGAATCAAATACGATTTTTGCGCCAACATCCCCGCCGATATCGGAATAGAGGAAATCGACCTCTGCCGTGCGCTCACCAATATGATTGACAACGCGCTTAACGCGGCAAAAAAATGCCGCAGCGGCTGGATTTCGATTCAGCTGAATATAATCGACGGCTATCTGTATCTTAAAATTCAGAACAGCTTTGTTGAGCGCAAGGTGACAATGCCGGTCAACCCCAATCACGGCTACGGCAAAAAGATTCTTAAGGATATTGCAGAAAAATACAACGGCGTTTTCGCAAGCAAAAAAGAAGACGAAACCTACTCCGCCCTGATTACCCTTCAACAAAACAATATTACCGCCGCGGCGACTGTGTGAACAGCACAGCCCCGCGGTTTTTTTATTGTGATATTAATTGACTTATTATACATTATATGTATAATGAAAATAAACAATTCAGGAGGGATTTGTATGAACGCGATTGTAAGGTTTTTAACATTTCTGATGTCCTTCACCCTTGCCGCCGCACCTGCTGTGCAGGCTCCGAAATCACCGGCGGCAGAAAAGCTTCTTACGCTTGATGAAGCCTATGTTATTGTTTACGGGCAGAATGCCTCCGCCTCAGAAAAGCAGGCGGCAGCCGTTCTTCAGAAGTATTTTAAGCAGATAAGCGGCATTGAGCTTAAAACGGTTGATGATTCCGCCGCCGAAGCCGAAAAGGAGATAATTGTGGGCAAAACCAGCCGCGAGGGTGAAAGCTTCACGGTTGACCGTGCCGCGTTGGGCGATGACGGAATCAGTTTTTTAACCGTCGGCAAAAAGCTTGTTATCGCGGGCGGCGAAAAGCGCGGAACCCTTTACGCGGTTTATGAGTTCCTTTACAAATACTTCAACTGCCGCTGGTACACAAAAGATGTAACAGTAATTCCGAAAGCGGAAAGCCTCTCGGTTCCCGCCGATATTGATTACACCTATGTGCCCCCCTTTGAATACAGAGAAACCGACTGGATAAGTCCGCACGATACCGAGTACAGCCTTGCAAATCACCTGAACGGCAACAGCTACCGCTGGCTTTCGGAGGAAAACGGCGGAACCTTCGGCTACGCAAACGGGCTTGCACACACAATGGCCTCCCTTGTCCCTTCCTCCTATTTTGCCGAAGACCCGGAGATATTTGCCCTCGGTGTTAATTCAGGTGAGCGCACCACTGACCAGCCCTGCCTTACCAATCCCAAAACGCTTGAGATTGCAATGGAATCAGTCAGAAATATTCTTCGCAGCAATCCGAAAGCCATTGTTTGCATCACTCAGAACGATAATCAGAATTACTGCGTGTGCGATAAATGCAAGGCGGTTGATGAGGAAGAGGGCAGTCACTCCGGCACAGTGATTCGCTTTGTTAACGCCATTGCCGACGGGCTTAAGGATGAATTTCCCGATGCGGTGTTTGACACCTTTGCCTATCAGTACACAAGAAAAGCACCGCTTAAGGTCAAGCCCCTGCCCAATGTTATTGTGCGTATCTGCTCAATAGAATGCTGCTTTGCCCACCCGCTCAATGATGAAAGCTGTGAGCAGAACGCCGCATTTTACAAGGATATTCTTGACTGGCAGAAAATCTGCGGCAGGATTTATGTTTGGGATTACACCACAAACTATGCCCACTATATAGGCCCGTTCCCCGATTTCGGCGTTTTGCAGGAGAATATGAAATTCTACCTCAACAACAATGTTAAGGGAATGTATGCCGAGGGCAACTATACGGCGGCTGAGTGCAACGGCGAATTTGCCGAGCTTCGCGCCTACCTTCTCTCACGCCTTATGTGGCAGCCGGATATGGAAAACTATGATGAAGAAATACTCAATTTCTGCTGTGCTTACTACGGCGAAGCGGGCCCGTACATAAAGCAGTATATTGATATGACAACAAAGAACACCGGCACCTCTTCTCTTTTCAAAAAGAACCATATGGGCATTTACAGCGATATGAAAAACAAAGGCGTGTTAAACCTTAACCTTATTGAGCGCTATCAGATAAACGCCCTGTGGGAAAAGGCAAAAAGCTGTTCACTTTCCGATGAAGAGCTTAACCGTGTGCTGCTTTCAGAGGTTTCGTGGAGATACTGGAAATCATGCAACAGGGTCTGCGAATTTTCCGCCCTTTTCGGTTCGGTCAGCAGAGCAAAGCAGAACCAATTATTCTTCAATGATTTGAAGAAGCTCGGCATAACACGCCTGAGCGAGGGTGCAAACGGCCTGTTAACGGATGACCCGAACTACTTTGAAAATCCGAGCGACTGGAAATCCGACTGAGGTTGGAAATCAAACTGAAAAGGAGAATAAAAAATGTTTGCTTTATCAAAATTTTTCAGCAGCGTTAAAGGATTCTTTGCGGGTATTCTGGCATTGATAGTCGCAATTTCTCAGGGCGGCTCCCTGGGGCTGAGTATGCACGGCGTTCGTTCAAACCCGCTTTCGGTTTATTCCTATTCTTTCTACGGCCCCACCGAAAAAATACTTCACGACGGCCCGATTGAAAAGAACAAAACCTACACAATGTATGCTGCAAAAAACGAAAGCGAGTTTTGTCAGATAGTAATTCGTTCAACCCACACAAGAGGTCACTCCTATTTTGAAATAACCGATTTTGAAAACGAAAACGGCGACAGGATTACCGTTGAACTGTTTAAGGAGTACCCCGTTGAAACCTACGGCGGTCTGGTGAACACCAAATATTATGATGCGCTTGTTCCCTGCGCAAAATCTTTCAATTATTCCGCAAGAAATGAGTACAGCTATGCCTACGCCATAAGCATCAAAACCGATGAAAACACCGTTCCCGGCGATTACACCGCCACGGTAAAGCTCGGCAATTATGATATTCCCGACAATGAATATGAAAACGAAACCGCAGCATTAAAGCTTCATGTGTGGGATTTCACCCTGCCCGATGCCCCCGCAATGGACACGGCAATGGGCCTTGAGCATTATGACATTGCGCAGAAGCATGGCGTGGCTCTCGGTTCCGCGGAATGTGACGCCCTGTACAAAAAATATTATGATTTTATGCTTGAGCACAGAATTTCCGTTTATGATATGCCCTATGATATTCTTGACAGCAGGGCAGACGAATATATGAGCGACCCGAGGGTCAAATCCTTCCGCATCCCCTACGGCAGCGACGAGCAGATAACCGCCTATTATAACAAACTTTCGCAAAACCCCGAATGGATGAAAAAAGGCTATTTTTATCCCATTGATGAACCCTCCACAACCGAGCACATTGAAAGATACAACGAAATCTGCGAAAGGCTCAGCCGCCTTTTCCCCGGCTACCATATGGTAACCCCGTTTTATACCGATTCGGTTGAGGGGTTGGAGAAAAGCTCACTTGAAATTCAGAACGGCAAAAGCGATATTATCTGCCCGATTTCAGACCTATACGATGAAGACGGATTTTCGGATGCAGTCAGTCAGAGGGTTGCAAACGGCGATAAGGCATGGTGGTATGTGTGCTGCGGCCCCGCCCCCACCAGCGATTACTGCAACCTCTTTGTTCAGCAGTCCGCTTTAAAGCACCGCATACTTTTCTGGCAGCAGAAGCAATATGATGTTACCGGCCTTCTTTACTGGGATGTTAACTACTGGCGTGACACTCAGCTGACCGACGGCACACCCGCGGCGGATGTATGGGAATCCTCGTGGACAACCCCGTGGACAGGCGATGACACCTTCGGCGACGGCAGTCTTCTTTATAACGGCAGCCGCGTGGGAATAAACGGCCCCGTTTCCTCCATCCGCCTTGAATCGGTGGCAAACGGAATTGAGGATTATGAATACTTCACCATTGCCGAAAAGCTGCTCGGCAGGGATGCCGTTGATAAGATTATCGGCAAGGTATCAAAATCCCTTGTCGAATACACCTATTCCGATTCCGTGTTTGATAACGCAAGAATCGAGCTCGGCAGCGCCATTGAAAATGCGGCAAAATAAGGAGAAAAAATATGAAATATATTGTTGACCACGATTTGCATATTCATTCAATGCTTTCACTTTGCTCAAACGACCCGGAGCAGAACACAGGCAGAATACTCCGCTATGCAGAGGAAAACGGCTTTAACACCATCTGCATAACCGACCACTTCTGGGATGAAACGGTTGAGGGTGCCTCCGACTGGTATTCAAGGCAGGAT
>JAZUJM010000248.1:0-3059 GCA_045642785.1 Acutalibacteraceae bacterium | reverse complement strand
GATTTCATTGAACCTCTGTTTATGAAATTTGCCGTTTTCAATTTTGCCGACTGCTGCATAACCGTGGGCGCGTTTATGCTTATGGGCTATGAGCTTTTCACGGCGTTCAAAGACAGCAGTAAAAAGAAAAAAATCATCGAGGACAAAAAGAATGGCGAATGATTACACCGACGGCGAGCTTATCGTTTACAATGAGCCGGTGAGCATAACCGTAACGGAGGAAAACGCCGGAATAAGGCTTGACAAGCTTATTTCATCCGCCGTTCCCTCTGTTTCACGCTCCTTTATTCAGGCTCTTATTGATGAATCACGGGTGTTCGTCAACGGCAGGGCGGTGAGCAAAAGCTTTCGCGCCGCCGCGGGGGCACAGGTTGAATTCATCATCCCGGAGCCGAGAGAGCTTGAAGCGGTTGCACAGAACATTCCGCTTGATGTCAGATACGAGGACGATGATTTGCTTGTGGTAAACAAGCCGCGCGGAATGGTTGTTCACCCCGCGCCCGGCAATCCCGACGGTACCCTTGTCAATGCTCTGCTTTATCATTGTGCGGGCAGGCTTTCGGCAATCAACGGCGTTGTTCGCCCGGGAATAGTTCACCGCATTGATAAAGATACAAGCGGGCTTCTGCTTGTGGCGAAAAATGATGCCGCCCATGTGTCGCTTGCTCACCAAATCAAAGAGCACTCCCTCACAAGGGAATACAGGGCGGTTGTTCACGGCAAGCTTCGTGAAAAAGAGGGCGTTATCAATGCCCCGATAGGCCGCAGCGCGGCAGACCGTAAAAAAATGTGCGTTACCGATAAAAACTCCAAAGAGGCGGTAACACACTATGAGGTGCTTGACGAGGCCGAGAAATTTTCCTTTGTGAAATTACGCCTTGAAACGGGCAGAACCCACCAGATAAGAGTTCATATGGCTCACATCGGCCACCCCGTGGCGGGCGACCCGGTTTACGGCCCGGCAAACGGAGTTTCCTCCCTTTGCGGGCAATGCCTTCACGCCGGCACCCTCGGATTCACTCACCCCTCAACGGGTGAAAGAATAATCCTTTCGGCAGAGCTGCCGGAGTATTTCACGCTCTTCCTTAAAAAAGCGGGATTAAAAGAGCAAGAATAGTTTAAATTCGTTAAATTTGCGGCGCGTGCCGCTCAATCTATATAGGAGGTGGCTGCAAAATGGATGCAGTTGTCAAAAAGCAGTTAAAGATCAGAGCTTGTAAGGCCAGAATGGATATTATCGAGGGCGTTTACAATGCAAAATCGGGTCATCCGGGCGGATCCCTTTCCTGCGCGGATATTATGACCTATCTTTATTTTAATCAGATGAATGTTGACCCCGCAAATCCCCAGTGGGAAGACAGAGACAGATTCGTTCTTTCCAAGGGCCATTGCGCTCCCGCTCTTTATGCGATTCTTGCTCAGAAGGGCTTCTTCCCCGAAGAGGAAATAAAGAATCTCAGAAAGCCCGGCGCTATGCTTCAGGGTCACCCCAGCATGCACAAGACCCCCGGCGTTGATATGAGCACCGGTTCTCTCGGCCAGGGCATCTCCGTTGCCTGCGGTATGGCACTCGGTGCCAAGCTCGGCGGCAAGGCTTTCAGAGTTTACACCATCCTCGGCGACGGTGAAATTCAGGAAGGTCAGGTTTGGGAGGCTGCAATGTACGCTTCCGCAAAGGGACTTGATAATCTTTGCGCCGTTGTTGATGTTAACGGCCTTCAGATAGACGGTAAAACCGCCGATGTTAACTCCCCGTACCCCATTCCCGAAAAGTTCAAGGCTTTCGGCTGGAATGTTATCGAGATTTGCGCTCACTGCTTTGATGAAATAGATGCCGCTTTCAAGGCTGCCGCCGAATTCAAGGGCAAGCCCACCGCCATCATCGCAACCAGCACCAAGGGCAAGGGTGTTTCCTTTATGGAAGACCAGGCTTCCTGGCACGGCACCGCTCCCAACACCGAGCAGTACGAGCAGGCTATGGCAGAGCTCAAGGCAGCTCTTGCAGAGCTTGAGGCATAAGAAAGGGAGGAGAATTAATTATGGCTGAAATCGTAAAAATGGCTACCCGCGATGCTTACGGCAAAACGCTTGTTGAGCTCGGCGAGAAAAATGATAAAATAATCGTTCTTGATGCGGACCTTGCAGCCGCAACCAAAACGGGAATGTTCAAAAAGGCTTTCCCCGACAGATTCATTGACACCGGCATTGCCGAATCCAATATGATGGGCGTTGCCGCCGGCCTTTCCACCACCGGCTATACCGTTTTCGCAAGCTCCTTTGCAATGTTTGCGGCAGGCAGAGCCTTTGAGCAGGTGAGAAACTCCATCGGCTACCCCGGAATGAATGTTAAAATCGGCGCTACCCACGCAGGTATCTCCGTTGGCGAAGACGGCGCAAGCCATCAGTGCTGTGAGGATATAGCTCTTATGAGAACCATCCCCGGCATGACCGTTATCAACCCCGCCGATGATGTTGAGGCCAGAGCAGCGGTTCTTGCCGCAGCCGAAATCGAAGGCCCCGTTTATCTTCGCTTCGGCCGCCTCGCCGTTGAAAGAATCAACGACCCCGACACCTACAAGTTTGAAATCGGCAAGTCCGTAAAGCTTGCAGAGGGCACCGATGTTACCATCTGCGCCACCGGCCTTATGGTTAAGGAAGCTCTTGAAGCAAAGAAGCTTCTTGCGGAAGAGGGCATTTCCGCCGCAGTTATTAACTTCCACACGATTAAACCCATTGATAAAGAGGCAATAATAGAAGCAGCTAAGACTACCGGCGCTATTGTTACCGCTGAGGAACACAGCGTTATCGGCGGCTTCGGTGCAGCAGTTGCAGAGGTTGTCTGCGAATGCGCTCCCGTTCCCGTTGTAAGAGTCGGCGTTAACGATGAATTCGGTTCCTCCGGCCCCGCTGTTCAGATGCTTCACATCTATGGCCTTGATGCCGAAAACATTGCCGCAAAGGCAAAGCTTGCCGTTAGCCTTAAGAAATAATCGGCTGAAAAAGTTGGCGCCGATGCCGCAAGGCATCGGCGCATAAAAAGAATTATCGTCTGATAAAAG
>JAZUJM010000247.1:0-15050 GCA_045642785.1 Acutalibacteraceae bacterium | reverse complement strand
TGAGATATTTTTTCGTATGACAAGGAAGAGAAAGCAGCAAGGCTGGCGCCTTGCAATGACGATGACGCAGTCAGACGGAAAAATAGCCAGATTCAAGGTGGGTTCGGATTATCATCACTCGGTTAAGCCGGAATTCAGCGGTGAATGTACATTCTTGACATTTCAGGTTCATCATCACACCGAACCATGCACATAAATTCCCAGCCGTACCGTTCATAAAAACCCGTATGGTCGGTGACAAGATAAAGCGGAGAAATGCCTTTTCCCCTGCAATCCTCAACCACCGTATTCAGCAGCCTCCCCGCTATTCCCCTGCCGCGGTATTCCTCTTCCGTGTAAACGGCGCACACATTTGGAGCAAGGTCTTTTCTGTTATGAAAATCATTTTCAATCACGCCCATGCCGGCAACGATTTTTTCGCCGTCAAGGCACAAATACCAGCCGTATTCCGTTTCGCCGTTAAGATATGCCTCCATACATTCAAGGTAAGCTTCTTTCGGAACACGCCACTTACCGTGAAACCATTCCGCCGCTTCATCCTTAATTGACGGCATTTCCCTTAGGATTATGTATTTTAAATCATTCATTTTCGTTTCACCCGTTCATCAAGCTGCGGCAAATCAGCTTTTTTTGTTTTGTTTGTTTTTGATGAGGATTCCAACCGCAAGCCCGGCAAGTGAAATAATCAGGCCAAGGGGCAGCTTGGCAAAATCAGGCCAGATTACACTTTTCATTGCCATATCATCGGCAGTTACGGATGTGGCATAGCCGGACAATGAGTACATAATGCTGAATATCGGTACAGCCAGCCATTTCAGTTTGCCGAACCAATCACGCTTTCCGATAACGAAAGACGCAGCAAAAAAAGTAATCGGCAGTACGGCCCAAGTGACGGCAAGTCCGTAGCCGTAATTATCCAAACCCCTGTGTACCAATAAAAACGCGATAAGCGACAGCGACCAGATTCCGAGCACCGTCAACAACATAATCAGCTTTGATTTGTGTTCATTGCTTTTTACGGTATTTGTACTTTCTTCCAGGTATTCTTTATAGCTCTGTTTCACGGATGATTCCTCCTTGAGCAGGCGGTCAAGACTCACGGAGTATAAATCACTCATCCGAATAACGCTGATGATGTCCGGGTATGTTTTTCCGTTTTCCCAGTTTGAAACAGTTTGCCGGCTAACGCCAAGTGCTTCGGCTGCCTGCTCCTGAGATAACTTTGCTTCATTTCTCGCGTTTCGGATAATTGTGCCTATCTCCATAATCTTATCACCTCAAAATGATAATTTGTTCCGGCCGGGAACATCTCAAGAATACGGAATTATCACGATAAAGTCTACCAAAGCTCTTTTACAAATCCGATTTTCATGTCAAAAATCTGATACATCACTTGGTTTTAATAAAAATCTCGCCTTCTTCTCCTGTCCTTCCGGTCGGTTTAAATCCCGATTTTTCAAGCACTTTTATTGAAGCGAAATTATCCTTTTTAACCTCGGCTGTAACACAATTAACGGCATTTTGATTCAATGCCCAATCGGCGGCGGCTGTTACCGCCTCTGCGGCAAATCCGTTTCCCCGATAATCTTCGGCAATGCCGTAACCGATTTCGGTTGAGCCGGATTCATCAATGCCCTTAAAGCACAGTTCGCCTGTGTGAGTGCCGCCTTTCAGTTCAATCATCCAAATGGCATGGAACGCCCACTGTTCGGGGTGTGCCAATGCGCCGTTGAGCATTTCCGAATAAGCGGCTTTCAGTTCAACAACCGGCTGCTCCGCAATGAATGTTTTCATCTGCTCTTCGGATGCCGGATATATTTTTAATCTCTTTGTTTCAATCATAATTTCTTTTTCTTCCCCGGCTTCATCGGCCTTTATCGGTGTGCCCACTTCAATCAGATTTCCGTCAGGGTCATAAAAGCGCACCACACGCTGACCCCAACTGTGGTTAAAAGGCAGATTCACAAATTCCGTTTGCGGATATAATGCTTTCAGCTTTTCATAAAAGAGGTCAACATTTTCCTCCTCAAAATACAGTTCGCAGGCGTTGTTTTGCGGAAGAATATCTTTACCTATAAACCCACGCCAATACTTTTCCTCCTGCAAAACAAGGCCGCCGGATAAAATCATATTGCCGTCATTATCCACTTTCATTTCAAGCCCGAACAAATCGTGATAATATTGTTTCGCTTTATTAATATCTTTTACAACAATCAGAAATCCGCATAATTTCATATAATCTCCTGCTTTCTTATCGGATGACGGATAACGGTCTTCCGTTTCTCCGGCGGAACCCCGCGGGCATCGGAAAGATAAATCTCGTGGTGGAGCCGTGTGTCGGAAAAATCGTTTTCATATCCGTTATTTTTTGATAATTTCCGCAATCGCGGTAACTGTCGCGGCAACGCACACAATCACCGCCCCGTATTTCACATCCGCAGCACAAGACGACAGCGGCAGTAAAAATATCAGAACTCCCGTAATCTTATTGCCGAATGAGTGCTCAACCGACAAGCCGTGCGCCCTTTTACTTGCAATCACAATGCCCGTAATTTTCACCGCTGCGATTATCGCAGTCCAGCCCCATACCCAATGCGGGATGTGCAGAAGCGGGAGTATTCTGACCGCATAGGCGGCGGCAAAGAACAAATCCGCCGCGGTGTCGAGCTTTGCGCCCCTTTCGCTTTCGGTGTGAAGCTTTCTTGCAGCAAATCCGTCAAGCATATCGGATATGCCGCACAAAAGGTAGAATACCGCAAAAGGAATTGAATCCGGCGAAAAGACAAACAGCAGCGCCGAAAACAGAATCCGGCTCAGTGTAATAATATCGGCAATCATTTGCTTTTAGTATTTCTTTTCAACAGTAAGAAATTTGCAAGGTTGCCGATAAAGGTCAGCGCCAGCCCCGAAAACAGGAGCCATTCGCTGTTTTCGGAGGTTTTTCTTATTCCGATAAAGATTACGAACAGCGCCAGCGCTATCATCTGAACCGCAAGGATTCCGCAGACGGCAAGGCTTGGCTTTTTTAATTTCGGCATGCAGAAAACAAGCACCGTATATACGGCATACATGGCATAAAGAGTGTAGCTGACCCAATTAGGCCACGGGAAAGAAAGCTCGGGGTGAGTAAGAGCAAATGCAATAAATACGGCGGCAATCAGGCAGAGAACTCCGCCGGGAATGTAAAAAGATTTTTTGTTTTTCATAAACTTCGTTCCTTTCTTATTTGCTTTTTTCATCTTTGACATATGTCATGATAAAATGCTTCACAAAAGCTTCAAGCTGTTTCATAATCTCCTGTTCCTTTTCGGGCTCACGGTCACAGCAATGAATAAGCGCGGTAACGGGTGAAGTAAAGGCAAATGCAAGCATTTCCGGGTCTTCTTTTTTGAGCAGCCCGTTTTGCATCATCTTTTCAAATATGATTTTATAAATTTCCTTTGTTTCGTTAACAAAATGCTCGGTTGCAAGCTTTTTTATACGGTCATCATGAAACTGTTCTGTCAAAATCAGCTTTCGTGTAAGGATGATTTTTTCATCGTGTACGGTAAAATTCACCATCTGCATTGTAAGAGCAAAAAGCTCGTCACCGGATACGGGAATCTCCGGCATATGCTCGGGCGAACCGAACCTTTCGGCATAATATGCCTCCATTCTGTCAATCATGGCACTCCAGATTGCTTCCTTGCTGTCATAATGGCTGTATAATGCGGATTTGCTCAAGCCCATTCCCGCGGCAAAATCCCGCAGATTTGTTCCTTTGTAGCCGTTTTCCGCAAAGCAGGCAAGAGCTGCGTCCAATATTCTGTCTTTTGTATCTTTCCCCATATTATGCCTCCTGATGCGACCATTTGGTCGCAAGTTCTATTATAGCGACCACTCGGTCGCTTGTCAATACAATTCATATAATTCTCCGGCAAAAAAGCGGCCCCGGTAGTGCACCGAAGCCGCCCTTTGATTTTATTTTCCGAAAACCGATTTGAAGATTTTTACAATAAAATTAATAATCGAGTTGAATATTTTAAACTGCTCTTTTGAGGATTTCATTTCAACGGGTTTTGCCTCGGCGTTATAAGCCGTCATACCTCCATCGGTATCAATGCCGACGGTTGTGTTTTTAAGCGTTCCGGCCTGAGAATAATCCCACTTTTCAAAGCCCGCTTTAACAGCCGGTGAATCATCGGCAAGCTCAAAATCATAATTTGCGGCGTCCTTAAAGCACGGGTCAACAACAACGGGGTTATTAATAATTCCCTTTCTTACCGCCGTTTCGATTCCGATGCCCTTTTTAATATCGCCGTTTTCGCCCACAAGCACCTTTTCGCCCTCGGTTAAATCCCAAAAGATATTTCCGTTTTCTGTGTAGTAATCATTGCCCTGCAGATAGGAGAATGTGCGGACTTTTTTATCCGTTAAAAGAATGTTGTTTGTGAAATCTGCGGTTTTCGTGCCTCCGTCATTGGCAACACTCCTGGCGGGAGCGCTGACCGCACGCACCTGGGATTCACCGCTTAAGGCGAAAATGTTGTTTCTGACCGTGTTGTAGGAGCCGTAATGCAGGTGGTAGGAATCACTTCCGCAGCAGTAGGCAAGGTTCTTTTCAACAAGGATATAGGCCGAGCCCTCGTCAAGATAGATTCCCCAGCCGCCGTAGCCGCCTTCGTCGGGGTCAGCTGCAACATTGTGGATAACATTGCCGGAAATTACCGTGCCGGGCTGATTGCCGAGGGTGTAAATGCCGCCCATATCCGAAAGCCAGCCCTGCCCGATGTTATAAATAAGGTTGTCGCAGATTTTATTGTTGCTTGTTACCGTGTATGCGTAACCCCACACCCAGCCGACAGAAATTGCGGAATAGTAACCGTCGTGGATTTCATTGTGGGTTATATCAACGCTGTTGGCGTGAATAACAAGAATACCCACCGCGTTAAAGAACACCCTGCCGAAGCCGGAAATTATATTATTGTTGACCTTTATGTTTTTGGTAACCGCAGGATTATCAACCTCAACATTTTCGCCGCGGATATAAACCGCCTGGGCGCCGATATTGCTGAAAAAGCAGCTTTCAACGCTGCTGTTTTTTACCGCCCTGCCCATAAACACGGCGCAGGATGCAAGGTCAATAAACTCACAGTTTTTAACCGTAAAATCATTTGCGTTTTCATAAGCAAGGCAGGATTTTGCGTTATATGCCGCCTGAGAGGAATCCTGACCCGGATTAACGGTGTAGCCGTTGCCCCTGAAAACAATGTTTTCAAAGCTTATGCCGTCAACGCCGTTAACGCTTATCAGCGTTTCAAGGCTGCCGCCCCAAAGGGTGAGCGTTCCGGCATTCTCTCCGCTTTCGGGAATATAGTACAAAATCCCTTCCGCTTTATCAAAATACCATTCGTGAACCTCGTTGAGTGCCTCAAACACATTTTCAAGAAAATATCTGTCGGTGGTGTTTATCCTCATTGCCGCGCCCTTTGTGAACTCCATAAGCCCGGTTTTTGAATTGTAGCTTTTAACGGGGAGCAGCTCATCCTTCCACCAGTGAAGTATTCTTGCAACAACCGTGTCGGGGTTTTTCATCTGCGGCAAATCGGCGGGCGTTACATTCATCGCCGAATAGGAAAGAAAAATGCCGCCGTCAATCTGCTCCGATTGGGGATTAAGGCAGTATTTTGAATCAACACCGGCGGGGTAAAGATAGCCCTTTTCGGGGTAGCGGGTTTTGTTGAGCGTGGTTTTTTCATTGAAAAGGGTGCAGATATCCGCCCCGGTGCCAACATTCTTTTTAAACGCTTTAACGCCGTTTACCGTGCACTCTTCAAAGCCCGTGTAAGGTGTTCCTGCGGTAAAAACAACCTTTTCGCCGTTATATGATTTATAAGTCGTGTTTGCTTTATCCTCCGCCGTGAAATTAACGGTATCCTCAATGGTATATGTTCCCTCTCTGAAATAAACGGTAACATCTCCCCCGGCGCTTTTGGCCTTTTCTTTTGCGGCTCCTATTGTTGCAAGTGGTTCGTCAAAGGTGCCGCTTGCGGTGTCGTCGCCGTTAACGGCAACAAATATATCATTCTCGCCGTATTGCGGCAAAGCCTCTGCCGCAGCAGCCGTGCCGGAAAGGGTAAGCGCAACGGCTGAAATAACGGATAAAACCTTTTTCATATTGATTTTTTTCTCCTTTTCAGCTACAATAAAATTCAAAATAAGAAAACAATCGTGCTTTGTTTTATTGTAACTGAAAGCGCGGCAATATTCAACAATAAAAACATTTATTTTGGGGAGAGAACAAAATGAAATATATAAACACGTTTTCAAAGGAGAAAGCAGTTTCTCAGATTGCCTTGGGATGCATGAGAATCGGCGACATGAGCGAAAAAGAGGCCGATTTTCACATTCTCGGCGCAGAGGAATGCGGAATCAATTATTTTGACCACGCTGATATTTACGGCGGCGGAAAATGTGAAGAGGTCTTCGGCGGAGTATTAAAGCGCAGCCCCGGTTTAAGAGACAGAATTATAATTCAGACCAAATGCGGCATACGCAAAGGGATGTATGATTTTTCAAAGGAGCACATAATCTCCTCGGTCAACGCCTCATTAAAGCGGCTGGGCATTGAGCACATTGATGTTTTACTGCTTCACCGCCCCGATTTGTTAATGGAGCCCGAAGAAGTTGCAGAGGCATTTGATGTTCTTCAGACAAGCGGCAAGGTTGGAGCCTTCGGCCTTTCCAACCACAGCGCGGCGCAAACCGAGCTGCTGCAAAAGTATGTTAAACAAAAGCTGTGCATTAATCAGATGCAGCTGAGCATTCCCCACGCCTTTATGATAAGCGGCGGCGCAAATGTTAACCTTGACAATGCCGACGGCATAAACCGCGACGGCTATCTTCGGGATTATTGCAGGCTTAACGGCATAACGATTCAGCCGTGGTCTCCGCTTCAGCACGGCTTTATTTCCGGCGCGTTTTTAACCGAGCAGAAATATTCGGCGCTTCACGATGTAATTAACGAGCTTGCCCGGAAATATTCGGTAACCGACACGGGGCTTGCCATTGCGTGGCTGCTTCGCCTGCCCGACAAAATGCAGCCGGTTGTCGGCTCCACCAACCCGGAAAGAATCAAAGGTGTTGCCGCTGCCGCCGATATTGAAATGAGCCGCGAGGATTGGTATAAAATTTACCTTGCGGCAGGCTATGCACTTCCGTAATCGAGTCTTGAAAAGGTTTTAAGTTAAATATATAATATCACTATCAAACGGAAAGGAAGAAAATAAAATGTCTGTTTTATGTGAAATTTCCGAGCTTGTTCAGGCCGGCAGAATGAAGAATGTGCAGGAAAAGGTTGCCGAGGCACTTGAAAGCGGAATAGCCGCAAAGGATATTCTTTTTAACGGCCTTTGTGCCGGAATGAGCGCCGTGGGCGAAAAATTCAAAAACAATGAAATGTATGTGCCTGAGGTGCTTATTGCGGCAAGAGCAATGCAGAAGGGCACCGAGTTTCTTAAACCCCACCTTATTGACGAGGGAGTTAAGCCCGTCGGCAAGGCGATAATTTGCACCGTAAAGGGCGACCTTCACGATATCGGCAAAAATCTTGTTAAAATTATGTTTGAGGGCTGCGGAATTGAGTGCATAGACCTCGGCACCGACGTTGACGGCGCGGCTGTTGTTGAGGCCGTTAAATCCACCGGCGCTCAGATAGTTTCGCTTTCCGCCCTGCTCACAACCACAATGCCCAATCAGGCTGAAATCATCAAGGCTCTGTGTGAAGCGGGCCTGCGCGACAAGGTAACGGTTATGATAGGCGGCGCACCCGTTTCGGATGAATACGCAAAGGAAATCGGCGCCGATATCTATACCGAAGACGCCGCCTCCTGCGCCGATGCCGCGCTCGCAATTCTTAAAGGTGAATAATAATGACTGATATTATGACCCCTGCAGAAAGAGCGGTTTGCGCGCTAAACCTCGGCAAGCCGGATGAAATACCCACCTTTGAGCTTGAATATCAGCTTTCGGAGGAAATGTTCGGCCTGTCGCTTAAGGATGAACGCCTTGAGCCGCATAATATCGGCAGGCTTTCGCAAAAGGAAATCGAGCGTTACTCCTGCGACCTTGCGGATATTTACGCAAGGGTTTTCGGCGATAAAACCGCTTACGATATCGGCGGCGCCGCAATCAGCGGCAATGAGCGGCTTGACTCCGCCCCCGGGCTTGACTACTGCATTATTCCCGTTTATTCCCCCTGCTGGGGCGATGAAAACTACCCCGTAACAAAGATATTCCGCAAACGCCTGCGCGAGCATTTCGGTAAAACACGGTTATTCGGCGGCCACGGTGACGGCACCTTTGCCATCCCCTCCGGCAGCGACATGTATGAATTTATCTACCGCATTGCAGATGAACCGGATGAGGTCAAGGCTCAGGCAAAAAGGATGTGCCTTGAAGCAATAGAAAATAACAAACGCCGGCACGAGGCGGGCATTGATGTTGCGCTTCTGTGCGCCGATTACTGCTACAACTCCGGCCCGTTTCTTTCACCGGCAATGTTTGATGAATTCATTACCCCCTACCTTGCCGAAATCATTGAAGCCGGCAGAAAAGACGGCATGCTTATGATTAAGCACACCGACGGAAACATTATGCCGATAATTGATTCGCTTGTTGCCTGCAGGCCCCATGCGCTTCACTCCATTGACCCGATGGCGGGCGTGGATATCCGCGAGGTTAAACGGCTTTACGGCGACAGAGTTGCGCTGTGCGGTAATGTTCACTGCGCCGCCCTTCAAACCGGAACCGATGAGGATGTAATAAACAGCGCCGAATACTGCCTTAAATACGGCGGAGAAAACGGCGGCTACATTTTCTGCACAAGCAATGTTCCGTTTAAAGGAATGCCGCCGGAAAGGTACAAATTGATTCTTGACATCTGGAAAAGGATGAGAAAATATTAATTTTCGTTTTTAACACTTGAACATTTAAAAAAGTAAGCGTATAATGGGTTAAAATTTAATATATTCTATATGAAAGTTGCAGGAAAGTCGAAAAGCGCCGCTTTTCGTGCCGAAGGAGTAACACTCTCAGGTTTTCCGATTGGAATGAAGACTGCAAACGGATAGAACTTTGGAGAAACTCATTAAATTGAGTGCCGAAGGTGAAAGCGTCATATGGCGTGAATCTCTCAGGCAAAAGGACAAAGATAATTTCTCATTAACTTTATGAGATTTTTCGGCGTGCCGTTTGTCGGTGCGCCGTTTTTTTATATGGAATATATAATATTTGCGGTAAGGAGCAGATGTATGGAAAAAATCACAGAATTAAACAATGCGGTAAACTCATTTGTATGGGGCA
Source organism: Acutalibacteraceae bacterium (assembly GCA_045642785.1). Lineage (GTDB taxonomy): Bacteria > Bacillota > Clostridia > Oscillospirales > Acutalibacteraceae > CAG-177. Next base: position 5,708 of record JAZUJM010000247.1, on the reverse strand, counting down.
AGGGTGTATGGCTGCTGATTGCAACCGGAATTTCAATGACCGTACTTACAAAGTTTTTCCAGATTTCTCATATCGGCGAATGGTGGAAGAACACAATAGGCAGCCTTTTCAAAAAGGATGTTATCAGCCACAGTAAAGAAGCGGCCTCCATTTCTCCGTTTCAGGCGCTTTGCACCGCCCTTGCGGCAACAGTCGGCACGGGCAACATCGCAGGCGTTTCGGCGGCAATCTGCATAGGCGGCGCCGGAGCGGTTTTCTGGATGTGGGTAGCGGCATTCTTCGGCATGATGACCAACTACTCCGAAAACGTGCTCGGCATTTACTACCGCCGCAAAAATGGAAAAGACGAATGGTCGGGCGGCGCAATGTATTACCTTAAAGACGGCCTCGGCGGCAAAAAGGGCTTCAAAACAATCGGCACCGTTCTTGCCGTTATATTCTCATTCTTTGCCATGCTCGCCTCCTTCGGAATCGGCAGCATGGGTCAGGTCAACAAAATCGTGCTCAATGTGGAAAACGCTTTTCCCGTTGCCTCGCTTATGGAAAAAACGGTTTTCGGCACGGTTAACGCCTACCGCCTTGTGCTCGGGCTGGCAATAATGGTTCTCGTTGCATTTATAGTTCTCGGCGGTCTTAAAAGAATTGCCAACTTCGCCGAAAAAATAGTCCCCGCCATGATTGTTCTTTTTGTTGCAGGCAGCCTTATAATAATAGGCATAAATTACGCTCAGATTATCCCCGCAATAAAAGCTATTTTTGTTAATGCGTTCAAGCCCGTTGCGGCTCTCGGCGGCGGTGTGGGCTTTGTAATCAGCACGGTTATGACTCAGGGCTTTAAGAGGGGCGTTTTTTCAAACGAGGCCGGCCTCGGCTCCTCCGTTATGGTTCACTCAAACTCCAATGTCAAAGAGCCCGTAAAGCAGGGAATGTGGGGCATTTTTGAAGTGTTTGCCGACACCATGATAGTCTGCACAATGACCGCTCTTGTTGTTCTTACCTCCGGTGTTTATGATATAGCAAGCGGCACAATAGCCGAAGGCACAAGCGATGCAACCCTTGTTGCCTCCGCATTCAACACCTACTTCCCCTGGGGCGGAATCGGTGCAAAATTCGTTGCCGTTGCCATGTTCCTGTTTGCATTCACAACCGTTCTCGGCTGGTCGCACTACGGTTCAAAGGCGTGGGAATACGTATTCGGTTCAAAATCAACCGTTGTTTTTAAAATCATACACACCGTAACCACCGTTTTCGGTGCCGTGCTTTCTTCTTCACTTGCCTGGGATATTTCCGACACCTTCAACGGGCTTATGATGCTGCCCAACCTTATCGGCGTGCTTGCAATGTCGGGCGTTGTTATGAAAATAACCAAAAACTATATTGACCGCAAAAAGAGAGGAATCAAGGTTGAACCCATGCTCTCTTACGACCCCGCGATTCAGGCGGAACAGCTTGCAAAGATGAAAGAAGACGGAGAAATCTGAAAGCGGGTCAATAATTAAACATAACAAAAAAAGCTCCTGCCGTTAATTTAAATCGACAGGAGCTTTAAAAATGTTCGGGGTTATTATATTATTCTGCTGCGTTCATTTTTTAATATACAAAGAATATGTTCTCTCTGCACACTCCGAAATTCTTATGGGGTGAAAATCGGGTATTGATGAATAAAGGGTATCGTTAAGCGGTAATTTAAGATAATCGGGAACACACGCCGACCCGTTCATTGCGCCCATTATTGAGCCCACCGTTGCGCCGTTGCAGTCGGTATCCCACCCTGCGCCGACGGCGGTTGAAACGCTTTTAACATAATCCCCTTTTCCGATAATAAGCGCACCCGCGCAGGCAGCCGCATTGTTGTTGGTGTGAACGGCGGAAACACCGCGAAAACGCTCCCAAAGCATTTTATAAAATCCGGATACATCCGCGGCTGTTTCGGCGGCATTCACTGCAAAAAGAATATCGGAATAAAATCTTGATTTTTTCGGAACAATCCCCAGTGCAATTTCAATACACTTTTTAATGTCGGTTTCGGTAAACGCCGCGGCAATCAGGGCGGCAAAAAACATTGCGCCGTAAACACCGTTTTTGGTGTGCGAAAAAATCGCGTCATTGTAAGCCGCTTTGGCGGCGGCAAGAGGATTGCCGGCATTATAATAGCCGTAGTGGTCAATCCTTATCTGCGCACCAATCCACTCACGGTAGGGATTTTTGTATGAATGACAAAACGCGATTTTCTTTTCAAGGCTCGTTTCAGCACAGATAAGGCTGTTGATAAGTGCGGCGCGCTCCGCCGTGAAAGTCATAGACGGGGTGAGGTACCTCTGCCACATATCGGCAATGTTTTCGGCATTAAAATCGTTGCCGAAACGCTCATTTATAAGCAGCCCGAGCACAAGGTAGCGAATGTCATCATCACTTTCGGCAAAGCGGATGTTTTCCCTTTGACTTTTTTCACAGCCGACATCAAAGCCGTATTTTTCCTTTGCCCGTGAATTGCCGCTGATATAATCAACCGGCGGAAAAGTGTCATCGGCGCCATCCTGCCAAAGTCTGATACATTCCCAGCCGTCATATTTTCCGTTCCCGTCACCGTAGGGATAGCGTTCAATGGGTTTGCCGATTAAACAGCCTGCCACTCTGCCGAGCCACGCGCCGTAAATTTTATCACGCAGGGTTGAAGCCTCGGGGGCTTTGTTATAATTGCACCCGTCCGATTCAAGCATAATATCATCAAGGCTTTCCGGCTCGCCGAAAGGGAAATCGGGGCTTATTTCAAGCGAAACAAGCTCATCATAAATCTCCGACAGCCGCTTTAAATCCGCGTTTTCAATATCATAATCGGGAACAATGCAGCCCTCCTGCTTTCTTTGGGTAATTTCATCCCGCACAATCTCAAAAAGTGAAAAAGAACCAATCATTTTGTCACCATCCGTTTTATTTTACCGAATTAATTATATCATCTGAAATCTTGAAATCTGTTTATTACAGACAACATAGGTATATCTTTCCATTGCCATGCAATAGCCGTGAGCGTGGTTGAATCCGCCGTGGTCGCTTGACATAATTATAAGCCAGTCCTCTTCATCATAGGTCGGCCTTGCTTTTACCGCGTCAATTATCTGATTTGCAAGCTCATCCTCAAAGGCAAAAGCCTTCATATAAATTTCATTATCCGGATGATAACCCGCGGCGTGCCCTGCTTCATCCGTGCTTTCATAAAGGGCAAAGATAAAATCGGAGCAATCATCATTTTTAAGGTCGGCAGCGGCAAGCTCCGTTACCGCGGCATCAATATCGGCACTTTCGTTTTCATATTTTCTTTCGGCAACATATTTCGACGCTTCCACATAATTTGCGTTATATCCTGCTGCAAGGCAGCTGTCAACTTCGCTTTTAAGGGTCGTTTCAAGGTATGAACCCCAAGAAGAATAAAAGGAGGTTTTATCCGCAAGCTTATCATCAATCAGCGATTTAATCAGCGTGGGATATTTATCATTCTTTTCATAATCATTCCAAAGCACGCCTGTTTTGTAATAAAGCTCGCCGGTGAGCATAGTTGTCCACCCCGGGGCGCTGTCGGTTGCCTGAATATTATAATACGGAAAATTGATTCCGCCGGCATAGCTTAAGTAAGCGTGGCCTCCGCTGCCCAGAACGGAGTTAATCGCACTTGTTTCGTGGGTGTCAAGGTCGCGGAAGGTATCCGCTCTTACACCGTCAAAACCGATGAAAACGGCTTTCTTTACCTTCTTGCCCTCGGGAAGCTCAGATGAAAAGTGTTTTTCGATAATATCGTGAACCTTCCTTGCACCCATTGCGGTAACCGTTGAATTTTCATAAACATCAATGCTGTTTAAGCGTTTAAAATAATCAAAGGTCAAATCGCCGTAATAGCTCCCCGAAATCATATAGGAAAGCGTGACAATGCCGACAATAATGCGTGTAAGAACAGCAACCATAATCAAAATCCCCAATCCGTTTAGTATATTATTATCCTAACACAACGGCAAACACAATTTCAATACGCTTTTGTTCTTTTTATTAAAACCGATTAAAAGCTATTGACACAAAAGATAAAAAGTAAATATAATAAGTAACATAAAAAGGAGGAAACGGTTTGATGAAAATAATACTGTTTTTTAAAAAAGCGATTTCCCTTTTCTTCGGCTGCCTGTTTATGCTTGTTCCGATCGGGCAAAAGGTTAACCCCATTGAACCGCTTGACAGGGAAGGCCTTAAGCTTGACCTTGCCATTATGTCGGATATTCACATCGAGGGCAACGGATTTGACAAATTCCCTATCGTTCCCAAATGCTTCAACTCCTTAAACGGCGGCAAGAATTTCATCGATGCGCTTGTAATAAACGGCGACAACTCAATCTGCGCGCAGAACATTGAAAACATGCTGTTTTACGGCATGCTCAACAACACAAACCCCATCCGCCCGTATTATGTTGCAACCGGCAACCACGATATCGGCAACGATGATGAATCCTTCGGCACATTTGATGAGCTTAAGGCAAGGCACCTCGGCTACATTAACAGCTTTGTTGATAAAAATGTAACCGAGCTTTATTACAGCGAGGTTGTAAAGGACTATCATCTTATTCTTCTCGGGCCCGACACTCCGGAGTGCGGCAACCGTAATCTGTCGGATAAACAGCTTGACTGGTTTGAGGCTGAGCTTGACAGGGCGGCGGAAAGCGGGCTTCCGATTTTTGTTTTCAATCACTATCCCTGCTGTGTCATAAATGAGGGCTATGCAAGGTATATCAGCCTTCTTAACAAGTATGACAACATCTTTCTTATTGTCGGCCACGCGCACAGCTCCCCGATTTTCGATGTTGTTCCCGGTGAAAAAAAGACTCCCGAAATCTGGGTTCCCAGCCTTACAAGCAACAGCGACCACACAACGGGTTACGGCTATATGGCAGAAGTTTATGAAAGCTCGGTTACTTTCAGAACCTATGACTATTACACCGGCACCTTCACCGGCACCGATATGACCTACACGCTCAAATAATAAAAGCATTAAAAGGGAGAAAAAGAAATGAAATTTGCAAGCAAACTGCTTATTCCGTTTGATGTTATCGCCGTTCTTTTAGCTGCGGTTATCGGACTCGGCTCCGGGCTTTTCAGCGGCATTGCCCAGGTTATCGGCGGCAATGTTACCGAGGGCTTCCCTCAGACCCCGGCTGATTTTGAACCCACCATCCGTTTTGTTGTGTTTACCGATTCTCACAACAACAACGCCCGCGTTGGTGCAATGATAGACAAGGCTTATGAAATGTTTGATGACGCCGAGCCTTATAAGGGCATTGATGCCTTTTGCAGCCTTGGCGATTTTTCCAGCATAGGCACGGAACCCGATTATGATAACTTTATTGCAACTTTGAATGAACATATCCGCCCCGGAACAAAAGCCGTCTGCATTCTGGGCAATCACGAAACAAAGCAGGATTATTCGCTTGATATGTTCCGTGAAAAGTTCGGTTATGAGCCCGACAATGTGACCGAGATAAATGGCTTTTCATTTATCTCACTTTCAAGTTATCCCCATGTTACCGAGTGGACCTATCCGCGCAGCAGTATTCACTGGGCGAAAGAGCAGCTGGCCGCCGTTGAGGCAAAGAATGACGGCAGAGCCGTGTTTGTGCTGCAGCATCCTCATAATTTTGCCACCGTTTACGGCAGCTCCTTCTACTGTGAAC
>JAZUJM010000246.1:0-12800 GCA_045642785.1 Acutalibacteraceae bacterium | reverse complement strand
GTTATGATTTCGGCAGCCTCGGAGGGGGAAACACCCTCTTCGGAAAGCTTGCTTTCAAGCTCCTCTTTCTTTTCGGGGCTGAGGGAATCGGTGTCGCCGTTGAACTTGTCGGCATCGTCGCCGAGAACCTCTTCAATAATTTCGCTTATCTCTTTCTGCTCCTCGGGTGTTGCGCTGCTGACCTTGTCTTCTTTCTTAATAACAAGGTTGCCCGTGCCGTCGGTTATAAGATAGTAGCCCTTTTCCTCTGCGGCGTCTTCAACCTTTGCAAGGTCTTCCTCAGAGAGTGCGGAAAGGTTGCCGTTGAAATCCTTGGCGGAATCGCCGAGGGCGCCCTTGACAAGCTCAACAACCTCATCATTGGATACAAGCACAAGGTTAACCTGCTTTTTGAAGCAGGGCTTGCCGTCTTCGCCGTTTTCGAATATGTAACCCTTTGAAGAGGCAACAGCTTTTACCTTCGCAAGCTGATCAGCCGAAAGTGTAGAAATGTCGCCCTTGAAATCCTTTGCATCGCCGCCGAGTGCTTCTTTAACAAGCTCGGCAAGCTCCTCATCGGTCAGCTCAACTGTGTCGGAGGGCACGCCCTGAGTCCAGTCACCCTGAGCATCTGAGGGGTCGTCTGTGCCGCTTTCCTCTCCGCTTTTTTTGCACGCGGCAAATGCGGTGAGCACAAGGGTGAAGCAAAGCACAACGCAAATGGCACGAAGCCATATTTTCTTCATAATAAAAACCTCCTGAAAAGAGAATTACCGAATTTAATGCTTTTATGTTATCACAACCCTAAATTAAAATCAACAATTTTGAAAGGTTGTTTATAAAGTTTACAAATATTTTATAAAATGACTTTTAATCCGGGCTGCTATTTGCTATAATTAAAAACAAATTATGTGGGAAGGGGGCGCGGTTATGACAAAAAAAGAAAGAGCCGCAAGAGCAACGCAGGCGCTGAAGGAGGCTTATCCCGAGGCGGTTTGCTCGCTTGTTTATTCCGACCCTCTTCAGCTGCTCATTGCAACCAGGCTCTCTGCCCAGTGCACCGACGCCCGCGTTAATCTTGTTACTCCCGTGCTTTTTGAAAAATATCCCGATGTTTATTCCCTTGCTTCGGCTGATATTGCCGATGTGGAAGAAATAGTTCGCTCCTGCGGCTTTTATCACCATAAAGCCGCCGATATAATAGGCATATGCCAGGGCGTTATTGAGCGCTTTAACTGCCGTGTACCCGACACAATAGAGGAGCTTACCACCCTGCCCGGGGTTGGCAGAAAAACCGCAAATCTGATTGTGGGCGATATCTACGGCAAGCCCGCCGTTGTTGCCGACACCCACCTTATAAGGATTACAAACCTTCTCGGCCTTGTTAAAACGAAAGACCCGAAAAAGGTTGAAATGGAGTTAAAGGGTCTGCTTGACCCTGCCGAGAGCAACGATTTTTGCCACAGATGTGTGCTTCACGGCAGAGCGGTCTGCGTTTCCGGCCGCCCCGCCTGCCAAAAGTGCAATATGGCGGAATTCTGCCTTTCCGCAAAAATAAACTAATTCATTGAAAGCAGAAATACCGTGCATGTTGCGGCGGCACCCGCGGCGCAGGCTGCCGTCATTTTTAAAAAGCCCGTTATTTTATCCCTTTTAAGGCGTGAAGCGGGCGGCACACCGGCACTTTCGGCAATCACGGTTGCCCTTTCCTTAAGCTTGCCCTCGCTCACCGCCGAGTACTCCGGCTTTATGAAAAAAAGCACCTTTTCAAAATATTCGCATTGAGTCTGAGTAACCTCAACCACCTGACGGTTTACTCCTTTTATCATGTTCAGTTTTCCTCCGTTTGTTATTTCTGATTTATTTTTGGCAAAGCGGTGCCCGATTATACCCGCCGCGCAACATTGACGGGTAAAGATGTGTTAAACCGAATATACAATTTGTATATTTCACTTTTTACCCAAGCCTGTGGAAAACCTGTGGAAAATGTGAACAACCCGGGCAAAAAGGCCTTGATTTTGCCCGATTAAGCCTGTGGAAAGCAAAAAAACGGTGTAACGGTGAGTTTACACTTCGTTATTTTATCTTTACATTTTGTTGTTTCCGGTCGGAAAAAATATAAAAATTATGATTTCGGAGATTGAGATGAACGGCAATTTTACGGTTGAATTTTCGGGGAATGATACGGTCATTTCCTGCGACAGATTCTCCCCGGCGGAGAGTCTGGATTGCGGTCAGGCGTTCCGCTGGGTGCAAAACGGGAGCGGCTGGCACGGCGTTGCGGGCGGAATCAGCCTTGATATTGAGCAGAAAGACGGCAAGGTTATTCTGAAAAACACGGGCAAAGAGCTTTTTGAAAGCTTCTGGCGCGGATATTTTGACCTTGACCGTGATTATGAAAGCCTTTGCAGAAGGTTTGCGCAGGATGAAAGCCTGAGCAAAGCGATAGAATTTTGCGGCGGAATAAGAATATTGCACCAGGAGCCGTGGGAGGCACTTTGCTCATTCATCATTTCACAGAATAACAACATTCCGCGAATAAAAGGCATAATCGAGCGCCTTTGCACCCTGCTCGGCGAAAAGCTTGAAAGCGGTGATTACGCTTTCCCCACCCCTCAGGCGGTAGCCGCTGCGGGTGTGGAGGGGCTTGCACCGATAAGGGCGGGCTTCCGTGCAAAATATATGGTTGATGCCGCCGAAAAAATAGTAAACGGTGAAATTAATCTTAATGAAATTGAAAAAATGCCCATTGACCTTGCCGAAGAAGAGCTTAAAAAGATAAAAGGGGTCGGCCCGAAGGTGGCACAGTGCGCCCTGCTTTACGGCTTTGGCAGGCAGGAGGCTTTCCCGATAGATGTATGGGTCAAGCGAATCCTTGCAGAGCTTTACCCCGAGGGGCTGCCGGAGTGTGTCAAGGGCAGCGAGGGAATTGCCCAGCAGTATCTTTTCCATTGGCGCAGAACAGCGTTTTAATAAAAAAGGAGAGAGAAAGATGCTTCACAATCAGTTTTTTATGAGAACGGCGGCGGTGCTCATGGCGGTGCTTATGCTTCCGTTCTACGCCCTGACCTACGGCATAGACGCCATTTCACTCGGCAAAAGAACCGAGGCTGCTCACGATAACATAGTGGGTGTAGGGGCATATTTCCGTTCGCAGGGCATAACCTCCGACGAGGAGGGGAACCTTTATTTCAGCTCCAAAACAACGCTTTATAAGACCGAAGCTGACGGGCGAAGCTTTGTAGCGGCAAATTACTCCGCCATTCCTTCCGAGCTTAAGGAAAACTGCGGAATAAAGCACATCGGCGGCCTGAGCTATTATAACGGCAAAATCTATGCCGGTATGGAGGACAGCAAGGTTTGGCAGCACCCGATAGTGGGTGTTTTTGATGCCGGAACGCTTGAAATAATCGAATGGTTTGAGCTTGACTGCACCGTTCACACCCGCGGCTTGCCATGGGTGGCGGTGGATAAGGAAACCGGGCTTCTTTACGCCTTTGACCACTCCAAAAAGCCGACTGCCATTCTTTCCTATGATATAAATAACGGTATGGCACCCGTGGGGAATGTTCCGCTTGCCGAAACAATACCTTCAATTCAGGGCGGCGAATTTATTGACGGCGTGTTTTATGCCGCAACAAATGACGATACCCAGGCAATATATAAGGTTGATGTTGCCCGCGGCAGTTGGGAAAAGCTTATTGACCGCAATCTGACCGGCGGCAGCGAGGGCGAGGGAATGACTGTTGTTGAGAAAAACGGCGAAACATTTATCCTTGCAATGGATATGGGTCCGCTTTTCATCAACTCCAATCTTCGTTGGTATTCCGTGAAAGGTGAGGAAAGATAAATGAATAAAGGAAAAACAGCGGTTATAGCCGCTGCATCGGCGGCTGTGGTAGCCGTGTGCGCCGCGGCGGCGGTAAAATTCGGCGGCGATAAGCCAACCGTTCCGGCAATGGCTTCATCCTCTGCCGTTCAAAGTGAAAAAGCGGAAAGTACGGCTTATTCCGCGGCTGAGGAAGCAGTGAGCGAGCTTCACACCGAAGAGCAGAGCGTAACCGAAAAAGATAAAAAGGCGGAAAGCACAACGGCGGGGCAGTCAGCCACGGCGCAGGGCGAGGCTCAGAGCGAATCGACAAGCGTGCTTGAAACCGTTTTATCAACCGTAAAGGAAACAACGGAAAAAATCACAAGAACAATAACCGAGGGTGTCAAGTGCACGCCAAGCGACATAAGTTCATCTTTTGTGCTGCCCAAGGCAAATAAATATATTTCCAGATACCCGAACATTGATTTTGATTCAATCAACCTTGCCTCATATAAATATAATGCCGAGGGCAATTATTTTTATACCGATGACAAGGAATGTTGGCAGGATAATTTCGGCTACAACCTTGTTTATGACAAGCTGGCAGCCGTGGGGCATATGTATTTTGATACCATAAGAACCGTTTTCAACTACGGCGGCAAGCAATGGCTTGTTCAGCTTTGGAAGGGTCAGTACGGCTATGTTTTCGTCGGCGCGGAAATGGGCGTTTACACAAGGGAGATAGGCTCAAAGGGTGCCTACAAGTGCGCGGATAAAGAGGACTGGCTCTTTATGGAAATGACCTGTTTCTGGGATCAGCGTGACGACGGCAACTTTGTGCCCGTTTTCACAAGGCCTTATACCGAATACTGGTGGTGCACGGGCTTTGTGCCGGGCTGGCTTAATAACACCAAAAAGTGCACGGAATTGCAGCTTGTGGGCAGAATAACCTTTAAGGATGCCGATATGGCGCGCTCATTTGCAAATGCCATGCAGAGAAGCGGCTTTGATGAGCGCTCTTCATATTCATTCTCGGCCAAAGACAGCATTACCGTAATCGGCAGAGATGTTGTTTTCACCTGGTGGAAGCTTGATGATGAGCAATAAGTAAATAAAACCGTATTAAAACCTCCGGAAGGCCTTGACGCCTTTCGGGGGCTTTTGTTTTGCCGAATGTGCTGTTTGTCACGTCAAAAGTGTCGTCTGTCGCAAAAAGGGCAAAAAGAGAAAAAACGGGAGTAGAATACAGACAACAACGGAAAACAAAAATCCGGAATTCAAAAACAAAGGGGATTTATTAAAATGAAAAAAACAGTCAGTTCTATCTTATCCGTTATTCTGTGCCTGATTATGGTGCTGGGCATTATTCCTTTGGGAACGGTGTGCTACGCCGCCGACTTGACCGAAAAGGAAGACAATAACAGCTACGCCAATGCAACCACGGTTGGGGCAAATCAGACCGTTAACGCAAACCTTTCAACATCATCAGATGTGGATTTTTTCAAATTCACGCCGAAAACCCAGGGCGTGTTATCGGTCAGCTTTAATCATACCTATTCGGATTCGGTCAACGGCTGGTATGTTAATGTTTACAGCTACACTGGCACCGGATATACTCAGGTCAATGACACGGCAGAGATAACCCTGCAGGGTTCGGAAAAGGTAAAGATAATAAACCTCGGTGTGCCTGCAGGCGGAGATTACTACATAAAAGTGCTGAAAGCCACACCCAGCGGTTATAACCGCTACACATCCGCAGATTATTCCGTTACCGTAAGCTTTCAGACAAGATACGACTACGAAACCGAAGATAACAATGGCTATAACTCGGCAGATATCGTAAAATCAGGTGAAGCCGTCTTCGCCAATCTTGCAGCCAATTCCGATGTGGACTACTACAAATTCACGGCAAATACTCAGGGCGTGTTATCAGTCAGCTTTAATCATGCCTATGCAAGTTCGGTCAACGGCTGGTATATTTATATTTACAAATACACGGGCACCGGATATGCTCAGGTCAACGACACGGCAGAGATAACTCTGCAAGATTCGGAAAAGGTAAATATAATAAATCTCGGCGTTCCCGCGGGCGGAGATTACTACATAAAAGTGCTGAAAGCCACACCCAGCGGTTATAACCGCTACACATCTGCGGAGTATTCCGTTACCGTAAGCCTTAAAGCAAGAAATGATTATGAAACCGAAGATAATAACAACTATACCTCGGCAGATATCGTAAAATCAGGTGAACCTATTTTTGCCAATCTGGCAGTCAACTCCGATGTGGACTTTTACAAATTCACGGCAAATACTCAGGGCGTGTTATCAGTCAGCTTTAATCATACCTTTGCGGATTCAGTCAACGGCTGGTATGTTTATGTTTACAGATACACGGGCACCGGATATGCTCAGGTCAACGACACGGCAGAGATAACCCGGAAAGCCTCGGAAAAGGTAAGTATAATAAACCTCGGTGTACCGGCAGGCGGAGATTACTACATAAAAGTGCTGAAAGCCACACCCAGCGGTTATAACCGCTACACATCTGCGGAATATTCATTAACCGTAACTCTTAATGCAAGAAATGATTATGAAACCGAAGATAATAACAACTACACCTCGGCAGATATTGTAAAATCAGGTGATACCGTCTTTGCCAATCTGGCATCCGATTCCGATGTGGACTTCTACAAATTCACGGCAAATAATCAGGGTGTGTTATCCGTCGGCTTTAACCATACCTTTGCAGATTCAGTCAACGGCTGGTATGTTTATGTTTACAGAAATGAGGGAACCGGGTATGTTCAGGTTAACACCACGGCAGAGATAACCCGGAAAGCCTCGGAAAAGGTAAGTATAATAAACCTCGGCGTACCGGCGGGCGGAGATTACTACATAAAAGTGCTGAAAGCCACACCCAGCGGTTATAACCGCTACACATCCGCGGAATATTCATTAACCGTAAACTTTACTGCAAGGGATGATTACGAAACCGAAGATAACGACGGCCTGGCCACGGCAGATACAATAAAAGCAAATGAAATGATAACCGCATCTTTGACTGTTACCGGTGATGCTGATTATTATTGCTTTGAACCCTCGGTAAATGATACTTATGAGTTTATGATTAACCATACATACGCAAATACCAAAAACGGATGGATGATATATGTATATCAGTACACGGGAACGGAATACATTCAGATAAATAATACTGCGAGTGTTTCGCTTTCATCTTTGGAAAATTACAGCTTCTTTAAAACCAACCTTGAAGCAGGCAAAAAATATTATATCAAGGTAGTGAAATATACCTCCAGCGGTTACACCTATTATACCAATTCCGAATACAGCCTTTTTATCAAGTCAAACAAACCTGCCGTACCCACTTATACCGTTTCTTATAACGCAAACGGCGGCATCGATGCTCCCCAGTCACAGAAAAAGACAAAGAATGTTACACTCAAACTCAGCACGGCAGAGCCCGTTCGCTCCGGCTACACCTTCCTCGGCTGGTCAACAAGCAGCACCGCGGTTTCAGCCTCTTATTCCGCAGGCGATTCATACACGGCAAATGCCTCCGCTGTTCTTTACGCTGTATGGAAGCGCAATGCCGAAGACAATACAGACCACGAAGACAATACCAACCCTGAAGGCAATACAGAGCCCGAAAACAAGTCAGATGATAACATCAACGCTGTTATCAACATTAATGAGAATGCCTATGCCGATTCGGGAACGCTTGTAAAAATCAAGGCAACGGCAACCGGTGTTGACACGGGATATCACCTTGAACTTACCGTAAACGGTATTACTTACATGGGCAGCCGAACCGAGGTAACAAGTGATGATGCTATTAAAATAAAAGGCACAATCAATTACACGGTGAAAATCGTCAGCGACGATCATGTTGAAACGGGAATCGAGAAAAACGGCGTTGTAAAGATGAATGAGATCGGAATTTTATTGAAAATATTACTTTTCATTCTGAGCCTGTTCGGTTCAACACCCGAAACAACAATCGTTCCCTGATTAAGCTTTTCCGAATGAAAAATCCCCGCGAAGCATTGCTTCGCGGGGAAAGCTTTATTGTGCTTTTTAGCCTATTACAAGGGATTCGGCCTTTGCGATTTTGCCGTCTGCGGCACCGGCCTTGATTGTAACGGTGTCGCCCTTGTTGAGGATTATGGCGTCGGCGCTGTCGGCAGCGGAAACGGCATAATAGATATCGGCGGAATCAAGCTTAACATAGTAAACGGTGTTGCCGCCGATAACAGCGGAGCGGATGTCGGCAACCTTGCCGGTAACGGTGCCCTCAGTGGGGGTATCGGGGGTTTCACGCTTGGGCTCGTCAAGCTCTATGCCGTCATCGGGAACGGGGTCGGGTTCGTTCTTGATATCTTCTGAGTCAATGTTGGTCTTGATGCCGTTCTTTTCAAGGTCATCAATGTAATCTGCAAGGCAGGCGCTGAGGTTATCACCGGTGGAGCCTATCTTGTTGTACTGCTCAACATTGATAAGAGCATACTGCTGAACGATGTTGCTGTCATCCTTAAGTGAAAGGAAATAGGTGGGCTCGCCGCCGATGTTGAGAAGAAGCGGGAAGGTGGCGGTGTAGTTCTTTTCCTTAACACGGCCCTGGGCGGCCTCCTGAGCGGAGGATTCCGTGCCGCCGGGAACCTCATAATATATGGCTTCCTTTGTTCTCTGGTTAACAAGGATGAAGCCGGTTATGGAATCATCGCTGGTTATCGAGGTAACGCCGGTGTACATATAAACATCATCGTCTTTTGCAATATAGTTTGAGCCGATGGTGGTAACATAAACGTTCTTCTGGCCGAGAATGGAGTTCCAGAAGCCGCTGTTGTATTTGCCGAAGTAGTTGAACTGAGTGGCAAGCATATCGGAATCATAGATTCTGTCAAGCCATGCAAGATTGCCGATGGGGTCATCCGCCTTGTCGGATTTGCCGTTTATGACCTCTTTGATTGAGTATTCGTGGCAGGTGCCGTCAGCTTCGCAAAGGATAACGCCCTTGACATCTTCGCCGCCGAACAGGCCGATGGTTTTGTCAATAACGGGGGTAACCCAGAAGGGCTTGCCGTTTTCATCAATTTCAAAGGTGGATTTGCCGAACATATAGGTGGGGTATTCAAAGCGGAGGTGACGCTTTAAAAGACGGTTGAAGTGCTCGGCGGGGGAGTAGCGGATTGAACCGTCGTCGGTGCACTCAATAAACCTTGTGCTTTCGTTTGCCATATCAACAATGATATAGCCGGGAAGACCGTCGGAGGTGTTGGTGAGCCACTTGATGATGTTGGAATACTGAAGCGGAACAACTCTTACGGGCTTGCCCTTGTAGTTTATCTGAGTGTATTCGGGGTAAACCGTGAACTGGGAAACCTTGCCGAGATTTGCAAGCTTGGAAAGCGCTCTTGTAGCAACCGCGGATGCGGCATCTGCATCAAGCTTGGGGATTGAGCTGAAGGATTCGGCTGTTTCTTCGGGAAGGCCGGTTTTGAAATCAACATCGTTTATTGCCGTGGAGTTGTTGAAGGTGCCCTTGAACTCGGCTGTTGCCGTGTAAAGGTCTTTTGTGTTGGAGATAAGCTCGCTGTAACTGCCGGCGTGGAAGAAAACGCTGGAAATAACCCAGCCGATGCCGACGGTGAGGGCAAGAATACCGATAATTATGCCGGGCACTATTGAGGATTTCTTAACAAAGGGCATATATTCGGGCTTTGCGCCTGCGTTGGTTAAAAGCACCATAAGGGCGATGAAAGCCGCCGCGATTATGCCGATGAAAAGATAAAGGTCGTATGACTTGAAGTTGAGTGCGGGAGTCATAACATAAAACGCTATGGCACCGGCGATGATTGCGCCGATAATGCTGAGCGCTATTTTAAGGCCGGACTTTTCGGGGGGGATGACGATTTCTTTCTTTTTGCCGGAGCCGCCGCCTCTTGAAAAATCTACTTTAATGGGGTCCATTGATTCATCTCCTATAATTTGTATATTTGCCCAGAATAATGTTATATAAGTATAACCGATTTTTTTGGATAATACAAGCCTTTTCAGCACACTAATTCATTATAATTTGGTGATTTTATGGTTTGACACGAATACTGCCCCCGTGTTATTATTAACAAGTACTAAATAAAAAAGAACGGAGTGGTAAAAAATGTTTGCAGAATATCTCGACACAATAGGCTTTGTTTCCGACTTTGACCCCGAAATCGGTTCGGCAATGAACAAGGAGCTTGCAAGGCAGAGAAGAAACATTGAGCTTATTGCATCGGAAAACATCGTTTCCCCCGCAGTTATGGCGGCAATGGGCAGCGTGCTCACCAACAAGTATGCCGAGGGTTACCCGGGCAAAAGGTACTACGGCGGCTGCGAGTGTGTTGATGAGGTTGAAACCATAGCTATCGAAAGAGCAAAGAAGCTTTTTAATGCGGGCTTTGCAAATGTTCAGCCCCATTCCGGCGCTCAGGCAAATATGGCTGCTTATTCGGCAATAATCGAGCCGGGCGACACCGTTATGGGCATGAGCCTTGCTCACGGCGGCCACCTCACCCACGGTTCACCCGTAAACGCCAGCGGCAAGCTTTATCACTTTGAAGCCTACGGCCTTGATGACAACGGCTTCATTGATTATGACGATATGGAGAAAAAGGCGCTTGAAATTAAGCCCAAGCTTATCGTTGCAGGCGCTTCCGCTTATCCGAGAGTTATTGACTTTGAAAGAATCGGTCAGATTGCCAAAAAAGTCGGCGCATACTATATGGTTGATATGGCTCACATCGCGGGCCTTGTTGCCGCGGGCCTTCATCCCTCACCCGTTCCCTATGCCGATATAGTTACCACTACCACTCACAAAACTCTTCGCGGCCCCCGCGGCGGCCTTATCCTCACCAATAATGAAGATATTGCCAAGGCAATCAACAAGGCCATATTCCCCGGCAACCAGGGCGGCCCCCTTATGCACATCATCGCCGCAAAGGCTGTTTGCTTCGGCGAGGCATTAAAGCCCGAGTTCAAAGAATATCAGAAGAATATTGTTGCAAACTGCGCCGCTCTTGCAAAGGGTCTTACCGGCAGAGGAATCAACCTTGTTTCCGGCGGAACCGACAACCACCTTATGCTTGTTGACCTTCGCGGCACTGGCGTTACCGGCAAGGAGCTTGAGCACCGCCTTGATGAAGTTTTCATCACCGCAAACAAAAACGCCGTTCCCAACGACCCCGAAAAGCCCTTCGTTACAAGCGGCGTAAGGCTCGGCACGGCGGCTGTTACCTCAAGGGGATTCACCGTTGAGGATATGGATAAGATTGCCGAATACATCGCCCTTTGCGTTACCGATTTTGATAACAGCAAGGATAAAATCAGAGCGGGCGTTGAGGCTCTCTGCGCCGCACATCCCCTTTATGAATAATTGATTTTTCCGGGCCGCCAAAGCGCGGCCCGGTTTTTACGGAGGAAAAAGCTATGAACGGAATTTTCACCGCACTTTTAACACCCTTTAATAAAGATTATTCCATAAATGAGGAATCCCTTAAAAAGCTTGTTGAGTTTAACATTTCGCAGGGAGTTAACGGCTTTTATGTCGGCGGCAGCACCGGCGAGGGAATGTTGATGAGCAATGAGGAAAGAAAGCGCGTTTTCCGCATTGTTAAAGAGGCGGCAGGCGACAGGGTTGATTTGATTGCCCATGTCGGCACCACCTGCACCGACGGCGCGGTTGATATGGCAAAGCAGGCAAAGGCTCTGGGCTACAACGCAATTTCCGCTGTGGCGCCGTTCTATTATTCACATTCGCTTGAGGCGGTTAAAAATTATTACTATGATATAGCGAATGAGGCTGATATGCCCATGCTTATCTATAATTTCCCGGGCAGCAACGGCGTTAATTTCACCGCCGACCTTGCCGCCGAGATTTTTAAGGCAAACAGCCACTTTATCGGCATCAAGCATACCTCGCTTGACTTGTTTATGGTAAGGCAGTTCAAGCAGAAAATTGAGGGCATAACCGTTTTTAACGGCTTTGACGAGGTTTGCCTTGCCGGCCTTTCAATGGGAGCCGACGGCGCAATAGGCAGCACCTATAACTTTATGGGCAAACGCTTTGTTGAGCTTTATAAGGCTTTTTGTGCGGGCGACCTTGAAACGGCACAGCGCCTGCAGAACGAGGGCAGCGATATTATCACCGCCATGATAAAGCACGGAGTATTTCAATGCGAAAAGGAAATTCTTACCCAAATGGGTATTGATATGGGCCCGTGCCGCCGCCCGTTTATGCCGATAACCGAGGCGGGCAAAGAGGCCTGCCGCGAGCTTGTTAAAATAATCTGAAAAAATAAAACTGTGTCACCGGGTGCGGCTGAAATAAACCTGCCCGGTGATGCGCAAAATCTGATTTTTATTCTTGACATTCCTTCTGCGTTTTGATAGAATACATAGGCGGAATTACAGAAAGCCAACAATTTAATATTTGTCTCCGTAGCTCAGCAGGATAGAGCGTTCGCCTCCTAAGCGAAAGGTCGGCGGTTCGAATCCGCCCGGGGACGCCACCTATTATCACGGGATTTCGATTTTCGATTTCCCGTGTTTTTCTTTGTCTCTGATATAACGATTTCGTGATTTCGTGCTAATCGCAATTAGCAAATTCCCGATTTCTGCTAATCAAAACTGCCGTTTTGCTAATTGATTTTTCCTTGCTTTTCAAATTTTCCTGCTAATTATGGGGATAGGTATGTAGAAAAGAAAGGACACGGCGGTTTCCCGCCGTGCCCAATGTGTTTGCCGAGCATCAATCAAGAGTTATGATTTCACGAGTGCAGGATGCATTATAGCCATCGCTGTCTTCCCACTCATCAAGAAAGTCGTCCACGCTGGTAAACTTCTCGATAAGATTGTATCCTTTTTCGACGGTAATCATCTCGGAAAACCAAGTCTTGATTTCAAAAGAAATTTCTCTTGTATCTTCAAGATGGAAGTCGGATCGTAGCCATGT
>JAZUJM010000245.1:0-6994 GCA_045642785.1 Acutalibacteraceae bacterium | reverse complement strand
GGCGTCGGCAAGCAAAAGGATTGACGGCACATCATCATTATTAACTGTTTTGCCGTTGACAAGCAGGGCACAGCCGCCGATTGAACGGGCAAGTGCCGCCTCGCTTTCATTAAGAATAATGATTCTGCTTTCATCAAGCTTTCTTATAGCCTTGGCAGCTTTTTTAAGTGCCTTTGAATCGTCAAAGGTAAGCTTGAACGCCGCCGCAGCCGGATTGGAGGCATAGCGGGCGGCAAGTGCTTTCCAAAGGTTTAAAAGGTTTTGTGCGGGCTTATCCTTTTTGGTTTTCTGAGCGGCATCGTTAAGATGAAGAACGGCCCTTAAACCCTTTGCGGCAAGCTTTTCAAGAATTGAATCAAGCCTTGAAAAATCGGGATTTTTGCTGATTTTGCCGTTATCAAAAAGCATTGCGTGGCCGAAGGTGAGCATAACGGAGTTAAAGCCGAGGGAAGCTGCAAGCTCCATATCGCTTTCGGATAAGTAACAATCCTCATATTTACGTATAAGCTGAGTGCTGCCGTAGGTGCCGAAGCGGGAATCAAATTTCTGCTTATCGGCAAGCGATACGGTGCCGTTATCCGGTGCAAGAAGCTTAAAGCAGAACGCTCTGCCGTTTGAATCGGCAAAGCCGCCGCCCTTGACGGTGATTTTATCACCCTCGGCAAGCAATGAGGGTGTGCCCTTGTTTTTGCTAAGCCCGATAACAGCCGGAACGCAGGCAAGCACCGCGCCGGCCGCACCGGCGGCAACGCCTATGCCGAGCATTGTTTTTTCATTTATTTTCATCTTTTCCCCTCCTGTTTTTGATTTTTGCAAGCACAATAAAAAACAGAGTAACAAAAATAACGGTGATAGCTGCGCCGAGAGTGTCAATAAACATATCAAAAACAAGGCACGCACGCCCCGGCACAAAGTGCTGATGAATCTCATCGGTTACGGAGTAAAGAAAACAGATAAGAATATCGGTGAATCTTTTCTGCTTGCCGCAGGTAAAATAAAGCGCAAAGGAAACAAGCAGAGAAAGCCCGCAGTATTCCAGCATATGGGCACATTTGCGAACAAGGTTTATCCCGGGAAGCATTCCGAGAAGCTTGCCGAGAAAGCCCTGAACCTGATAGCTCAATTCCGCCGATTCATCGGCAACCTGAGCGGAAAGCCAGAATATAATCCCGCAGCAAACGACTGAAAGAATCCAGAATATAACAGCCGCCGCCTTGAAAATCCGTTTCTTTTTTACTTCGTTCAAAGGAATCACCATCCAAAAAGAAAATCAGTCAAATCGTTTTGCATACATAAATAAGATATTGTCACCGGAGGGAGAACAAACTATATCCTGCACTCCTTTTGCCTGAACAAAGCAGGTGGGGCAGTCAAAAACAGGAATAAAAATACCGTGCTCCACAAGATAACGCTCGGCGGTGAAGCAGGTGTTCAGTATCTCCTGCTCCGAATCAACAACCGGCAGCCTTGCAATAACGGAATCATATTCGGGTGATTCCATATTGAATATGTTGTCGTAATTGCCGGTTGTGAACGATTTAAGAAAGCCGGTTACCGAAACCGAGGGTGAGTGAACGGGAGCGAATGCAAGCTGATAATCGCCGCTTTTTACACGCTTTTCAAGCTCGTTTTCAGATAAAATTTCAATAGAGATGTGAAGCGATATGCCCAAAGCCTGCTGCCAGCTTTGCAGCACCGAGCGCATGGCGGAGGAATATTCCTCCTTGCACAGCAGCTTTAATGTTACCGAGTTGGTATCAAGTTCGGTCAGGCCTTTGTTCCACAGCTCGGCAGCGCTGCGCGACGAAACGGGGAACGGCGGAATCTGCTCGGCAACCTCGTTGTGGTAATTAATCTCGCCCGCCATACAACATTCCGGAACGGCGCTTTCGGTGCGCCTGCTGAGGGTGTCGGCAGGGGGAATTGAAGCGGGTGCAATGCAGCAGCAAAGCGCAAGGCGAATGTTCTCATTGCAAAGCACCTCATCGGCGCAGTTGAAGCAAAAGCCCGTTACCGAATCATTGATTGTGGTAACATCAACATTTTCGGTGGGTGCATTCTCCGGTGTGCTGAAAACAGCGGCGGAATATTTGCCGAGGGTCAGCCTTTCGGCAATATCCTCGGGGTCGGAGTTAAATGAAAAGCTGACTGCCGAGGGGCAAACCTTATCGGTGCCGCCGTAAACGCTGTTTCGTGTAAGGGTAAGGCTTTGAGCCGGGTCCCACGCGCTTACATAAAACGGCCCGTTGCACAGCAGGGTGGAGGCGGACAGGCCGTAGCGCCCGCCCGTCAGCTCAAAAAACTCGCGGCTGCACGGCATAAACGGGCCTTCCGTGAGCCTTTCAAGAAAGTCTACCCGCGAATTTTCAAGCGTGATAACAAGCGTGAATTTATCCGGTGCGGCAACGCCGAGGTCAATAATCGGCGATTTGCCGGCATTGATTTTTTCGGCGTTTTTGATTATGAAAAATGAAGAAACATTGGGGCAGTTGGTCTGAGGGTCAACCGCACGCTGAAAGGCAAAAACAAAATCATCGGCGGTAACTGTTGTGTCAAAGCTTTCGTAATCATCACCGTAGGCGGGTGAAAGAACGCCGGCGTTGAGCTTTTTAAGAACCTTCCATTTTGAGTTGTTTCTCAGGTGAAAGGTATAAACCGTGTTGTCTTCGGAAACATCCCAGCTTTCGGCAACTCCGGCGCAAAGGTTGTTATTTTTGTCGGTTCTTAAAAGCCCCTCAAAGCAGTTATTTATTACAATTTCCGCATTGTCGCTGTCGGTAAACTGGGGGTCAAGCGAATGGGGCGAAGCGGAAAGCGGGTAATAAATTGTGCTGTCTTCGCCGTTGCCGCAGGCAGAAAGCGAAAGCAGAATAATCGCAATCAATAGCAAGGCAGCGATTTTTTTCATATGTATATCCTTTCGGGTTTTAAGGGTTCGTATTATTTCTG
The DNA here is from genome assembly GCA_045642785.1 of Acutalibacteraceae bacterium. Taxonomy (GTDB): domain Bacteria; phylum Bacillota; class Clostridia; order Oscillospirales; family Acutalibacteraceae; genus CAG-177. The sequence goes on along the minus strand of JAZUJM010000245.1, from coordinate 4,045 downwards.
TTCTTCCATCCATTTTGCAAGCTGGTCGGCAAGGGGATTACTGGCCGGCTTTTTGTTGTTTTGCGTGCTCATATATTTGGCAACATCGCGCTTGCCCGCGCCGCTTTCCTCTTTTCTCTTTTCAAAATCGGAAAGCTTTTCGCGGAAGCCGCACACGCAGTAAAAGGTTTTTTTATCGCCTTCGCCGCGAAGCTCCAGCTTCTTGTGACATTCTGGGCAGCGGGCGTTTGTCACAACGGAAAGGCTCTTGCGGTAGCCGCACTCTCTGTCCTGACAAATCAACATTCTGCCCTTTTTGCCGTTAACCTCAAGCATAAACTTGCCGCACTCGGGGCACTTTTCCCTTGTCATATTATCGTGGCGATACTGTGCGGAATCGGCAATAACGCTTGAAACAAGGGATGAGGCGTATTTTCGCATTTCGGCAATGAACTGCTTGTCGTTAGCCTTGCCTGCCGCAATAAGGGAAAGCTGCTGCTCCCATTTGGCGGTGAGCTCGGCGGATTTTAAATCGGCGGGCACGATGTTTACAAGCTGCCTGCCCTTTGAGGTGGGTATGATTTCCCGCCCCTTTCGCTCAATGCAGAAGGAGTCAAACAGCTTTTCTATTATATCGGCGCGGGTGGCGGGGGTGCCGAGGCCGCCGGAGGTTTTAAGCACATCGCGCAGGGCACCGTCATCTACCTGCCCGGTCGGATTTTCCATGGCGGTGAGAAGAGTAGCCTCATTGTATCGGGCGGGCGGCTTGGTTTTGCCGTTAACAAGCTTAACATCCCTTGCAAAAACCGGAGCACCCTGAGAAAGCGGGGGAAGGGAGCGCTCAAAGCTTTCTTCCTCGTCATCGTCCTCTTCAAGGTCGCGGGTGTACATCGCCTTCCACCCGGCGGAGCGCACCGTTTTGCCCTTGGTGTAAAAATTATATTTGCCTATGGTTATTTTAACCTGAACCTCGTCATATTCAAACGCAGGCGAAAGCACGGCAAGAAAACGGCGCACAACAAGGTCATAGATATTGCGCTCCTCCCTTGTTAAACGGTTAAGGTCAACATATTGCTCGGTGGGGATAATGGCGTGGTGGTCGGTAACACGGGCGTTGTTAACGATATATTTTGTTTGCAGCGGCTTTGAGCGAAGCACCGCGGTTGCCGCCTCTCTGTAAGGCCCCACGGCGATTGCCTTCAATCTTTCCGGCAGGGTGGGAACTACATCATCGGTAATGTATCTTGAATCCGTTCTGGGGTAGGTTAAAAGCTTGTGAGTTTCATAAAGGCTCTGCATTATGGAAAGGGTCTGCTTTGCGGAATAGGAGTATTTTTTATTTGCATCCCTCTGCAATTCGGTAAGGTCATAGGCGGGCGGGGGAGCCTGATTTTTGTAAACCTTGCGCACCTCGGTAAGGTTTCCGCGCTTGCCCTTAACTTCATCAACTATTTTCTGAGCCTTTGCCGCGTCAAAAAAGCGGGATTGGTTATCCTGCCCTTTGAAAACGGCGCTGAAGCCGTCAAAATATGCGCGAACGGTATAATAATCACTCGGGCGGAATTTTAATATTTCATCCTCACGCTTAACTATCATTGCAAGGGTGGGGGTCTGCACTCTGCCGGCGGAAAGCTGGGCATTGTGCTTGCAGGTGAGTGCACGGCTCACATTAAGGCCCACAAGCCAGTCTGCCTCTGCACGGCATTGAGCGGAGCGGTAAAGTGAATCATACTGTGAGGAGGGCTTAAGATTTGCAAAGCCCTCACGGATTGCTTTGTCGGTCTGGGAGGAAATCCAAAGGCGCTTCATAGGCTTTTTAAAGCCGGCTTTTCTGATTATCCAGCGCGCCACAAGCTCACCCTCACGCCCCGCATCGGTGGCGATAACAAGCTCGTTAAACTCATTGCTGTTAAGCAGGGCACTAACGGCTTTAAACTGCTTTGAGGTTTGACCGATAACAACAAGCTTCATATTCTCCGGCAGCATGGGCAGGTCTTCCATGCGCCAGGTTTTGTATTTATTATCATAAGCCTCCGGGTCGGCAAGGGTAACAAGGTGGCCCAGCGCCCAGGTGATTACATATTTATCGCCGATAAGGCACCCGCTGCCGCTTTTTTTGCACCCGAGCACGCGGGCGATATCTTTGGCAACAGAGGGCTTTTCGGTTAAAACAAGAGTTTTGCTCATAACAGTTTTCCTTTCAGGTTTCGGAAGTAACGCTACAAAAATCCACTTTATATAATAACAAAAGCAAATGAGATTTTATTTCCAAATCAGAATTAAAATGCAATATTATAATTAATTTTCCGCTGTGCAATAAAACGCAAAACATATGTGTTGAATAATTTATAAAGCTATGATAAAATATAAAAGGATTATAAGGGTTATTGAGCTATTGGAGAAAGATATGGAAGTTTACATAGCCATTGCACTTTCCGCTTTGGCGGTGGTGCTGCTTATTATTTTGCTGCTTCGCCCCTCCGGAGGGCGCGGGCTTGCCGAAAAGCTTGCCGTTACCGACGAAAAGCTCAACGAGCTTTCCGACACGGTGGGTGATGAGTTTGAGCGAAGCCGCAGGGAGCTTCAGGCTCTTCAGCGTGACCAGCGAAGCGAAACGGTGCAAAGCCTGCAGCTGATGAACGAAAAGCTTGAAAGTATGAACAGGCAAAACGCCGATTATCAGGCAAAGCTTATAAGGTCGCTCAATTCGGCACTTGTTGAAATAAGCAGAAGCAACGCCGAATCGGCGGAAAAAATGCGCAAAAGCAATGAGGAAAAGCTGGAGCAGATGAGGCTGACGGTCGGCGAAAAGCTGGATTCCACCCTTAACGCAAGGCTTGACAGCTCCTTTAAAACCGTTTCCGCTCAGCTTGAAAATGTTTACCGCTCAATAGGCGAAATGAAGGAGCTTTCCGGCTCCGTTACCGAAAATGTTACCGCGCTTAACCGCGTGCTCACAAATGTTAAGGCAAGGGGCACATGGGCTGAAATTCAGCTTGGCGGAATACTTGACCAGACTGTGCCCGGAATGTATGAAACCAATTTTGAAAGCTCACCCGGCTCCGGCGAAAGGGTGGAATTTGCCGTGAAAATTCCTTCGGCAGAGGGAAAAATCACTTATCTGCCGGTGGATTCCAAATTCCCCATGGAGGATTATGTTAGGGTTTGCACCGCGGCGGATGAAGCTGATGCGGCGGCGTTGAGCGCGGCGCGAAAGGCGCTTGAGGACCGTGTAATAGCCGAGGCAAAGGCCGTGGCAAAATATATTGCCGTTCCGCGTACAACGCCCTATGCCATTCTTTACCTTGCAACCGACGCCCTTTTTGCCGAGATTATATCATCCAAAAGGGGAATAGCCGAAAAAATCAGGTCAGAGCTGAATGTTATGATAGCGGGGCCCACCACCATAACCGCCCTGCTCAATTCGCTTTCAATGGGCTTTCGTGCCGTTGCCATTAACGAAAAGGCGAATGAGGTTCGCCTGCTGCTCGGCACGGCAAAAGCTCAGTATGATAAATTCGGAGTTGTGCTTGAAAAGGCAAAAAGAAAAATCGACGAGGCGGGCAGAACTCTTGAAGACGCGCAGAAGAGGAATGATATTATCCGTTCAAAGCTGAAAACGGTTGATTCACCCGACGCACTCAATGAAGAAAATGAAGAAAAAATATAAAATATTCTGGGAGGAAATTAAATGAAAGAACCGAGAGAACTCTTAAAAGAGCTTACCCTTGAAGAAAAAGCGTCACTTTGTGACGGCAAGGATTTCTGGCACCTTAAAGGTATTGAGCGCCTCGGCATACCTTCAATTATGGTTTGCGACGGCCCTCACGGACTGAGAAAAAAGGATTATGAAAAGAAAGGCTCATCCCTGAGCTCAAGCGTTCCCGCAATCTGCTTCCCGACCGCCGCCACAACCGCCTGCTCATGGAACCCGGAGCTGCTTGGCGAAATGGGCGTTTCTCTCGGCAACAAGTGCCTTGCGGAGGATGTCGGTGTTCTTCTCGGCCCCGGTGTTAATATGAAAAGATCTCCGCTTTGCGGGCGCAACTTTGAATATTTCAGCGAA
>JAZUJM010000244.1:0-5520 GCA_045642785.1 Acutalibacteraceae bacterium | reverse complement strand
TTTTAAGCCCCGGATTTTTCCGGGGCTTTCTTTTGTTATTTTATCCCTTGCTTATGCATATATTTTACAAAGCGCAGGAGGTAAAAGGAATGAAAAAAAGAAAAGTAAAAAGAAATTTTGTTATTGTAAAGCCAAAACAGCTGCGGATTAATTATAAAGGTGTTGAACCTTTTATAATGCTTTTGCTGTTTGTTTTCGGCTCATTCGCAGGGGCATTGATAATAAAAAACAGCGGTGATAAGCTTGTTACGATTACGGGAAAAACTTTTGATATCATTAAATCATTCGGCTTTGGGGCTTCTGTCGTATCTGCTCTTATTTATGACGGATTTTTTTCATTACTTTCATTTTTAATCGGATGCTCTGTGATAGGTTCTGTATTTGTTTATGCCGAAATAATAATTAAAGGATTTATTAATTGCGCTTTTTTGTCCGGAATATTCTGCAAATTCGGATTAAAAGGGCTTGGATATTCCGCTTTTATCTTTATCCCTCCGCAAGTCTTATCAACGCTTGTGCTTATTTTTTCTTTGATAATCAGCCGTGAAATGTCGCTGTATGCCTTTGAAAGAACATTTATGACAAGCACCGGAAGGGCGCAAAAAAGCCCTGCTGATTATTTAAAAAAGCAGGGCGTACTGTTTGCGGCTGTTATTTTATCTTCGGTGATTTATGCTTTGCTGAAAAAAGTATTTACCTCATTCTTTGTCTTTTAATTTTTCGCGTGAAGCAACAGGGGAGTTAAGCGGGTTTGAATCAACGGCTTTTCTGAGCTGTTCATCAACAACATGGGTATAAATTTCGGTAGTGGATAAATTTTCGTGGCCGAGAATTTCTTTAAGTAAAAGCACATCAACCCCGCCGTGCTGATACATCAGCGTTGCCGCCGTGTGGCGCAGCTTGTGAACGGAAAAGCCGCAATCTCCGAGCCCTGCTTTTTCAAGATACTTGTTTACCATTGCCTGAACGGTTTTGGGGCTCATTCGCTTTTTCTGATTGCTTAAAAAAAGTGCATTTCTGTCTTTTACGCCGTCTGTCGGCCTTACCCGCAGGTAATTATTAATTGCTGCGGCACAGGAATCGTTAATATAAATGGTTCGTTCTTTATTTCCTTTTCCCGTAACAACAAGTGTGCCGGAATCACGAAAATCAGAAAGATTAATCGAACAAAGCTCGGCAAGTCGAAGGCCACAGTTTAAAAACAAGGTTAGAATGCAGTAATCACGCTCGCGGTTTTTGCCCTCAACAACCGCCAGTAATTCAAGGCTTTGTTCAAGCGAAAGATATTTCGGCTGTGATTTCTTGATTTTAGGCGATTCAAGGTCTTTGAGCGGGTTTTCTTTTATGTGGTTATTAGCTTCAAGATATTTATAAAAGCGCCTGACAGATACAACCTTACGCGCTCTTGCGGTTTCTTTATCAAGCCTTTCATCCTTACAGTAAGTGATAAAAGCGTAAGCATCGGCAAGGGTAACTGTTGAAATGAAATCAATGCCGATATCAAAAATTTTCAATTCTTCAAAGGGGAGTGCACGAAGAGAAGGATTTCGGTAAATTAACATAAATCTGAAAAACAATCTTAAATCGGAGGCATATTCGGAAACTGTAAGGCTTGAACGGTTTTTAACAGCTGAAAGATAGTTGATATATTCACGAACGAGAACCGGCAAGGTTATATATTCTTCTTTTCTCATCGCAGCGGCACCTCCTTATGGTATAATTACGAATTTAAAATGTAGAGTCAGAAACGGGGGATAACGGAAACTTCCCACAACCCGCCTGTGGAAAAAATATCAGAAATTATACAAAATTAATGTTTTGTATAAGTTAGGGGAGGATTTCCACAGGATTTTCAACCGTAAAAAGCCGAATAAGGGTAAAAAGCCTTATAATTGAAGAAGAGGTATTATTCCACCTATATCTTCAAGCTTTCCTTCTTTTAATGAAACGGCTTTAATATTATTCCTGCAAAGAGCAGCTTCAATCTCTTTAAAGCAATCGTGAGATTCTATATCTCCGTTAAATGCAATTTCATTTTCACTAATCTTACCGCAGCATCCGCCGATGAAGCCGTAATTGTATCCGTTTAATTGAACAGAACCTTTTGAAATCAATGTTACATCATTCAGAAATTTTCCTGCGGTTTTACAGATGCCTTCATCATCTGTAATTATGGAATTTTCGTTTAAAACAGCTACCGAGCATTTTGAATAGCCCTGATTTACCGGAATAATCGTAAACCCGGATTTCTCAACTTCTTCCATTATCTTTGAGGAAGCTGTTTTCGGATTTAAAATAATATGCTTCCCGACTACTGCCACATTTAACGGAACATCAAGCGGATAATCTTTCGCAAGGCTGAGAGGCAATTCTATAATATTATAGTATTCCTTTAATCTGCTACAGAACGAATGTTCGCTTTTTGTTAAATATAGTTTGTTTTTTAGCTGAAAGATTCTTAAATCCGCGTGAGAATTAATTCCTGCGCTTAAGTTGAAAAGGGGCTCGATTTTTAAAGCTTCTGTTCCAAGGGAGGATAATTTTTTAATTGCCTCCCCTGCTTTTGAGCTTATTGCAGCAAGCTTTACTCGGCTGCACGGAAGGTTTGCATTTTCTATAATTCTCATACTTTAAGTTGCGGCGTTGAATGCTTCATTAATGTTTCTTGCACCGACTATTTCAATATCGCCTTTAAAATCCTCGCTGATGTTTCTGAGGTTATGCCTGGGAATAATGCAGCGCTTAAAGCCGAGCCTTTCAGCTTCACGAAGCCTTTGCTCACAGCAATTTATTGAGCGCAGCTCACCGCCGAGTCCGATTTCGCCAAAGGCAAGTGTGTCATCGTTTATCGGTACATCCTTTAATGCCGAAATAAGTGCAAGAGCAACTGAAAGGTCGGTTGCGGGCTCGTCAAGCTTTAAGCCGCCGACAATATTGACATAGGCGTCCGAATTGCTGAAAAAGAAGCCTGAGCGTTTTTCAAGTACAGCCAAAATCATAGCCATTCTGTTATAATCAAAGCCGTTGCTCATTCTTCTGGGGTTGCCGTAGGCAGAGGATGAAACAAGCCCCTGAACCTCTGCCAAAATTGGCCTTGAGCCCTCCATAACGCAGGTTATGCAGGTGCCGGATGTGTTTTTAGGCTTGCCGGAAATAAGCATTAAAGAGGGATTCGGAACCTCTGCAAGACCTTTATCCAGCATTTCAAAAACGCCTATTTCATTGGTTGAGCCATATCGGTTTTTTACCGCTCTTAATATTCTGTAAGAAAGGTTTCTTTCACCCTCAAAATATAAAACGCAGTCAACTATATGTTCAAGCACTTTGGGGCCGGCAATGTTGCCGTCTTTATTAACATGGCCTACAATTATTGTCGGTATATTAAGCGTTTTGGCGCAGCGCATAAATGCCGCCGTTGATTCTCTGACCTGAGTAACGCTTCCCGCAGAGGAAGAAATCTCTGAAATGCTCATTGTCTGAATTGAATCAATTATTACTGCGTCGGGCTTTGTTTTTCTGATATATTCGGTAATGCTCTGAACATTATTTTCGCTCATTACAAAAAGATTGGGTGTGTTTACCCCGAGCCTTTTTGCACGAAGTTTTATCTGACCGGCGGATTCTTCGCCCGTAACATAGAGTACCTTGAGCTTTTGGCCGAGACTTTGGCAAATCTGCAAAAGGATTGTTGATTTGCCGATTCCCGGGTCGCCGCTTAAAAGAACGAGCGAGCCGTTAACAAGGCCGCCGCCGAGAACCCGGTCAAGCTCTTTAAAGCCCGTACCGAAGCGAATACCTTCATCAACATTTATTTCATCAAGCATATAAGCCTCAACGGGTGCAGCAGCAGAGCTTTCGCCCTTGCCGATTGAAACGGCAACCTGCTCGTTCATGGTGTTCCATTCTCCGCACCCCGGGCAGCAGCCGTACCATTTGGCGCTTTCATAGCCGCAGGAATCGCACATATAAACTGTTTTGCTTTTTGATGCCATATTTCACACATCCTCAAGATAATCAATCAATCCCGCGGCAATGCAAAAGCTTATCTGCCGCTGATAATATTCATTGCAAAGAAGATTTTTTTCTTCTGTGTTGCTCAAAAAACCGCATTCAACCATAACTGCCGGAACCGTGATATTATTCAGAATGTAAATCTCGCTTCCGCTTTGCTTGATTTCCCGCTTATTTTCCGGCTGTAAATGAGATTGAACCGATTCCTTTATTTTTTCCGCAAGCTGTTTTGACAGCGGATTATTACCGGAATAAAAAACCTGAGTGCCCGAAACGGATTGAGATTGGTAATAATTTTGATGAATACTTATAAAAATCGCATTCTCGGTTTTTTCGGCGATTTTAAGCCTGTTTTTTAAATCTGAATTCTTTTGAGAACGGATGGTATTCAAGCCTTTATCGTATATTGACACATCCGTTGTTCTGATCATTCTTGTTCTGAAACCCATTGCTTTTAAAACGGAATTTAAGGTTTTGGCAATTTCAAGGTTGATGTTTTTTTCAAGTGTACCGTCTTCGGCGGAGGTTCCGCCGTCTGTTCCGCCGTGCCCGGCGTCAATTATGATGTTAACGGAATCATAGCTTTTTTCGGCAATAATCGGTATTGTTTTTTCTTCTTTTTCATCCTTTAAACCGCTTATGGCAACAGCGGCACAAACAAGCAGTAAGGAACAGAAAAGAAAAGCTGTCAAATTATTCCGTGTTTTTTTACCGAGTATTATTTTCAATCTGCTTCACTTCACTTTATTTTAATAATAAAATGTATGCAAAGCGGATTATAAATAACACTTATGTTTTGTTTAATCTTCTGTAATCAAGATACTCCTGCAAAATCATAACAGCCGCAACGGCATCAACAACTGCTTTTCTTTTTTTGCCGCGAACATTGGTTGCATTTAAAACATTGTGAGCGCTTACCGTTGTAAGTCTTTCATCACGCATAACACACTCTATGCCGCTTTTTTCATTGAGCAAATCTGCAAGGCCGCGGCATTTTGCGGCTCTTTCGCCCTCGGTTGAATCCATGTTTTTCGGCAGACCGACCACTATTTTTTCAGCTTTGCAGTTAGCAGCAAGCTCGGTGAGCTTTTCTGCAAGCTTTTCTTCATTTGTTTCGGTGATTACGGTAACCGGTGAAGCTAACATTTCAAATTTATCGCAAACGGCAACGCCTGTTCTGACATCGCCGTAATCTACTGACATAATAATCATATTGATACCCCCTGCCCCGATAGTAAAAAAACCGGGGCTTTAGCATTAAAATGCAGGAGCCCCGGCATAATTCCGAAGAATCATTAATTGATTGACTCAGTTGCCGAAAAGGCCTTCAAAGAGTCTGCGGCGGTCATTATTTTCGCCGGATGAATTGTTATCATTGCCATTGCCGTTGTCGTTTCCGTTATCGCCGCTGTCGTCATTTGAGCCGCTGCTCCAGCCACCGCCGCCGTAGCAGGATGTGCACACGGGCGGAAGATTAGTTTTACTGTACCAGCCGGTTGGTGTTGAATA
>JAZUJM010000243.1:0-4457 GCA_045642785.1 Acutalibacteraceae bacterium | reverse complement strand
AGAACGAAAAAGAACTGAACCGTCATCTGCGGGACAGCGCCCGTGAACTGGAACAGGCAAAGGCGCGTATCGAAAAGCTCGACACGATCGTTCAAAGGCTTTATGAGGACAACATCGACGGCAAGGTCTCCGATGAGCGTTTCACGAAAATGTCCGCTACCTATGAGGCAGAGCAGAAACAGCTTCAGGAGCGTGTTGCCGAATTGGAAGAGTTCATCAACAAAGCAAAGGAACAGAGGCTCAACGTAAATTCGTTTCTCGCTCTTGTCAAAAGGTATACCGAGATACCGGAACTGACCGCTGAGATCATCCGCTCATTCGTTGAAAAAATCGAAGTCTTTCAGCCTGAAAAGGTTCCCGGCACACGGACGAAAAAGCAGACGGTGCGTATCCATTGGAACTATATCGGGGTCGTGGAGATCCCGGAAAGAAGCAGAAAAACAGCATAGTCTACATTTCTGTAAACTATGCTGTCTTCTTAGAGAATCATTTTTCCCTATGTGAGGGACGCCAATGAGTCGGCTTTTTGCTGTTATTTTTTGTTGCTGATTTTTTCTTTCACAATATAAACCGGGCGGTTTTTGCCCTGAACATAGGTTTTGGCAAGGTATTCGCCGATTATGCCCACGCACCCGAGAATAACGCCGCCCACGAAGAAGATAACGGCAATGTCAACAAAGGCTTTGTTGACTATCATAAACACAATAAAAAGAATAAGCGAAATGACAAGGAAAGCGGCGCTCAAAAGCAGAGGAAGCCTGAGCGGGGCAACGGTGAAGGCCTCAATGCCGTCCACCGCATATAAAAACAGCTTTTTAAACGACCATTTTGATTCGCCCTGAGCCCTCTGCTCCGCCTTATAGGGAATGTAGCTTGTGTTAAAGCCCACCCACGAAAACAGACCCTTTGAGAATCTGTAACACTCCTTCATGCTGAGCACGGCCTCAACCATCTGCCTGCGGAAGCAGCGAAAATCGCTTGCGCCCTGGTGGAACTTTGTTTCCGAAAACAGATTGATGATATCATAAAACGAATTTTTAAAGAAATTGAGCACGCCGCTCTCATCCCTTGTGTTCTGATATGCGGCAACACAGTCAACGCTTTTGTCGCTGTCAAGCATCCTTACCATATCAACAACAATCGAGGGGCGCTGCTGCAAATCGGCATCTATCACCGCCACATAATCTCCGGTTGCCTCGGCAAGACCGGCCATCATCGCGGCCTCTTTGCCGAAGTTGCGCGAAAAGCTTATGGCCCTGACAGGAACGGGGCCGGTGCAAAGCCTTTTTATTATTGCAAATGTATTATCCGAGCTGCCGTCATCAACAAAAACAAGCTCATATTCGATTCCCGCGCGTGAAAAAGTTTCGTGAGCCTCCTTGTAAAACAGAGGCACATTTTTCTCTTCATTGAAGCAGGGAACAACAAGTGAAAGCTTCATAGCTTTTCTCCTCAGTCAAGATTTGCCGCTTTTTTGATAATCTCTGCCCTGTCGGTTTTCTCCCAGTTAACATCAAGGTCGGTTCTGCCCATATGGCCGAGGGCGGCAAGCTTTCTGTAACCGGGCTTTCTTAAATCAAGGTCTTTGATTATCGAAGCAGGTCTTAAATCAAAAACATTATTGACTATTTCGGCAATTTTATCATCGGCAAGCTTTCCGGTGCCGAAGGTTTCAACAAACACCGAAACGGGGTCTTCAACACCGATGGCATATGCAATCTGAATTTCGCACTTTTCCGCAAGGCCTGCGGCAACGATATTCTTTGCAACATATCTTGCGGCATAGGCTGCCGAGCGGTCAACCTTTGTGGGGTCTTTGCCGCTGAAAGCGCCGCCGCCGTGGCGTGAATAGCCGCCGTAGGTGTCAACAATAATCTTGCGCCCGGTAAGGCCGCTGTCGCCGTTGGGGCCGCCGATAACAAAGCGCCCTGTGGGGTTGATGTGATAAACGGTGTCATCATCAAGCAGGCCGGCGGGAATAACGGGCTTGATAACCTTTTCGATAATATCGCTTCTTATCTGCTCAAGGGTAACATCGGGGTCATGCTGTGAAGAGATAACAACGGTGTCAACCCTGACGGGCTTGTTATTATCATCGTATTCAACCGTAACCTGACTTTTGCCGTCGGGGCGAAGATAGCCGAGCTCACCGCTGCGGCGAACCTCGGTAAGCTTGCCGCAAAGCTTGTGGGCAAGTGAAATGGGCAGGGGCATAAGCTCGGGGGTTTCGTTGCAGGCAAAGCCGAACATCATTCCCTGGTCGCCCGCGCCGAGGCGGTCAACGCCCATTGCAATGTCGCCCGACTGCTTGTCCAGCGCGGTAAGGATGGCGCAGGTGTTGCCGTCAAAGCCCTTTTCGCTGCTGTCGTAGCCGATATCACAGATAACCTGCCTTGCAATGGCGGGGATATCAATATTGCAGTCAGCGGTAATCTCGCCCATAACAAGCACCATACCGGTGGTGGTGCAGGTTTCGCAGGCAACTCTGCCCATGGGGTCCTTTTCAAGAATCGCGTCAAGCACCGCATCGGAAATCTGGTCGCATATTTTGTCCGGATGGCCGCAGGTCACCGATTCTGATGTAAAAAATCTTTTTGCCATAATAGTATATCCTCCAAAAACAAAAATACCCGTGCAAGGCAAGCAGGCACGGGCACTCGGTTAACCTTATCTTTCGGTGAAAACCGCCGCAGGATTTGGCACCTTGGCATAAAACCAGGTTGCCGGGCATCGCAGGGCCTGTTCCCTCCGCCGCTCTCAATAAGGATGAGATAATTAAATTTTCAATATATATTACAACATCATTGCAATTTTGTCAATAACAAACGCCGTTTTTCTTATTATACCGCAAAATAGTCAAGCAGGCCGAGGGGAGAATCCGGAACGGTTCCTGCACCGAGATTTTCAAGAAAGCTTCTGCCGCGGAATCCCCACGCCGCACCGATAAAATCAAGGCCGGAGTTTTGCGCGGTTGCAAAATCCACCTCGGAATCACCGATATATACTGCCTCTTCCGCCTTTACGCCCAGCCTGCAAAGGGCGGTAAAAACCGCGTCGGGTGCGGGTTTCGGCTTAATCGAATCACTCTGGCCCACCGCATAGTCAATAAGGCCGCCGAAAAATCCGGCGCAAATGGCCTTTGTCTGCTCATCAATTTTGTTGCTGACAACCGCTGTCGGTATTCCGGCTGCCTTAAGGGCTTCAAGCACCGTCAAAACGCCGTCATACGGTCTTGTTTTATTCATTGAGTTGCCGGAATAATGGCTTTTGAAATCATCAAGGCAGGCGGCAAATTCATCCCCCTGCACTCCCTCCGGCAGGCTTCTTGAAACAAGCTTTGCCACTCCGTTGCCTACAAAGTTTCTTATCTCTTCAAGGCTTCTTTCGGGATAACCGTGAGCGCTGAGCATATAATTCACGCTGTCTTTTAAATCTTCAAGTGTGTTTGTCAGCGTGCCGTCAAGGTCAAAAACCGCAGCTGTGTATTTTTTCATATAATTCTCCGAAGGGCAGGTCAGCAATTCTGACCTGCCCCGATTTTATTTTTTGAATTTATCAAAGAAATTGCCCTTTTTATCGCCGGAGCCGACGGGAGCGCCGCGCTTTACGCCGAGCTCGGTTTCGAGCTGTTTAAGAAGATTCTTCTGATTCTCGGTAAGATTTTTGGGAATGTCAACAACAATTCTCAAATGCTGGTCGCCCTTGCCTCTGCCGCCGACTGCCTGGATACCCTTGCCCTTAAGGGTGAATATGGCACCGGGCTGAGTTCCGGCGGGCAAATCGAATTTAACATCGCCGTCAAGGGTCTGCACCCTTATGCTGTCACCGAGCGCAGCTTGAGTAAAGCTGACATTGACATTGCACCACACATTGTAGCCGTCTCTTTCAAAGAACGGGTGCGGGCGAACAAAAACAGCCACCTTAAGGTCACCCCTCGGGCCGCCGTTTGCACCCGCGCTGCCCGCGCCGGAAACGGAGAACATCTGCCTGTCATCAATGCCGGCAGGTATGTTAACCTCAACCTTTGTGCGCCTTGTAACCCTTCCGCCGCCGCGGCACTTCTGGCAGGGATTATCAATAACCTTGCCCTTGCCGCCGCACTTGGGGCACTGCTTCTGAGTGGAAATAACGCCGAACGCGGAGCGCTGCTGAACATTGACATAGCCTCTGCCGCCGCAATCCGGGCAGGATGAAACATTGGAGCCCTTCTGAGCACCGCTGCCGCCGCAATCCGGGCAGGTTTCGATTCTTGTAACCTCAACCTCACGCTTGCAGCCCTTTGCCGCCTCTTCAAATGAAACGGTAACCTTTGCCTGCACATCATCACCGCGCCTCGGCGCGTTGGGATTGCTTCTGCGTGCTCCGCCGCCGAATGCGTCGCCGAAGCCGCCGCCGAAAAAGCTGCCGAAAAGGTCACCGAGGTCAAAATCAAACCCGCCGGCACCGCCGCCGAAGCC
>JAZUJM010000242.1:0-3661 GCA_045642785.1 Acutalibacteraceae bacterium | reverse complement strand
AGCTTTAACCAGTTCCACGATATTCTTTGCGGCTGCTCCATTATGGAGGCATATGACGATGTTCGTGATTCCGAGGGCTATGCGATGACTGTTGCCGCCGAGGCAGAGAATAACGCAATGCTTCGCCTTACCGGCAAAATGAACACATGGCTTGACGGTGTTTCAGAAAGCGTTTCCTGCTCTGAGCGCCACCATTGCCGCAACAGAGCTTTCCCGCGCCCGGTTGCCGTGTTTAACCCTAATTCATGGAGCATAGAGCTGCCTGTTCGCACCTATCACCCCTCCAAAAAGGTTGAAAACAGCAAGGGTGAACCCGTTCTTTTCCAGAATGTCCGCTCCTCCCGTTCAAACGATTCCCATAAGGATACCGTCTTTATGGCAAAGGTGCCTGCTCTCGGTTATGCCGTTTACTGGCTTTGGTGGGTTGATGATGAAAGCGCCCTTTATGAATCAGAAGCTCCCTCTGCCTGCAAAGCATCCGATAACGGCACATTCACTATGGAAAATGAGTACATCAGGGTTGAATTTAACGGTGAAAACGGCGGCATTGCCTCCCTCGTTGAAAAACAGAGCGGTATTGACTTTGCAGGGGATAAGAATTTCGGTGTTCCCACCGTGTTCAATAATGAAAAACCCGACACCTGGGCTCACAATATTTTCAAATTTGATGAAATCATCGGCAGAATGGAGCTTCAGAGCATAGAGCTTGTTGAAAGCGGAAAGCTCAGAAGCGTTATCCGCACAAAGCACACATATAATAAATCCGTGCTCACTCAGGATTTTATTCTTGCCGCCGGTCAGAAGCTTCTGCGCGTTAAGTGCAAGGCAATCTGGCAGGAGCCTCTTACAATTCTTAAAATGCCGTTTGCGCTCAGCGGTGAAGACTGCGTTTCAACCTATGAAATTCCCTGCGGCTTTATTGAGCGGCCCTGCAACGGTGAGGAAGAGCCCGCTCTTAAGTGGGGTGATATTTCCGCTGCCGTTAAAGGTACACGCCGCGGCATAACTGTTTTCAGCGACAGTAAGTACAGCTACTCCTGCCCTGAAAACGAGCTCAGATTAACTGTTATCCGCAACTCGATATTTGCCGACCATTATTCAAACAGACCCGCTGCGCTCTTTAATTACTGCGATGAGGGTGTTCAGCGCTTTGAATATGCCGTTATGCCTCACACCGGTGCCGTTTGCCCGGCTGTGGCTTCAAGGGCAGGTGAGGAGTTTGTTAACCGCCCGGTTGCCGTGCCGGTAAGCTATCACAAGGGTGAGCTTCCGCTCGAAAAGAGCTATATTGAAATTGATAACCCCGATATTATTGTTACTGCCGTCAAGCTTTGTGAAGACGGCAGCGGCGACGGAATTATCCGCTGCCGTGAAATCGGCGGCATAGCTCAAAGGGCAATGATAAAATGCGATATGATGAACGCCGCATTTTACAGCGACTTTGAACCGAGTGAAATCAAAACATTCCGTGTTGATTCCGAAGGCTTTGTTGCCGAAACAGACTTCCTTGAAGGAATCCCCGAAGATTAAAAAATTCAGAGCGCCCGTGCATACTGATTTATGCACAGGCGCTTCTCTGTGTTTTCTTATTTCCATCTCGGTATCCGGTCGGCAAATAACAGATAAAATTCGGAATTGGTAACAGGAACAATGTCATCCGCCTCGGTTATAAGCTTGATGATTTCCTCAAATCTATCATAGCCGTTATTCAGGTCAAATGCTTTATATTTTGTTGACAGAGTGAAATAATAGTGTTAAAATATCTATTCAAAAAGCCGCAGATTATTCAGCTACGGTTAGGAAAGGGAATGAATTATTATGGAAAGACAAAAGAGAGTCGCGGCTATTCACGACATTTCAGGCTTCGGCAAATGCTCCTTAACGGTTGCATTGCCTATTATTTCAGCAGCGGGCGTTGAGTGCACTTGTATGCCCACGGCTGTTCTCTCCACCCACACGGGCGGCTTTACGGGCTACACCTACCGTGATTTAACCGAGGATATGCGCCCTATAACCGACCATTGGAAATCACTTGATTTAAAGTTCGATTCTATTTATTCCGGCTTTCTCGGCTCCTTTGAGCAGATTGATATTGTGAGCGAATTTATTGATAAATTCGGCGGCGACGCTCTCACAATGGTAGACCCGGCAATGGCCGACAACGGTGTTATGTACACCATTTTTGATGAGGCTTTTGCAAAAAAAATGGCTACCCTTTGTGCAAAGGCAGATATCGTTGTGCCCAATTTCACCGAGGCCGCTTTTATGCTCGGTGAGGCTTATGTTGAGCCTCCTTACACCAAAGAGTATGTGGAATCCCTGCTCAAAAAGCTTGCCGCAATGGGCCCGTCAAAGGTCGTTCTTACCGGTGTTGCCTTCGATAATGAGAAACTCGGTGCTGCCACCTATGACAGCTTAACCGGTGAAATTTCCTATGCTCTTGCCGACAGAATTGAGGGCTATTTCCACGGCACCGGCGATGTTTATGCCAGTGCTCTTCTCGGCGCTGTCCTCAACGGCAAATCACTTGCCGAGGCAGCTCAGATAGCGGTCGAGTTTACCTGCGGTTCAATTCAGCGCACCAAAGAGGCGGGCACTGATATCCGCTTCGGTGTTGATTTTGAAAGAGGACTTCCCGAGTATATCAAAAAGCTTGGTTTCTGATTAATTTTTTCCCGAAAGGAGAGCCCTGTATGAGCTATGCCGACAGAGTTTTTATTGAAAACTGCAAGGATATTCTGAAAAACGGAATATGGGACACCGACCGCGAGGTTCGCCCTCGCTGGGATGACGGCACCCCTGCCCACACAATTAAAAAATTCTGCATTGTTAACCGTTATGACCTGCAAAAGGAGTTCCCTGCCCTCACGCTCAGAAAAACCTATTTAAAGAGCTGTGTTGACGAGCTGCTTTGGATTTGGCAAAAGAAATCAAATAATGTTAACGATTTCGGCGGCAATATCTGGGATGCGTGGGCCGATGAAAACGGTTCTATCGGTAAGGCTTACGGCTATCAGCTCGGGGTTAAGCACCACTATCCCGAGGGAGAATTTGACCAGGTGGATAAGGTTCTCTGGGATTTGAAAAACAATCCCGCATCACGCCGTATAATGACAAATATCTATGTTCACAGCGATTTATCCGAGATGAATCTTTATCCCTGCGCCTATTCAATGACCTTTAATGTCACCGGCAACAAATTAAACGGTATTCTGAATCAGCGCTCGCAGGATATGCTTGCGGCAAATTCGTGGAACATCTGCCAGTATTCCGTTCTGCTCAGTATGTTTGCTCAGGTGAGCGGCTTTGAGCCGGGTGAGATTGTTCATGTTATTGCCGACGCGCATATTTATGACCGCCATGTGCCGATTATCGAAGAGCTCATTTCAAGAGAGCCGCTTGATGCACCGCAGTTTATAATGGATAAGAGTATAACTGATTTTTATAAATTCACACCCGACAGCTTTAAACTGGAGAATTATAAGTATCACGATTTCAATGTGAAATTCCCGGTTGCTGTTTAACCGAGTGATGATAAAACGAACCCATTTTCTTTCGTTTTATAGCAGTCATCTGCTTCGTTGCCCTCATTCGCAATACACAAAGTATTACTCACTCGGTCGCCTTGCGTATAACTACTCTAAAACAAAAGAAAACTCGC
>JAZUJM010000241.1:0-8619 GCA_045642785.1 Acutalibacteraceae bacterium | reverse complement strand
TGGTTTTGGCGACATCTTTTTGCCAATATATCGTTAAAAATGCTCGGAATACACAAAGTATTCCTGCGCTTTTCGCCTCATCTTGGCAGAAAATCTGCCTGCCAAAACTGCAAGGCACCTTAAAATGATGAAATTTACGTGCAGTCCGGTGTTTCTTCTCCGCAGGAATACTGTCGTATTTCAAGGAGAAAAACGCCGGAATGTGCGTGAAGTACGCATTTTAAGGCATATAGGGTTCGAGTATCTCGTGGCTAAGTGAACATCGTTTTCAAAGCCGTCACATCCAAGCTCTAAAGCTTTTTTAAATGCCGGCACGGTGTTCTGAGGGGCATATTTGTTTGCACCGCGGTGAGCTATAATCTTTGTCATATTTATCACTCTTTTCATACGGAGCATTAACGCCGGTCAAAAAGCTCCGCTTTTATTTTCTCAAATAATTCAACCGTTTTGAACCTTATTATATATTTTGAAGGCTCGGTAACGATTGAGCTGTTTTCACCAAAACAGTCTTCAATATCCCCGGCCTCTGCGGCGGGAAGGCAAAGCGGAGGAAACATAACGCACCACCAGTTGTGGCCTTTCCCTTCGCCCAGAACAAGCTTAACCGCCCTGTATCTGCCCGCAGGCAGGGTAAAATTCTCATACTCCCTCGTGCCGAAATATTCGGTTACATAAAACGCACTTGCCGTGTAATCAAAACCGTTTGCTTTTAATACGGCGTTAGCTGTTTCGATTATTCTTTGTTTTCCGTCATTAAAAAGGTGCTGTGTGTTATCAATATCAGCGCTGCCGCAAAGCAGCTCCTCACCCGCGCCCAGAACGGCGTTGCGCACTATCAGCTTGACAACCTGGTCGGCTTCTGAATCGGAGTTTGCAAGAATGTGAAGCCTTACAACGGAATCTCTGATTTCACCGCAGGAACCGAAGAAGGAGAGAATCGGAACAACAGCCGAAATAACAAGGGCGGCGGCAAGACTTGCCGCAAGTCTTTTGAATGAGAATAACCTGAAAATTTTGTTTTCCATAAATTACCGTCCTTTCATCTGTTAAGATTATGGGACGGTAAAAAAGGTTTTAATCATCGTAGTTTTCAAAAAGTCCGCCGATTTCATCGCGCGTTTTAAACATACAGCCGTTATCAATAAGAATATCCATATCATTAAGCGCGATACCGGTTCCGAGCGCAACACAATTAAGCGGGTCGGCGGCAATGAAAGTGTTAATTCCCGTTTTTGAATTAATCATGCGGTCAATGCCTTCAAGCAGAGCACCGCCGCCGGTAAGATAAATTCCGCTTGAAAAAATATCCGATGCAAGCTCGGGCGGGGTAAGCTCAAGCACCGAGCGCACGCCCTCACCTATTGCCTCAATATGCTGGCGCATTGCAAGATAAACCTCGGTTGAGGAAACCTCAATCGAAACGGGCATACCCGTAATAAAATGCTTACCCTTAACATTCAGGCCAAGCTCAACCTCGCGCAAATCGGCACAGCCAACCTGCATTTTAATATTCTCGGCTGTTCTTTCGCCGATAAGAATATCCCTTTCGCGTTTAAGCTGGCGCATAATCGCCTCATCAAACGCATTGCCTGCGGAATTAACCGAGCGAGAAACGGAAATGCTGCCCATGGTCATAACGGCAATATCGGTTGTTCCGCCGCCGATATCAACAACCATTGTGCCGACGGGCCTGTTGCTTTGAAGCCCGGCGCCAAGGGCGGCGGCAAGCGGTTCCTCAATAAGGCAGGCCTTGCCGGCTCCCGAGGATGTTATAAGGTCAAGAATGGTTCTTTTTTCAAGATTAGTTACCGTTGAGGGCACGCAAACAATGATATTCGGCTTGAACACCATATTTTTGCAGATTTTTGAAAGAAAATATTTAAGAATGTGGCGCGTTGCCGTGAAATCGGAAACAACACCGTTTCTCATCGGCTTGACTATTCTTATGGAATCAGGAGTTCTGCCGAGCATTTCATATGCTTTTTTGCCCACAGCAATAAGCCGCCCGCTTTTTGAATCATATGCCGCAACGGAGGGCTCCGAAAGAACGATGCCGTGACCTTCAACATAGATTACTATTGAAGTTGTACCGAGGTCTATTCCTATATTGGTTCCGAGCATTCTTTCGCCCCCCTTTCGGTTATTTTTTAAAGTTTGTTACCGCAAGCACCGCGCATTGAACACTTTCGGCATATGCCAGACAAAGCATCTTTGCACATTCGTTGAGCGTTTCGCCCGAGGTCATAATATCATCAACAAGAAGTATTCGTTTACCTTTGATTTTTTCCGGTTCGGTAACGGTGAATACACCTGAAAGATTGCCCCTTCTTAACAAAACACCGAGATCGTGCTGGCTTTCGGTTTCATAAATCTTTGCAAGTAATTCCTGCTCAAAAGGTATTCCGAGTTCTTCCGAAACGCTTCGGGCAATTATTTCACCGTGATTATACGGCTTTGTTTTCAGCTTTTTTCTGCTTTGCGGCACACACAGCACAAGGTCAAACGGAACATCGTGAAAGCTTTCTTTGACTTTATCGGCAATAAATTTACCGAAATATGCTCCGCCGGGCTTTCTGCCGCTGAATTTGAAAAGATGCACTCCCCTGCGAACATTGCCCTCAAAGCTGAACGGAGCGGTCACTCCGTCATAAAAAGTCATACCTCTGCGGCAGGAGCACATTTTCTTTTCACGCCCGCATTTGCCGCAAACGGGAGGCTTGATAACGGGAAGGCTTTCGCGGCATTTGTCGCATATACCGTCTTGCCGTTTTGCAACCTTGCCGCAAAACACACATCTTCTCGGCAAAATCGCCGAAATGATTTTTGATTCTTTAATCATATATCATTCTCACTGAGAAGCAGGCTTTTAAGCGCGGAATAACGCTTTGCCTTAACATTATTTTCAACCATCCTTGATAGTTGATTAACGCTGCCCACAATAATAATCAATTCCCTTGCCCTTGTAACAGCGGTATAAAGCAGATTGCGGTAGGCAAGGCGGTCAATTATCCCCGTCATGGGCATTATAACCGCTTTAAATTCGCTGCCCTGACTTTTATGAACGGTGATTGCATAGGCGTGTTCAAGCTGAGAGGCAAATTCAAATGAATATTCACATTCCCTCTCATCAAAGCGGATGAGCATTGTATTTTTTGCCGGGTCAAGCTTTTCAAGAATACCGATATCGCCGTTGAAAACGCCCATTCCCGTAGTGTTGTCGGCGGTGTTTTTCCATTCAATATCGTAATTGTTTTTTATCTGCATAACCTTGTCGCCCTCGCGAAAAACACGGTTGCCGAAGGAATGTTCCTTTTTATCCGGCGACGCGGGATTAAGCAGCGACTGAAGATTATTATTTAATGACACCGTGCCGGTTTCGCCGATTCTTGACGGGCAGATAACCTGAATATCACGCACGGGAATATAACCGTAGGCTTTGGGAAGTCGTTTAAAGCAAAGCTCGCCTATAGTTGCAGCCGCCTCGACGGGCATTACCCTTTCCATAAAGAAGAAATCCCCGTCACGGGCGGTGAGCTCCGGCATTTCGCCCTTAACAATCTTATGAGCATTTGCCACAATCAGGCTTTCCATTGCCTGACGGAAAACATCGGTCAACTGAACGACCGGCAGTAATCCGGAGCCGATAATATCATGAAGAACATTGCCCGCACCAACCGGAGGAAGCTGGTCGGAATCACCGACAAGCACAAGCCTGCACCCGATTGGCAGAGCTTCAATAAGAGAATCAAAAACACGAACATCAACCATTGAAAGCTCGTCAACAATTACCGCGTCTGCAGAAATCGGATTGCGTCGGTTGCGCTGAAAAACCGCTCTGTCATGCCTGTCCCATTCAACCTCAAGCAGGCGGTGAATGGTTTTGGCTTCTCTTCCGGTAAGCTCGCTCATTCTTTTGGCGGCTCTGCCCGTGGGAGCTGTTAAGACAACATCAAGTCCGTCCTCTTCAAAAAGGCGCAGAATACCCTTTAATGTGGTGGTTTTGCCCGTTCCGGGCCCGCCGGTAAGGATAAGCAATCCGCGTTCAACAGCGGTTTTGATTGCCTTTTTTTGCTGTTCATTATATACGATTCCCCCGATTATTTCGGCCTTCTGAATCCGTTTATCCGTGGCCTTACTGCCCGAGGGCGGGAAGTTTTTCATAAACAAAAGCTGCTGGGCGGCATCGCGCTCCGCCTTGTAAAGCTCCGGCAAAAATACGCCTTCACGCCCGGCAATGTCGGCAACAACAACCTGACGGTCCTCTGCAAGGGCGGTAATTGAATCATTGACCTCTTCGGGGCTTATTTCAAGAAAATCGGAGCAGGGCTCAATCAGCTTTTCCCGGGGAATATAGGTGTGCCCGTTGCCGAGATTTTTAACAAGAACATATTTTATACCCGCCGAAACGCGGAAATAATCATCCGGCTTTTCGGAAAGCCCAGAGGCAATTGCATCAGCGCGTTCAAAGCTTATGCCGATATTTTCGGAGCAGAGCACATATGGATTATGTTCAATAACCGAAGCGGCTTTTGCGCCGTAAAGCTCATAAATCTTAAGACATTCACCTGAATTGATTCCGTATTTTTCAAGGGCAATAAGGGTTTCGCGAACCGCGAAGGTTTTGGAAAATTCCTCTGAAATCTCTTTTGCACGCTCGCGGGATATTCCCTTGATTGTGGCAAGCCTGACAGGGTCTTTTTCAATAACATCAAACGAAGCTTCGCCGAAAGCCTCAATTATTCTTCTTGCTATTCCCTCACGAATCCCTTTAACGGCACCGGAGGCAAGATATGTAAACTGGTCGGCTGCTGTTTTAATCTGCTCATGCTCACAGCTTTCGGCACGGAACTGCTTGCCGTAGCTCGGATGAACGCTCCAAGAACCTGTAAATGTAACCTTTTCGCCGGGAATAACATTTGAAAGCTTACCCACAACAGTAAAGACCTCACCGTCGCTTGTTTCAAGGTCGAGCACGGTGAAGCCGTTTTCCTGGTTCATATGTGAAATTGAATCAACTGTTCCGCTGAGCTTTTCTTCAACCATAATGTTATTACCGATTTCAAATTAAAAAGTGAGAGGGACTGTAAGCCGAGTTCTGTCATTTAAGGCAATCATCTTTCTACGCTCTGCATTGCTGCAGCGCTTTAGCCACCCGTCGGAGTATCGTCGAGCAAACGCATGGGCAAAGCCCAACCCCCGGTCGGTGTTGCTCCGGATAGGGTTTACATGGCCGTGCGGTTCCCCGCGCGCCGGTGAGCTCTTACCTCGCCTTTCCACCCTTACCTGCAAGCAGGCGGTATATCTCTGTTGCACTTTCCCTAAGGTCACCCTCGGCGGCCGTTAGCCGTTATCCTGCTCTGTGAAGCTCGGACTTTCCTCACGCGGCGTTTACGCCGCCCGCGACTGCCCATCCCTCTCACAACAGATTATTTTAATAGATTACCCTGCCTTTGTCAAATAGTATTTTATATTTTTAAAAAAAGCTTGAATCAATCGGATTAATGAGGTAAAATTAAGCTGTATTTTTATATACGAAAGGCACAGCTATGGATGATATATATTTTTCAGACAAGGGTAAAAAGAACAAAAGCGAAGATGACTCCGCTTCAATAAAAGAATTTACTCTTCCTCCAATCAATGACCCCCGGGGCGATAGCGGCGCAAAATCCGACGGCTTTGAGGATATAAGCTCATTTTACGGTGAAGGCAAAAAATACGATATTCCGTCTTTTCCGGCCACTTCAAATGCGCCGGTTACCCCTGACAATTACAATTCATCTCCTGTAAATACACCCGTGCTTTCAGGCTCCTCACCCGATGTTTATGCGCCGTATATGGGCAAAGCAAAAAAGATTAAAAATCAGCCCGCCCCGGCTGAGGAAGCGCCGCACGAAACAATAATCAAAAACGCGCGCTCCCACCGCCGTGGCAAGGCAAAATTTATTGCAATAGTGCTCATTATTGCACTTTTAGCGCCGGTAATTGCGGTTTTTTCGGTAATAACATCCGCTGATTACACCAAAGGAAAACTTAAAAGAAACGACTATATTGAATCGTCTGCCCTTGCTTCAAGCTCCAAAATCAAAAACATACTTTTTTTGGGTGTTGACGGCAAAACCGGTGAGGATAATCTGCGCTCAGATTCAATGATTCTTTTATCCGTTGACTCGGAACATAAAAAAATCAAGCTCTCATCTTTCATGAGAGACAGCTGGGTTGAAATTCCCGATTACAAAGAAGCTAAGCTTAACGCCGCCTGCTCCCACGGCGGGCCGCAGCTTGTTTCGGACACAATAGAATACAATTTCAAGGTTGATATTGAGGATTATGTGCTTGTCAATTTTGATATGTTTACCGAGATGATAGATGCCATTGGCGGCGTTGATGTTGAAGTGACGGAAAAGGAAGCAAAGTTCATAAACAGAACCACCCGGCACACAATCGAAAGCGGTGAAAGCGTTCATTTAAACGGTGCGCAGGCGCTTGTTTACGCAAGAATAAGAAAGCTTGATTCCGATTATATGCGAACCTTCCGCCAAAGGAAGATTATAAAAGCCCTTATTGTTCAGGCTAAAAAAGCGGGACCGTTCAAGCTTTGGAAAATACTCAATGAGGTTTTACCCAAGCTTGAAACAAGCCTTTCCTCTTTTGAACTTACTGCTCTTGCTTTTAAAGGAGCCTTTGCTCTGCTCTTTTATGATACAGCTTCAACAAGGATTCCCACCGATTCACTTTCACGCGGAGGCTACAAGGGAAGCCAGTCTGTTGTGCTGCTTGATATTCCCGAAAACGCACAATTCCTTTATGATTTTATCTACAACGATGTAACAGATGCGAAAGGAGTTGATGAAAATTAAACTCCGTTATTTTCAAAAGGGCTTCAACTTTTCACAGGACGGGCCCGGCAATCGCCTTGTAGTTCATTTGCAGGGCTGCAATTTAAAGTGCCCGTGGTGCGCCAACCCCGAAGGTCTTTTGCCCGGCGGCACTTTGGTTGTTAAGGATAAGGCAAACCCCGAATACTGTCCGAACCGTGCCGTAAGCGAGGGCAGATTAAACAGAAATATCTGCTCCGGCTGCCCGGAAAAAACCTGCCTTAATTCACCCGCAAGCGGAATCAGGCGAAGCTATACCGAAGAGGATGTTTCATCGCTGCTTGAATTTATAGAATCGTGCAGAATGATGTTTTTCTCCGGCGGAGGAGTTACCTTTACAGGCGGAGAGCCTACGATTCAGTTTGAGGCGCTGAAAGAGATTTTAACCGCTCTCAAGAAGCGCGGAATCAACACGGCACTCGAGTGCAACGCCACAAATTCCCGCCTGCCGGAGCTTTTCCCGCTTGTTGATTTTCTTATAACCGACTGCAAGCACCATAACAGCGAACTGCACCAAAAGGTTTGCGGTGCCCCGCTTGATAATATTATCAGCAACATAAAGCTTGCTTCAAAACAAAGAGAACAGCTGCTTATCAGAATTCCGCTTATCGGCGGATTTAACGCTTCAAAGGATGATGCCGAAAGCTTTGCCGCATTGTTCACCGAAATATGTTCCCCTGCCTGTTCCTTTGAATTTTTGCGCTATCACGAATTCGGCAAAAACAAATATGCGGAATGCGGTCTTGATTACACAATGAACGATGAAGCAAAAATACCCGTTGACACCGTTGAAATGTTTAATGAAATCTTTAATAAAAATTCATTGAAAACCGTTCACACCTGAAAGGAGAAAAAATATAATGTTTGTTAATTTGAATCCCGAAAAAGTAACCGAGCTTGCGAAAACTCTTTTTAAAGAGGAAAGAGCAATCAAAAGACTTGACGGCTGGTTCCTTTCACGCGAAACCGCTCAGAAAACCGCCGAAGAAAACAAGAACGACAACTGTGAGCTTCGTGCTGCAAAGGAGCTTTATGCCATGGCGCAGAATCTGCCGATAGGCATAAGCGACAACAATGTTTTTGCAGGCACTCAGCGTGACGCATTTGCCAAAAGCTATGCGCTTATCAACCCTGCTTTTCAGGTTGAAACATTCAGCGGCTACTGCGACCCCACAGCTGTTTTTGATGATATTGAACCTAACGAAGTTTTCACAAAAGAAAGAATCAACGCAGTAAGAGAAAAAACAAAGCAGGGCAAATACGTTTCCGACCTTTCAAAAGTATATGATGAATTCAACACCGAAACTGCAGAGGTTGCGTTTTTCATTGAGCAGGTAACGGGCCACCTTATTCCCGATTTCAGACCCATTCTTAAATTCGGCCTTAACAGGATAATCGCCGAGCTCAAAGAAAAAGCCGAAAAAGAAGATAATGAGAAAAAAGCGCAGAATTATTCCGCCTTTGCACTCAGCCTTGAATCCGCCGTTATGCTTGCAAACCGCTATGCCGACCTTTGCGCCGAGCAGAGCAATTCAGCAGGCGAAGAAAGGAAAGCACAGCTTGCATTTATGGAAAAAACTCTTCGCAAGGTGCCCGCCGAGCCTGCCGAATCACTTTACGAAGCAATTCAGAGCTTTATAATCTGCTGGCAGCTTATGTGCCTTGAGCAGGCTCCCAATCCGTTTGCATTCTCCGTCGGCAACGCTGACAGAATCTTTGAGCCTTACAGAAACGGACTTGACCG
>JAZUJM010000240.1:0-8111 GCA_045642785.1 Acutalibacteraceae bacterium | reverse complement strand
CATACAATATGAATATGAGGATATAATCTGTGAATTGTTTCTGAAATGTATTTTGAATTGTCTGAATATGCACCGTTATGGCTTTTAAAATACCATTGATTTTCTTTGATTTTCAAAAGTTTATATTTTAAAAATATGTATATTTTTTTTATCTCCATCTTTTCTCCCCGCACTGAAACATAAAAAAACAAAATATAAGTTGAAATATCAGATTTTATTGTATATTGATTCTCTTTTTGTTTATATGGTTTTGCTTCTTGAATTGTATCATAGCGGAAGGCATATTTTTTATACCGCGATACTTTGTGAAACCTATAATCAATGAAGACCAGTGCGCAAGTTTTCGCGGCATTATTCTGATGAGCTTGAAATGCAATTCACGAATAAAAACCTCTTCTTCCGGCAGCCAACTGCTGCAATAATGATGAACTGAATATGTATTCTCGGTAAATACTATTTTCCCTGTTTCCAAATCTTTTGGGCAAAGAAAATCTGTCGGTAAAAAAACAAAATCGTCTATTGATTGGAATTTTCCGTTGCATATTAATCCGAGTTTTTTTAAAACAAGAGTATTCAGAATCGGCGCAGTGGTTAAATCAGGCGTTTTATCTTCTTTTAAAAATGCTATTTCGGAATAAATATCCATAAGAGCTTTTACAGTAGTATTTCCTTGCGTCGCCCCGAATCCAAGTCCCAAAGCTACGAAGTCGTCGGATTCAAATCCGGCAAACCCTTCATAATTAAGCAAATCATCAAAAGATTTTATTATTTCAACATCGGTGTCTAAATATATTCCGCCGATTTCATATACTGCCTTCAGCCTTACATAATCTGTTACAAAAGCCCATTTCCCAGCTTCATATGCCTGTTTAACATAAAGCGGAGCAGAAGAAATATCATAGTTTTTTTCATTCCATTCAATTATTTCATAATCTGGACAGATTTTTTCCCAACTGGCTATGCATTTCTGAGCAAGCGGAGGAAAAGGTTTGCCGCCAAACCAACAATAATGAATTATTTTGGGTATCATTTTAATGCTCCAATCTGAATGAATGAAAAATGAGATTCTTAAAAAAGTATAATGCCGATAAACCACAAAAGAATATTATCATACAGCAAAGATAATACTCTTAAATTTGAGGTTCGAAAGCGGAACATAATGTTACGGATATCAGATTGATTTGGATAGTCTATTGTTATCCGTTTTACTAAACAGAATTTGCCTTTATACAAAAATTCTATTTGGTCACAATGTACATTGTCAATAATAACTTTAGATTTGGCTTTTTCAAAAAAATCTTCTTGCGTACCGTAATTTACAGACCTGCAATATGAAGGCAGATCGGATTTGCATTCAGGTTTTACAGACCATACAATATGAATATGAGGATATAATCTGTGAATTGTTTCTGAAATGTATTTTGAATTGTCTGAATATGCACCGTTATGGCTTTTAAAATACCATTGATTTTCAAAAGTTTATATTTTAAAAATATGTATATTTTTTTATCTCCATCTTTTCTCCCCGCACTGAAACATTAAAAAACAAAATATAAGTTGAAATATCAGATTTTATTGTATATTGATTCTCTTTTTATTTATAAGGTTTTGCTTCTTGAATTGTATCATAGCGGAAGGCATATTTTTTATACCGCGAAACTTTGTGAATCCAATCATTAACGAAAACCAATGTGCAAGTTTTTTGGGTAGAATATTATTCAGCTTATACCGTAACTCCCGAATATAAACCATTTCTTCTGACAACCAGCTGCCATCGTAATGATGAATAGAATGTGTATTGTCGGATAAAACGGTTTTTCCGGTGTCCGGACTTTTAGGACAAAGATAATCTGTCGGCAGGAATGTAAAATCACAAATTGTTTGAAGTTCTCCGTTGCTGATAAGTCCAAGCTTGTTTAAAACGGCAGTATTGATTTGAGGAGCCGGAGTAATATCGGGATTGCCATTTTCATCAAGAAACGGTATATTCAGATAGGAATTCATAAGCATTTTTAATGTTTCGTTTCCTTTTTTTGCTCCGAAACCAAGCCCCAAAGCAATATATCTTTTTCCTTCAAATCCTGCAAATCCTTCATAAGTCAGTAAATCATCAAAGGATTTTATTATTTCAACATCAGTATCTAAATATATACCTCCATACTTATAAACAAGTTCAAGCCTGATATAATCCGGAACAAAACCCCATTTTTTGCTTTCATACGCCTGCCTGACATATAGCGGAGCGGAAGAAATATCATAGTTACTTTCATTCCACTCAATTATTTCATAATCTGGACAGTTTTTTTTCCAACTGGCTATGCATTTTTGAGCAAGCGGAGACAATGGACAGCCGCCAAACCAACAATAATGTATTATTTTCGGTATCATTATTACGCTCCAATATTCTTATCTTAATTATCGGTTAAAATCAACTTTTGAGATAGAGCTTTTTTATGATGCGGTAAAGGCGCGGTGAAAAAAAGAACAGCATAGAAAGTATTTTTTGATACCCGCTTAAGTTTTTTCGGCAAACGCCGTACAACCTCTTTGCTTCGTTATACAGTTCAGCATATTCTTCTCTTTTTTTGTCTGCTGTCATATCTGAAACGATAACCCTTAGGCATTTAAATTCGCCTGCTGCGGCGTATTCATAGAACTCCGTACCGTGATATTTTTTGCTTCTGGAATGCGTGGCATCATAATATGCGGAGGCTTTAATTCCCTTGCTTTCGGAAGTAATGGAATTGTCTCTGATACGGTAATTATAATAGGTTTTGTCAGTTAATGAAAGCGATTCGGCCTTCTCGGCTATAAGGTGCATTATTCTCATATCTTCAAACAATTCACCCTCGGGGAAACACAGATTGCTGAATAATTCTTTTTTATAAAGCTTGTTCCATACATACGACTTGATTTCTTCGGAGAGCAGAAGCTTTAAAAAATCAGATTTGCCGATACACTTTTCACCGTAAAATTCGGATTTCGTTTCATTGCCGAATTTTTTAACGCCGCATACCGCCAAATCGGAATCACTAATCCGAATTGAACGGTATAACTCCTCAAACATATTTTCCTGAGGGTAATCGTCGCTGTCAACAAATCCTATATAATCGCCGGCAGCGATTTTAAGCCCTGCATTGCGTGCGGCGGAAAGCCCGGCGTTTTTTTGATGAATTACTTTAATCCTGGAGTCCTTTTCGGCATATTCATCGCAAATTGAAGGGCAGTTATCCGGTGAACCGTCATCAACAAGGATTATTTCAAGATTTTTGTAAGTCTGGATAAGCAGATGTTTAATACAGTCCGGAAGATACTTTTCAACTTTATATACAGGAACAATCACGCTTATTAGTTTTCGGTCAGCCATATGAATTCCTCTATTTGAAGTTCTTATATTTCAAAATCCCGTTTACCGTGTACCAAACCATATAATATGCCGATTGTAATAAACCGAGCCCCATATATCTGTAGGTTTTCCAGTTCATAACGGCAGAACGAAGCTTATTCCCTGATTTTGATGAGGGCGAAAGCCGATATATTATCAAAGCTTCATTAACCGCGAATGCCGTATAGCCGGCATTAAGTATGCCGAGCCACATTGCAAAATCCTCATGCATATCGTCACCGATTGCGTAATACTTTGCATAAAGCTCTTTTGTTACCAACGCGGAGGAATTTTGAATGATATTCTGCTTTAACAGATTTTTGTATTTTGTTTCCCCGGGCACTTGAAGCTGCCAGCCGAGCCGCTTTCCCTCGTGGTCCATATATGCCGCTCCGGTGAAAACAAGCGAAGCGCCGGTTTCTTTTTGGAGCTTTATCTGCTTTTCAAGCTTTTCGGGCATCCAGGCATCATCACTGTCAAGAATCGCTATCCATTCGCCTGCGGATTGCTCAAGCGCTTTTTTCCTTGAAAGAGAAACGCCGAGATTCTTTTCGTTATTGATAACCTTTACCCGGGAATCGCTTAAGGCATATTTTCCGGCAATCGTTCCGGTGCTGTCGGCAGAGCAGTCATTGACTATTATAAGCTCAAAATTGCCGTATGTTTGGCAAAGAGCCGATTCAACCGCAAAAGCGATTGTGCTTTCAGCGTTATATGCCGCCATTATTATGCTTATCAGTCCGAACTCATTTTCCATTTTCATTCTCCGCTGCTGTGCGTTATTTTGCACCGTCACGCCTGATTATTGAAAGCACGGTGCGAAGCACGCAAAGAAAATCAAGATAAAATGAAACATTTTTAATGTAGTAGTATTCAAGCTCAAGGCGCTCACGGTAGTCGATGTTGGAACGCCCGTTGCAGCCCCACCACCCGGTAATGCCGGGCTTGAGCTGCTCATAAAGCTTCATTCCGTTGTGGAGCTCAAGCTCGCCTTCGACCAGAGGCCTGGGACCCACAAGTGACATTTCGCCTTTCAGCACATTAATAAACTGAGGCAATTCATCAATCGAGGCTTTTCGCAGCACCTTGCCTGCTGCCGTTATTCTCGGGTCATTGACAAGCTTTTGGCTTGAGTCCCATTCCTCTTTGATTTTGGCATCCTCAAGCAGCGAAAGCAAAACCTTTTCGGCATCGGGAACCATTGTTCTGAATTTGTAAATCTTAATCCTTTTCCCGTCTTTTCCGACTCTGTTCTGAGTAAAAATAACAGGTGCGGTATCGCCGTTAATAAGGTAAACAAGCTTTATTACCGCGGTGACGGGGATAAGGAGAATGCAGCCGAGGAATCCGATAATGATATCAAGAAAACGCTTGATGATAAAGTAGAGCATCTGACCCTCAGTGAAAGAATAATGCCCCACGCAAAGTGTTTTGTTGACACCGACATTTGTAATATCGTGAGTTTCGGCATTGAAGCCCAGAATTTTGTCAAGCGAAAAATGAACGCCCTTACCCATGGAAACAAGGGCTTTGCAGCTGCCGATATCCGACATGGCATTTTCGGAGGAAAACAATACCTCATCAATATCGTTATTTGCTATGTATTCAATGTAGCTGCCGTGAACAACGGGAATGCCGTCTATTTTTTCGGTGTGTTCATCATCGGTGAGATATATTCCCTTAACCTCGTAGCTTTGAAAATCACCCTTGATTGAATCGTTTATCATTTCGGAGATATCCGAAGAGCTGCCCACAATAAATAAAGAGGTTTTTTTCGGGTTATATCTTCCCGCTTTTTCGGAGAGGATAAGTTTTTTCCATATGCATTTCAATATAAGAGATATGACGAAATACAGCCCGTACATTGTCAGAATCATCTGACGCGAAAATGCGATTCCGACCTTAAGAACGTAAAAGAGAACGCCGGTGGAAAAAAGATTATATACGGTAAGCAGAAGTGTTCTGATGATTTCATCATAATACGGCCTTCGGAAGATGCCGCTGTAAGGGTCGGCAAAAAGGCAGATGACAATATTCAGCAGGGATACAACGCATAGCAGGGGCATCCAGGTGTCACTGTGAATAAAGCCGAAATCGCCGAATTTAATCAGATAAGAGAGAACAAAAGAAATAAGAAGCGAGAATAAATCCAAAAGCAGAAAATCGGTGTAGCCGGTTTTTTTGTTTTCCGAAGCTCTGTTGTGCACATTCTCACCCCCATTTTACGGTATTATATCAAAAAATATTGTTTTTTTCAACAGCATAATAATAAACAAAAGCTTTTATATAAGAAAGCTGCCGCATATTGATTTTCTCAATCTGCGGCAGACCTGATTTATTATGAGGTTTTGGCTTTAATACTCATCTTCTGACAAACGCATTAATAGTATTCCACCATTATTGCGCCCTTTTTGCAGGCGGCGGCACAGGCGCCGCACCTGAAGCATTTGGATTGGTCAATTCTGAATGGCTCTTTTATTTTGCCCTGAGGCGCATTGGCAAAGCATTTTCTGGCGCACAGTGAGCAGCCCAGGCACTTTTCTTCATCAATCGTCACTTTCCTGATGCGCTTGTGACCCTCGGCGGGCTTGATTGCACCGTTCGGGCAGATGTTTTCGCATTGACCGCAGCCAAGGCACTTTCCCGTGTCAATTTCATAGCAGGATTTATCCTCATTGGGTGCGGGCACATTGAAAAGGCAGGCAAAAGCACAGGCTCCGCAGCCTAAACATTCATTTTTATCAATATAAAATGCCATGGCTTAACCTCCCGAAGCAGGGGACATTATCCAGACTTCTTCTCCGGATTTAAGCACTCTGCCTTTTTTTGAACATTTTTCGCCGTTAACATAAACAACGGCATCCTTGTATTTTATCGGTTCGGGCTTTTCAAGAGAGGGATTTTCCTTTTTCTTTAAGGCGAAGGTATCTTCAACCATTTTGTTGAGAACGGGGAAAATATCAATCACCTTTTCGGCGTTAACCGCCGTTGAAGCGATATGCGTATCTGTTCTGAATACTCCGAACAGCTTAACGGTTACCTCAGCCATTCTTATACGCCTCCTCAACCACCTTGTCATAAAATTCTTTTTCTATCTTAATTCCAAGTGACTTGAGCTTGTGATATGTGGGGATGCCGTCTTTCCAGCCTCTTGCACGGTTATAAACCTTCTTCATCTGCTCAAGGGGTACCTTTGTTCTCGGGTCGTTGGGGTCTTCAAGCTCGGTTACAAGGCGCTTGGGCAGCTTGTCGGCTCCCGCCTTCTGGCCGAGAATAATGTTTGAAATTCGCTCGGTGTTATATCCGTAGGCACCCCAGGTGAGGAAGCTTGCCATGGTGGATTTTATGCCGGTGGCGTATTTCACCGCATATGAATGGGGGAGGAGCGGAATGTTTATTTTCGGAGCCTTGGGGAAGTGGCTGAGAAGATTAACAACGGGCCCCACATACGGGAAGCAGGCAAGAATCGCCTTTGTTACCCACCAGTTGGGCTTGTCAACAAGGAAGCCGGGGAAAACGGCATATGATGTGAACAGACATTCGCCGCAGGCGGAAACAGCCTCCATAAGATTCTGGAACATAATGGAAAGCGCTGCCTTGCCGTGGGGGGTGAGGGCATCAATATCAAGGCCGAGGCCTTCAACACAGACCATATAACCGGCGTTAAGGTGGCAGCCGCCGCGGTTGCTTGTGGCATAGCCGAGGCCCTGGCCGACTGCGTGGCGCGGCTCATAGGCGGAAAGCTCCATGCCCTTTGCGTGAATGGCAAATTCCTTGCCGCCGAATTTTTCACTCATGCGCTTTGTGCCCTCTGCAAGCTCGGTGTATTCACCCTCGCGGTGAGCGATTTTCTTTATTATATCGGTGATGTTGTCGATTTTTCCGAATTGAAGTCCGAAATCCTTCATTCCCTTTTCCTGAAGCTCCATGGCAAACGAAACAACGCCGGAGGTGGAAATGGCATCCATTCCCATTTCGTCAATCACATAGTTCCATTCAAGGATTTTTTCAAGATTATCGTTCATTATATTCGGACCCATAAGTCCGAGAATTTCAAGCTCGGGGCCCTTGACAATCTTATTGTCAACATTGACCATTCTTGCACAGCGGATAACACAGGTTGTGCAGGCGGCATTGCTTACAAGGTGCTTTTCCGCCATTTCTTCGCCGGAGACCTTTTCAAAATTATCAAATCTGCCGGAGGAGAAATTCTTTGTGGCAAGGATTTTGTGAGCCTGCATGGGGGCAATGAGCCCTGCCGTGCCGAGCTTGGGAAGCTGACGGCCCGTAAGGGGATGTGTCTTTAATGTTTTTGCCCATTTTTTATTAAGCTCATTGAGCTTTTCACGGTCAGTTACCTCGGGCAGTTTGCAGCCGAAAGCGGTGACTGCTTTGAGCTTTTTGTCGCCGAATACCGCGCCCACGCCGCCGCGGCCTGCGGTGCGCTCGTTGCTGAAAACGCAGGCATAAAGCACCTTGTTTTCACCCGCGGGGCCGATAACCAGCTTGCCGACATCGGGCTTCATCTTTGCCTGAGTTTCGCTTGTGGTCAGCCCCCACAGTTTCTCAGCAGATTCAAAGGTAACATCCTCTGCCGTAATATTGACCGTGACGGGTGTTTCGCTTCTGCCCGTGAAGATTACGGCATCATAGCCCGCACGCTTAAGCGAAAGACCGAAATCGCCGCCGCAGTTTGAAGAGGTGACGATATTTGTAAGCGGTGAGA
>JAZUJM010000239.1:0-1790 GCA_045642785.1 Acutalibacteraceae bacterium | reverse complement strand
CTTGTTCCCGGCTATGAGGCTCCGATGTACATTGCGTGGTCGGCCAAAAACCGCTCACCCCTCATAAGAATCCCCTCCGCAAGAGGCTCAGGCACCAGAGTAGAGCTTCGCTCCGCCGACCCGGCCTGCAACCCCTACCTTGAAATGGCTCTTTGCCTTATGGCGGGTCTTGACGGAATCAAGCGTTCCCTTAAGTGCCCCGAGCCCACCGATTTCAACATCTACGATATGAGCGATGAAGAAATCAAAAAGGCCGGCATAAAGCTGCTGCCCTCCACCCTTGAAGAAGCCACCGCCGCATTTGAGAGCGATGAATTCATCAAAGATGTTCTCGGAGAGCACATCTTCACAAAATATCTTGAGGCCAAAAAGGCAGAGTGGCTTGCCTACCGCCGCCGCATTTCTCAGTGGGAAATCGACCGCTACCTTGCCGTTTACTGATATCGGTTATTTTATTTAATAAAAAGTTTACAAAAAGGCTTGCTATTATTGAAAAAATGTGGTAAACTGATTTTGTAAGATATGTTGACTGAAGAGTGGGTTTAATTCCCGCTCTTTTGTTTGTTCTGTTTTTATTTTTCATATTTAGAATTATCGGAGGTTCTTATGGCAGGAAAAGGTAAGGGCGGCAACACTGTGGCCGCCGTGTGGCAGCTTGCCGAGCCGATTGCAAAGGAGCTCGGGCTTGAGCTGTGGGATGTGCGCTTTGTCAAAGAGGGCGTTTCGTGGTTCCTCAGGATTTTCATTGACAAAGAGGGCGGCATCAACATTGAGGATTGCGAAAATATGAGCCGTGCCATTGATGCACCGCTCGACGAGGCCGACCCCATTGAGCAGAGCTACTGCCTTGAGGTTTCCTCCCCCGGAGTTGAAAGGGAGCTGACAAGGGATTTTCATTTTGAAAAGAACATCGGCAGCAAGGTTATGCTCCGCTTAATCCGCCCCAAAGACGGCAAGCGCGACTTCAAAGGCGTGCTTGAGGATTACGACGGCAAAAACATCACCGTCCGCTTTGAAAACGGCGACGGCATAAGCTTTGAGAAAAAAGAAGCAAGCTATGTTAAGCTTGATGATTTTGAATAATCGCTTTTTCCAATATACTGAAAGGAATGATTGAAAAAATGGATAACAAGGAATTTTTTGAGGCTTTAAGGCTTCTTGCCAAGGAGAAAAGGCTTTCCCTCGACCTTCTGTGTGAGGGCATCGAGCGCGCGATAGTCACGGCGGTAAAGCGCGACTATAATAATAAGGATATCGTTTTCTGCGATATAGACCCCGACGAAAACACCATGCGCGTTTATGTTCGCAAAAATGTTGTTACCGAAATTGACGACCCCGACACCGATTTCACCGTTGACCAGGCAAGAAGATACAAGTCCCCCGCCCTGCCCGGTGATATTATCGAAATTGAGCTTGATACCAAAGAGGTAAGCCGCATTGCTGCCGAAAAAGGCAAGCATGTTCTTCGCCAGGGAATCCGCGAGGCTGAGCACGGCCAGCTTAAGGCCGAGTTCCAGAGCCGCAATCAGGAAATTGTTACCGTTAAGGTTTCCAAGATTGACCCCGACACCGGCGACGCCTTTGTTGAGATAGGCAAGCTTGAAGAAAGACTGCCCAAAGCGGAGCAGCTGCCCAACGACCACTTCACCGAGGGCGACCTTATCAAGGTTTACATTGTTGATGTTAAGGACACCACCCGAAACATCCCCCACGCAACCATTTCAAGAACTCACGCCGGCCTTGTAAGAAGGCTTCTTGAAAGCGAGGTTCCCGAAATTTACGACGGCACG
>JAZUJM010000238.1:0-19428 GCA_045642785.1 Acutalibacteraceae bacterium | reverse complement strand
TAATATGGCAATGAAAAGCGTCATCTGGCCTGATTTCGCCAAACTGCCAATCGGACTTGTTATTTCAATTGCCGGGCTTGTAGCTGGCATTATAATCACAAATAAACAAAACAAAAGCAATTGATTTACTGTATCAAATTTGAGTTCGATCTCTCAAAGCAAAGCAGGGTTTTTGGGTCAGAATACGCCTTGAAACCGTACCCCTTGATTTGAAACCATCTTGTTGCGGCACCTGCTGTGCATAAAAAGGTTTAATAATCAAAAAAACGCCGTTTGCTATTGACATTTTGTACCGATAGTGTACAATCTTCATAACAATAAAATTCAGAAAGTTGAGGGAGAAAAAATGGCAAATAAATACGCCGGAACTCAGACCGAAAAGAACCTTGAAGCCGCATTTGCAGGCGAATCAATGGCAAGAAACAAGTACACCTATTTTGCATCAAAGGCAAAGAAAGACGGCTTTGAGCAGATTTCGGAGCTTTTCCTTAAAACTGCCGACAATGAAAAAGAGCACGCCAAGATGTGGTTCAAGGAGCTCAATGACGGCATAGACGGCACCGCCGAAAACCTTGCCGCCGCGGCAGACGGTGAAAACTATGAGTGGACCGATATGTATGAGGGCTTTGCAAAAACAGCCGAGGAAGAGGGCTTCAAGGCACTTGCGGCAAAATTCCGCCTTGTAGCGGCAATCGAAAAGCACCACGAAGAAAGATACCGCGCCCTTCTTAAGAATGTTGAAGCAGCTGAGGTTTTCGCAAAGAGCGAGGTCAAGGTATGGGAGTGCAGAAACTGCGGCCATATCGTTATCGGCGAAAAGGCTCCCGCCGTTTGCCCCACCTGCGCACATCCGCAGTCTTACTTTGAGGTTCACGCCGAGAATTATTGATTATTAAAAGCCAAAAGCACCGCCTTATCTGATTTTTCAGGTAAAGCGGTGCTTTTTTGTTTTATCAGCCGATATTTATGCTTTCGTTAAGTGCTTTCTGATATGTTTCCTCTTTTAAGGCCATAACATCGGCTATGCTGACCTTTTTGCCGGTGGCGGCGGATTCATAAACCGCATAGGGAACTGCCAAATCAAGATAACCCGTTTCATCGGTTACTTCAAGCTCACGCTTGCCGTTATAGAAATCGAAAAATTCTCTCTGCTCCAGAGCGATTGAGTGTGACAAACCGCCGGGGAAGAAGAATTCCTTTTCCTCTGCCGAAAGGGCCTCAAAATACATATTGCGCAGCTCATCCCACGAAATAACGGTTTCGCCTGTGTAATCCTTCACGCCCTCGCCCCATTCGAGTGCACCCTTTGAACCTGCGATAACGATTTTTCTGTCATTGAATCCGGTGGAGGAGCGGCTGACAAGCCAGGTGCCTATTACGCCGTTTTCAAATTCAAGCACGGCGGAGGTGGTATCTTCAAGGTCTGATTCAACGGGTTCGCCGTAGGTTTCGGGGTTAACCTTCAAAAGGGAGCGGGTGTTTCTGTATTTGAACTCCTGGCGTTCCTCTGTTCTGTCAAAATTTTTGTATCTTGTGGTGTCATAGGTGCCGGAAACGGCCATAACGCTTTTAACGGGGCCGAGGATGTTCATCCAAAGGTCGGCAAAATGAATGCCGCCGTCAAGGGTCCATGCGCCGCCCGCGATATATTTGTGGTCGCGCCAGTCCCAATACCACTGGCGAATGCCGATGTCAAGCATTGTGAGGGTTCTCGGCGTGCCTATCATTCCGCTTTTAACCGCCCATGCCGCGGCGCGCTCGCCTGCGTCATAGCGGTAATTTTCCATAACCTTAAGGGTAACGCCGTTTTCACGCGCGCAGTCCATCATCTGCTTTGCCGCCCTCATGGTCATACCGAGAGGCTTTTCGGTCATAATGTGCTTGCCAGCCTTCATAAGAGGGATGGCAACCGAGTGATGAACATTGTGGGGCACCTGAACCTCGGCAACCGAAAAGTCAACGCCGCTTGCAAGCAGCTCATCAACCGAGGCAAAAACAGCGGGCTTTGTGCCCTTTGCTTCAAACCATTTGTCGGCATAGTTCTGCGCCCTTTCTTTAACAAGGTCGCAAAAAGCAACAATTTCAAAATCGTCAAAGCCCTTTTCAAATTGCTGACGGTATGCGTTCCAATGGTCACCGAAAATACCGCCGCAGCCGACAACCGCGATTTTTATTTTTTCCATTTTATTTCCTCCAATCTGTTTTATTGAAGAATATTACAGTTTCAATATAATACAGTTGATTTTGATATGCAACTGAAAATTGAAAATTAATTATCGGTTTTCTGCCATATCTTAACATAATCCACGGTGAATGTTGTGGAAAAGCTTTTATCGTGGGTTATTTCATCCGGCAGCTCAAGCGAAACGATTATTTCCTCGTTAACATCGCACACGCCGTTGGCAAAGGAGCTCCTTGCCGTTTCAACCCCGTTAATGTAAAAGATATATTCATCCTCGGTCCATTCAAGGCCGTAGGTGTTGAATTCCTCATAGATGTTTTTGCCCTTGAAAAAGCCGAGGCAGCGGGAATCAAGGTTATCCGGGTCATCATCGCCGCCGTTGCAGTGAATGGTCTGTGAAACGGAGTTCCTTTTAAGCGGACCGTCGGCGGCAAAGGATGCTTCAAAAATATCCAGCTCGGCGCCGCCCACGCCGCCCTTTGAGGTTTCGTGGTTGTAGGGGTCAATCGGGTCTTCCGGCATGGTCCAGAAGGCACTCCATATTTCGCCGCCGTCGTTGCACTTGCAGCAGATTTCAAAATAGCCCTTGTTATATTTTTTAACCGTGCCGATTTTTCCCGCATACCAGCCGGGGCCGAAGTGACCGTTTTCAAGGTATTCGGCGGTGATAATAAGGTTTCCGTTTTCCACCCTGACCTGGTCGCTCCAGGTGTAGCCCGCCCTTCGTGTGCCGAGACCTCTGTAATACCAGTTGTCGGTGTTCAGGGTGTCGCCCTCAAACTCATCGCAGAAAACAAGGGTGTAGCCGGTCAGGTCAAGCTTTTTGCCGAGCGGGGTCAACCCCGTGTCTGCAATGCCCGCAACCGTTTCAACAAGGGCAATGAAAAAGGCGGCAATTCTTTTGGGATGAAAGCCGCCGGCAAAAACCGATTTTAAAACCTCGCCCACACGGTAGATAGCCGCCTTCTGACGAAAAGCGAATTTAAGTGCGTCCATAAGTTGTTCAAGCATAACAAATACCCCTCTCATAAAGCTGATTGAATTATAACATCAAATGTTCTGCAATGCAATTTTTTGAAAAACATTGATATTATTTTTTACCGCGCTATAATAAAACATATAGTGATTCCGAATAATTTCCGGGGAGTGTTTTTATGCTGGAGCTTGATATTGAGCAGTTCTGGAAGGACGAAGAAACAGCGCACGAGGGCAACTGCTTTTCAAAAAATACCGCTCAGGTCGCACTTTCAATAAAAATGAGCGATGAATGTGTTTTTGCCGAGCTTGGTGAAGAGGGTGAGCCGTGGGGCTACACGCCGCCTGAGCGCAGACTTGAGCTCAACAAGCGCTACAATGAAAAGGCGCTTAAAATCGTGGGCAGAAAGCTGCTGCGGGAGAATGTTCCCGAGCCGGAGGACAGCAGATTCCCCGCCTTTCGTCAGATAGGTGAGGTTTTCGGCGGCAAATATGTTTTTGACGGCAAAACAACCTGGCTGCAGGGCACCCTGAACGGTGAAAAGGAGCTTGAAAAAAAGCTTGATGAGATAGATAAAACCGATTTGCGTGAGTTTATTCTGCCGCCGGACTGGGAAGAGAAAAAGAGATATATTTTTGAAAAATACGGCAAAAAGCCGGGCGCATTCCGCGGAATACGCGGCCCGGTTACGCTTGCCACCTCGGTTTTCGGCACCGAGGAGCTGATATTTCTGCTTTATGATTCGCCGGAGCTTGCCGCAAGATTCTCCGACACGATAGCAAGGGTGGTAATCGGATATTACGATATTTTCAGCGAAGAATCGGGAATCACCGACACCGCCGACGGCTTCGGCTTTAATGATGATAACTCCGCGCTTCTCAGCCCGGAGCTTTATGAGATGTTCGGTTATCCGATTCTTAAAAAGGTGTTTGAGCACTGTGCGCCCAATCCGGGCGACAGAAGATATCAGCACTCCGATTCCGCCATGGAGCACATTTTGCCGATTCTCGGCAGGCTCAACCTTACGGGCTGCAACTTCGGCCCCACCGTTACCGTGGATAAAATAAGAAAACATATGAAAACCACCAGAATAGACGGCTGCATAGCCCCGTTCACCTTTATGAGCAACGATGAAGAAAAAATCATTGCCGAGGTTAAGCGTGACTGTGAGGCGGCAAAGGTTGACGATATAAGGGGACTTAACCTGAGCACGGCGGGCTCAATAAATAACGGCTCCCTGCTGACAAGCATGAGAACCGTTATGGCCGCAATTCAGAATTACGGAAGATATTGATTTTCGGAATTATGTAAAGAACATATTATTCATAAATCTGTTGCCGAACTCCGGGTTGCCGCCCAAATCAACAAGGGTGCAGGAGCGGGAGATTTTTCTCATCTCTTCAACGGCTTCCGGGCAGCCCATGCACATAAGCGCACCCTGAAGGCTTGTGTTGCCGGCAGGCTTAACATCTGCCACCCGCGGCAGCAAGCCGGAGATAAATGCGCTTTCGGGGTTAATATAATAGCCGAGGCCGCCGGCGATATAAAGGCGGTCTATCTGCCCGGCTTCGATTCCCACCTCTTCGGTCAGCGTTTCAATGCCGGAGAAAACTGCGCTTTTTGCAAGCTGAAACTGCCTTATATCCTGCTGAGAAACATAAACATTTTCGCAGATTCGCAGTTCATTTTCAAGGTATCCGCTTTCATCAAGGGTGTTTTCCTTAAGCAGCAGAGCCACCGCGTCGGTGAGCCCCGCGCCGCAGATGCCGACGGGTGCCGCGCCGCCGACGGTGGAAAAGCAAAGCTTTCCGTTTTCGGAAAAAACGCGGTCTATCGCACCGGGCACGCCGCCCGCGCCGCACTCAATGCACGCGCCCTCAAGGGCGGGGCCTGCGGCTGTGGAGGTGCAGAAAAGCCTGCCCCTGTCGCTTAACACAAGCTCGCCGTTTGTTCCGAGGTCGGCAAGCAGGGCGCGGTTTTCGGCACGGTGAAGCCCGAGGGCATAAATCCCGGCCACAATATCGCTGCCCACAAATGCCGAAACCGAGGGCAGAACGGTTACTTTATCAATCGGCAGGCCGAGCTCTTTGCCGCTTAAAAAAAGAGCATCGGTAAACTGAGGGGTAAACGGTGAAACACCCATTGATTCGGGCGAAACGCCGCAAAAAAGGTGAAGCATTGTTGCGTTGCCGGAAACGACAAGCTCACCTGCTTCTTTACCGGGGTCAAGCTCATTAATAAGCCCGGCAATGCAGGTGCGTATAAGCCGGGTAAGCTCACCCAAAGCACCCTTGCCGCAGGCTTCGATTCTGCTTATAACATCGGCGCCGAAGGCGCTTTGAGGATTAAGACGGGAGCGGGAAACAACCGTGCCGTCTTTTTTTATTAACGATGCCGCAACGGTGGTGGTGCCTATATCCGCCGCTATTCCGCAGGCGTCTTTTTTTATTTTCGCTTCGGCGGAAAAATCGGTCAATCCGCCGCCGCTGACAAAATCCACACCGATTTCGGCATTTTCGCAAATCACCGCACGGCAGGAGCGAATCATACCGTTTTTCGCTTCCTCATTGCCGAAGCTGCCGTTTATCAGGCGAACCGAGCATTTGCCGCAGGTGCCCCTGCGCCCGCAGGCGGCGGGCACGGTAAAGCCGCCCGCACACAGCGCATCCGCAAGCAGAGTGCCCGTTTCCGCTTCAATCAGCTTTTCGCCGGCGGGTGAAATCACTTTTATCTGTTTAAGCATATTTTCCCCCATAAAATTCTTCGGCGGCGGCAAAGAAGGCATCTATATTCTCCCACTTTGCCGAAACGGGTATGTCACAGCCGGAGGAGAGCAAAAAGTTTTCATACCCGGCACATTCACCGAGCAGGGTGTTAACCGCGTTTTTCATATCCGCCGGGGTTCCGTCACGGAAAAAGGCAACCGGGTCAATGTTGCCCATTATCAGCTTGTCTGCCGGGGCGGCGGCAAGCATTTTCGGCAGGCTGACCGCGTTGCCGAAGTGATAGGCACAGCAGCCGTTTTCAAAAACGGAGGCCGTCATCCTTTCCACGCTCTGCCCGCAGTTGTGATAAATAACGGCAAAGGAGCCGTCACCCGTGCTCTCCGCAAGCTGTTTTATATACGGGGCGGAAAATTCCTCTTCAAGTGCGGGTGAAAGCAGACCCGCAACGGGTTCGGCAATAATCACGCCGTCGGCACCCGCGCTTTTGAGAGCATTAACATAATTAATCAGAAATTCCGTGCATTTTTTAAGCACAAGCTCAACCGCTTCAGGCTCATCAAAGCACATAAGCATTATATCGGTAACATCAATAAGCCTGCCCGCAAGGGAAAACGGACCGGCGGCACCCGCAAGCAGGGGGCGGTCGGTTATAAGGCGCTTTGCCTCTTTGATTGCCTCAATGAATATGCCGGAGCGTGCAGAGCCGACAGCGGGCACGGTAAGCTTTTCGGCATCCTGCGCCGAATGAACAATGCTCCCGGCAACAACGGGCACGGCAGCGGGCGAAAATATGATATCCGCACCGAAGCACTCGGCCTCAACGGATAAATCCATAGGTGCGGTGACTGCCGAGGAGTTACACCGAAACGCCGATTCTTTCATCACAAGTGCCTGAAGCTCCGCACTTTTTGCAATGGCTCCGATATCCGGGTCAACAAACCTCGCGGCGGGGTAAGAGAGAATGGGCAGCGGTTTTTTTGCTTTGCCGCCGGTTATTTCGCGTATAAGCTCATTGTTAACCATAATTTATTCAGCTCATTTCATTCCGAATAATTCTTCTTTTCTGTCAAGATAGTAAAGATAGTTTTCCTCGGTAACATCGGGCGGGCAGCGGTGGTCAACAAAGGGAATAAAGCCGCCCCTTACAACATAGGGTACAAGCCCGGCAAGGTATTCGTCAATGGCCTTTTTGCCCTTTATGAGTGCCATTTTGTCAACGCCGCCCATAATGCGAAGACCGGGGAAATCGTCAATCAGCTTGCCCGGGTGTTCGCAGGAGTTTACCTCATAGGGGAAAAGGCAGTTTATGCCGCTGTCAAGAAAATAGGGCAGCAGGGGTCTTACATCGCCGTCGCAGTCGGTGTAAAAAATATCAATTCCGTATATGTGAAGCTTGTCGGAGATTCTTTTGTATCTCGGGCATACAACATCGCGGAAAAACGGCACCGAAACAATCGGCCCGTGGTTGTAGCAGATATCCTCCCACCCATAGGCAAAATCGAACTTAACGGCGGGCA
The DNA here is from genome assembly GCA_045642785.1 of Acutalibacteraceae bacterium. Lineage (GTDB taxonomy): Bacteria > Bacillota > Clostridia > Oscillospirales > Acutalibacteraceae > CAG-177. Next base: position 12,027 of record JAZUJM010000238.1, on the reverse strand, counting down.
GCAGTTGGTCAAGGGCATTTTCAACAAGCTGACAGCAGGTTTCAACCATGTCTTCAAGCATATCGGGGTAATCGTAAATGGCGTAGCAGATTCCCTCAAAGGATAACATATCGCGGATTTTGCCAATCATGGAACCGCAGTCAACCCCGGCGGGGAAATCTCTGTCATCGGGGAAGCGGCGTTTTACGCTTTCAATGTCTATCTTTCGTGCGGGGTCGTCAACTCTCATCCGCTCCGCCTTGACCTTTTTCCAATCCTCGGGGGTAACCACCGTTGGCCTCAGATAGTGCGGAATGGTGCTGTGCCCGTCCTTCGGGGTTTCGGAGATAAGGCCATTGCCGTCAATAAAAATATTGTGGGTTTCGGTTTCGTCGATTTTCCTGTGCTCGAAGCAGGGGCAAAGCCACAGATTGCCGCCCGTGCGGGCAACGAAATCAAAATTGAAAAATTTGTTTGCCTCATCTTCGTTGGTTATTCCGTTTTCGCGGAACATTGACCACTCGCGGTAGTTTTCATCCCAGTAGCCGAACTCCATGTTGAAGCTGCGGTCAAAGCCCCTGCCGTGAAGCTGGCGGTTGAAGCGCTCACGGTCAGTCATGGTGCCCTTCCATTTTTGCCGTACAGGCGTGATTCCCATTTTCATTACCCCCCTGAAAGCTTTTTTAAATTATAGCATAGGAATTTTTATTTTTCAATTAAATGTGAGGGGTTTTGATTTCTCCGCAAGCCCCGGCAGGGGGAGGCTTCATTAGGCAAAAGAAAAAGCACCGCCGCAGCGATGCTTTTTTAATGGTTAAAGATTGTAATAATGACAAAACGGGAGCAATCGTTAATTTTCGTAACGTTTGTTTTGACTCAACCAAATACTCCGAAAACAACTAATGTTACATATCAAACAATAAAAGCTCTATCTCTTTTTCAAAGGGAGAAATGGATGCACAGTATAAATCATCATCCGGATAAAGAGGGTGTTTACCTGCGTCTGATATCTTGCGTGCTTCCATTGCATTAAGCGCATACGCTTTAATAAATAGCAACCTTTCTATATCTATGCTGTCACCGAATCCATTGGCATCAGCACCGCAGGTAAGATGATATCCGTATATACCGTACTTTTTCATTGCATCGGTAGATGCTTTTGCAACGGCATAGCAGAGATCTCGGGCATCGACGAGAAATGTGTCACGTTCATTAATAGTGAGTTCAATAGTATCCGTTTTGTTATAATCAGGGTACGAATAACTGCCAAAAAGTCGTTTTAAAACAAAAATAGTGACATGTCCTTCGGAATCCCAACGAAATCGAGAGGTTATATAATCGCCAATGTGTTCAATTTTGATAGGCCAGCCGTTGTTATATGGAAGTTTTTTGTGATAACGTTTTTCGCCGGGAGCTTCATAATACATTCCGTAAAGTGCATACAAAAAAGCACCGAACTGTTCCCCCATAACAGAACTTGCAGTAAAATCATAGTGTTTACCGCAAATATCCATCGATATGTCAAGCATATCGATACCATAGGGATCAAGTTCGATGTTTATCGGACAGTATCTCTTTTTCAGTTTCAAATAATCACCTGTGCCATTTAGGGCACACCCTTAAGACAAGGGCAATAGAAATTTGCATCATATGGTGCGTAAGGTATTATAGCATATTTTTGCTATAATATCAATGCCTAAAAAACAGGATTGCAATCTTTGTCAGAATTGCAATCCTTTTTTGGTCGAAGTGACAGGACTCGAACCTGCAGCATCTTGCTCCCAAAGCAAGCGCGCTACCAATTGCGCCACACCTCGAAAATTATTTATGGGGATTAAAAAAGACTTGCAAACTGCAAGTCCTTTTTTCTGGAGCGGATGACGAGGCTCGAACTCGCTACCTCCACCTTGGCAAGGTGGCGCTCTACCAGATGAGCTACATCCGCGTTTGTGAAACGAATTATAACAAAATGTTTATCCTTTGTCAACCCAAAATTAAAGAAAATTTCATTGTTTTAAAGGATATTGTGTGGTATAATTTCTCAAAAATACAGTTTATTTGTATTTCGCTTTAAAATTATCGCCTGTGAGGGATTAATAATGAGAAAAATCAAAAAGAATGAATTTTATGCCGGCACCAAAAAAAGCGGGGGCAAATCCGCCGCGTGGGTTGTCGCCTGCGTGCTGACCGTTGCCGTTTTCGGCGCGGCGGGATTCTTCGGTGTGCGCTGGTTTAACAGCCGCGGGGAACAGGTGGCTTCCGACCGCTCGGTTTATTTCAGCGAGCCCGCATTTGATGAGGCACCGCTTGCCGGAGTAAGTGACGTTAAATATTATGCGCCGGGTGTTGCGGTTTATACCGATTCCGCAAGCGGAAGGCTCGGGCTGATTACTTTAAAAGGTGAAAAGACCACCACACCGGGCTACACCGCTTTTTCCCGCTCGGGTGAGGGCTGGCAGAACTATGTTTACTCCGCAAGCCCTGTGGGTCAGGATTTTCCGCGGATAGTGAACATTAACGAAAAAACCGTTGATAAAAAGCAGTATGAGGCCGGCGAAAACGCAGGGCGCACCGCCCGCTGGAATGATAAGCTTGACGCCCTTGCCGCCTATGATTCACTCGGCAACGCGGGTGTTATCAGGCCGGAGGAGCTTTGCCTTAATGACGGGCTCTATGCCGTTGAGGGCGGAGAATCAAGCGGCGGAAAATACGGCTATGTTGATGAAAACCTTACCATGATAATAAAGCCCGCCTATGACCTTGCCCTTGATTTCAGCGGCGGCATGGGTGCGGTTTGCAGCGGAGGCAAATGGGGCTTCATTGATGAATCGGGCAAAATGATAATCGCGCCCGCTTATTCCTCTGTCGGCGGTTATACCTCGGCAGGTGAGGAATATTGCTTCGGCTTCAGCGGCGGCGCGGCTCCTGTTCTTAAAAACGGCTTTATGGGGCTTATTGACAAAGACGGCAAAACCGTTGTTGATTTCACCTATGAAATAATCCTCCCGGGTGAGGGCGGCAAATATATGGCACGCAAAAACGGCAAGTGGGGAATCATAACCGTTACCTCTTTGCCTGCCGGGCAGGAGGAAAGCACCGCTCAGGCGGCACCCGCGGGCGGCAAATATATTGTTAACACAAGCAAAGACCCGCTCAACATCCGTGAGCAGGCGCAGAGCGGCGCAAAGGTTGTGGGCAGGGTGCCCAAGGGTCAGACGGTAACCGTTACAAAGATTATAGGCGACTGGGCAAAGGTGACCTACGGCGATATTGAGGGCTTTGCCGCGGTGGCATATTTACAGCCCGCCGATGAGCAGACAACAAACAGTTAACGAATAAATAATTTACCCCGTGCGGTTCATTTTAAGAACTGCACGGGGTTTGTTCTTTTAATCGTCTTCTTTACATTCTTTCTCCCAGCGGAGCTTGAGCGCCGCCTTTTCCTCTTCGGTGTATACCTTCGCGGGGAAGGATGAAACGGGCAGCACCGCATCACCGGCAACCCTTTCATCGGTGCAGGCAACATCAAAGCGGTATTTGTCCCTGTCTTCTTTTTTTCTGAAATCGGGCATTTTCATCGGGATGCTGCCGTTTAAAATGCTGCGGTGGGCAAGCAGGCCGCACATTCCCATATCAACAGCCTTATAAACATCAACAGCCCATTCGCCGTCGGGCTTGCCGAGAATTTTCTGAATAAAGAAGTGGGTGGCGTAAAAATCGCTGCCGCCGTGGGATTCCATATCTATGCTGCGGCGAAGCTCTGCGGAAACAAAGGCCTTCGGGGTATAAACCTCCTTTGTGCCCCTTTCGCCCGCGGTTTCAAGTGTGCCGTCCTCAAAATAGCACATAACATCGTCATTCTCGGTGTTGCCGAGGTAGCCGAGGCTGCCGTAAAGGCTGTAATAATTGTGCTTGGGGCGCTTTAAGCCGCCGTGGATGCTTTGAAGCACGGCTCCGTTTTCAAGGCGCACAATCTCCATGCCGTTTGTGTGCCCGGTTGCGCTGCCGAGGTCGGCAAAGGGCTTCATCGGCAGGGTTTCGTAGCCCGTAACATATTCGGGGCGTGAGTTTGCCATCATCATTATGGGGCCCAGGGAGTGGGTGCAGTAGAAGGTGGGTGCCATCTTGTTGCGCCAGTGCTCCGTGTCGCCGTAGGTGAGGCTGAGCCAGTCGGCAGAGCAGTCGTGAATATAATCGCTGTAGGCAAAGTGAAGCTCGCCTATATCTCCGTTTTTATATCTGCGCCACATTTCAAAGGTGTCGCTCATATAGCAGTAGTTTTCGGCATAGGTGTAAACCATTCCCGTTTCTTCAACCGCCTCAATAAGTGCCACGGCCTCGGCGGGATTCTGGCAGGGGAGCACCTCGCTCATTACATGCTTGCCCGCCCTCATTGCCTTAACCGCAAAGGGTGCGTGCTCGTTGGCATAGTTTGCAAGCACAACGGCATCAAGGTCAAAGGCGATAAATTCATCAAAATCGGTGAAAATTGCGATGTCCGCACCGAATTCATTGCAGAAGCGGTGCGCCCTTTCAAGGGCGGGCTCAAAATTGTCGCAGATTGCGACAAGCTCCGCCTCGGGGTGCTTTTGCAAAACGCGCATCATCGTTTCGCCCCTGCGTGCACCCATAACGCCTATTCTCAGTTTTCTGTCCATATTATTCTCCCGTCACATTCCGGTGGAGGAATACTCGGCGCCGACCTCGGCGGCAAGGGCCTCCATCTGCTCCTTTTCGGGGGGCACGATTTCCGGAATAGAGTATTCTATGCCGAGTGCGTCATATTTTCCGCACCCGGTTTTGTGGTAGGCAAGCAGCTCAAGCGGGGTGTCACCCGCAAACTCCGCTATTTTTTTAACCTCTGTGTCATTGAGTCCGGGAATCACCGGGGTTCTGAAAAGCAGCTTAACTCCGCTTTTTTTAAGCTTTTCCGCGTTTTCAAGAATAAGGGCATTTGAAACGCCGGTCAGCCGCCTGTGAGTGCTTTCGTCAATGGCCTTTATATCGCACAGCACGGCATCGGTGAAGGGCAAAACGCGCTCAAATGCCTCCCATTTAACATTTGCGGCGGTCTCAATGGCGGTGTTTACGCCGTTTTCTTTGCAAAGGCGAAGAATCTCACGCGCAAACTCCGGCTGCAGCAATGGCTCGCCGCCCGAAAGCGTAACGCCCCCGCCGGAGGTTATGTAGTATTCCTTATCGCGCAGAACGGTTTCAACCACCTCTTCGGCGCTTGCGGTTCTGCCGCTTATTTTTCTTGCCCCGTGGGCGCACACCTCAACACATCTGCCGCAGGCGGTGCAGTTTTCGGTGAATGTGTTCCGGCAGATTTCGGCGCATTTGCCGCAGCCCACGCAGCTGTTTTTGTAAAACATAAGCTGCGGTGTCATAAGCTGAGATTCGGGATTGTGGCACCAGAGGCAGCGAAGGTTGCAGCCCTTGAAGAAAACATTGGTGCGGATTCCGTCACCGTCGTAAACCGAAAAACGCTGAATGTCAAAAATAACGCCGTTCATATCACATCATCTGCTCCGTGCGCTTAATAATGTTATCCTGCAAACCGGGGTCAAGCTCAATAAAGTATTCGCTGAATCCGCCCACGCGCACTATCAGCCCGCGGTGCTTTTCGGGTTCCGCCTTGGCGGCAAGCAGCTCCTTTGCATCAAGCACATTCACCTGCAGGGTCTGGCCGCCCATTCTGAAATAGGTTTTTGCAAGGGCAATGAATGATGCCATTCCGCGCTCGGTGGCAAACTGATTTTTCGGGAACTTCATCTGAAGCACGTTACCGCTTGTTGCAAGGCGCTGATTCACCTTTAAAACGGAGTTGAGCATTGCGGTGGGGCCGTTTGTGTCGCACCCCGGGGTGGGGCCTATGCTGTCGGCAAGCAGAGTTTCATCCCTGCGCTTGCCGTTGGGCAGGGCAGCCACGCTGGCACCGTACTTTGCGGCGCGCTCAAAGGTGCTGCACCCCATTCCGAATTTGCCGCCGCGGAAGGTTTCTTTTGTTTGCGCGTAGCGGTAAACATGGTCGGTTATCTTAAAGTAAATCTCATCAACATCGTCAATGTCGTTGCCGAATTTGTGGTAGCCCTTGAAATCCTTCAAAAGCTCCTCCTCGCCCTCAAAATCGTTTTTGAGCGCGGCAAGCAGGCGGGACAGGGTGTATTTTTTCTCATCATACACAAAGTGCTTTATCGCCGCAAGGGAATCGGCGGCATCGGGCAGACCCTCGGTAAGAATCTGACCGTGGCCGTAATACGGGCCGTGGTTTTTATAATCCATACCCTTTTCGATACAGCCCTGAATAACAAGTGAATGCCACGGGTTGGGAGCTTCTTCGGCAAATATCCGCTGGCATTTGTTTGACATATCCACCACATTATCCACAAGAAATTCAACCTGACGGTAATAGGCGGCAAGCAGGGTGTCAAAATCCTTAAAGCTCTCCGCTTCTCCGGTTTCAAGGCCGAGTTTTTTGAAGCTTTTCTGACATTCGCCGTTAAACAGCGCAAATTCCAGCGCCTTAATCATGCTGATTTCGCCGTCTTCAAGCCCCATGTGTGATTTGCCGAAAATATCAATCTGATTGCACCCGTTCATACAGTAAAGGTGAGAATCGGAGGCGGGGATTCCGAGGGCCTCCAGCGCGGGGCAAACGCATTCGTCATTGTATATTGCGGGCATACCGATACCGGTTGCTATGGTTGCCGCGGCTTCTTTCCACGCACGCTCCGGGCTTGCGGGGTGAAAGCGCATGGTGATATTCGGGGTGTTGTAGCCGAGCTCGCGCGAAACGCGGAGCACATCATAGGTGAGCTCACAGCAAAGGTCGCGCCCGAATTCGTCACACCCGCCTATGCACAGATTCCACGCACGGCAGCGGAAAAAGAGCTCCCAAAGCTTCTTAAGGCATTCATAGCGGTCATCGGGGTCATCGTTTTCGTAATATCTGCCAAGGGCAAAATCGAAAAGGCCGGGGGAATCGTTATCAATAAAGCTGTAAGCAAGCCAGAAGAACTGGCAGGCCTCATAGAAATCGCGCGGCTGTTTTCTCGGAATCTGCTGCAGGGCGCGAATCATACGGCGAAGCACCGCCTCGGAGCTTTCGTCGGCGGTTTTCAGCATTTCTTCCGCAAGTGCCCTGTAACGGTCGGCAAGAATCTCTATGCAGGAAAGCGCAATTTCAAGGGAGGCGTAAAATCCGGCGCACTCGGTGTGAATAGCGGCAAAGCGCTTGATTTTTGCGCGGATTCCCTCGGTGCCGATTCTTAAAAGCATTTCATAATCGGGGTTGGCGTGGCCTGCGCCCTCACCCCAGCAGGCACGGATTTTTCTTAATTCGTGCTGCCTTTCGGTAAAGGAACCGCCGGTTAAGCGGTGGGTTCTTATGGGCTCAAATTCATCATAGAGCTTGTCAATCTCGTCAGCCAGCCCGGGGTGGTTGCTCTTCTGCTTTTCCCTCACATCGGGCGGGCAATAGATTCCTCCGCTGCGGCTGTAATGAATTCCCGGGTCGGGGTATTCACACCCCGGGCCGGCAAACCAGTCTGCGGGGTCAATGCTGATTTTAACATTTTCAACAAAGGCCTTAAATCCGCAGGCTATGCGGTATTCCCGCTCATATTTCGGGTCAATGCCGTTTAAATCGGCCTCTTTAAAGCCGAAAGCAAAGGGTTCAAGCTCTCTTATCGTCATTTTTCTTCCCTCCGATAATGGTATAACCCGATTTTAACACAAATTTTATCCTCTTTCAATGCCTTAATCTTGTAGAGCGGGTTTTTCTGTGATAATATATAATCAGATTATTATGGGGGTAAATGCCGTGTTTTCAAGAATAAACAGTATGGGAATAATCGGAATGGACAGCTTTATGGTTTCGGTGGAGGCCGATATCTCCGGCGGCCTGCCCAGAACCGATGTTGTCGGCCTGCCCGATGCGGCGGTCAACGAGGCAAAAAACCGTGTTCGCTCTGCAATAAAAAACAGCGGCTTTGAATACCCTCCCGGCAGGGTAACGGTCAACCTTGCCCCCGCCGATACAAAAAAGGAGGGCACGGTTTACGACCTGCCCGTGATGATGGCGATTTTAAAGGCGATGAAGCAGCTGAATGTTGATGTTGACGATTGTGCTTTTATAGGCGAATTGTCGCTTGACGGGCTTATCCGCAGGGTAAACGGTGCATTGCCCATGGTGATAAGGGCGCAGAAATCGGGAATAAAAACCGTTTTCGTGCCCAAAGAAAACGCAAGGGAAAGCTCGGTTGTTGCGGGTATTTCCGTTATTCCGGTGGGCTGCATAAGGGAGCTTGTTGCTCATCTTAAGGGCGAAAGCGTGATTGAAGCGGCGGTTTTTGACCCGGCGGCGGATGAGGGAGCGGATTTTTCCCTTATGCCGGATTTCAGCGATGTTAAGGGGCAGGCGGAGGCAAGGCTTGCCCTTGAAATAGCCGCAGCCGGCGGGCACAATATTTTAATGGTTGGCCCTCCCGGTTCGGGCAAAAGTATGCTTGCAAAGCGCCTGCCCTCCATTCTGCCGGAAATGACATTTGAAGAAAGCCTGCAGACCACCGAGATTTATTCGGTTGCGGGCAGTTTGCCGGAGGGGGTTTCCCTTATGAGGGCAAGGCCGTTCCGTTCACCCCACCACACGGTGTCGGCGGCGGGGCTTTCCGGCGGCGGAGCGGTGCCCAAGCCCGGCGAGGTTTCGCTTGCCCACAACGGGGTGCTGTTTCTTGACGGGCTGCCCGAATTTTCGCGCCACGCCATAGAGATTCTGCGCCAGCCGATTGAAGACGGCACCATAACCATATCCCGCGCCGCGGCAACGCTCACCTATCCCTGCTCTGCCATGATAGTGTGTGCCATGAACCCCTGCCCCTGCGGCTTCTGCGGCCACCCCACAAAGGAGTGCACCTGCTCCGAGCAGGCGATAAGCCGCTACCTTTCAAGGGTTTCGGGCCCATTGCTTGACAGAATAGATATGCACATTGAGGTGCCGCCCGTGGATTTTGAGCGCCTTTCGGATTCCGCAAAGGCCGAAAGCTCGGCACAGATTCGTGAAAGAGTAAACAAGGCAAGAAAGATTCAGCAGCAAAGGCTTGCGGGCAGCGGAGTTGCCTGCAATGCCAAAATGACCCCGGCTCAGACAAGGGAATTCTGCGAAATATCCTCAGAGGCAATGGCGGTGCTTGAAAAGGCGTTCACCAAGCTCGGCCTTTCGGCAAGAGCCTATGACAAGGTGCTCCGTGTGGCGCGAACCGTTGCCGACCTTGACAATTCCCCCATCATAAACTCCGACCATATTTTCCAGGCCGTGCAGTATCGCAGGCTTGACCGCAAGCTTTGGGAGAAATAAGGGGGTAAAACAGATGACGGGAATATTGCTTATAGATAAGCCGGAGGGGCTCACCTCCTTCGGTGCGCTGATAAGAGTTAAAAAAATAATAGGGCAAAAAAAGTGCGGCCACACGGGAACTCTTGACCCGCTTGCAACGGGCGTGCTGACCGTTATGCTCGGCAATGCCACAAGGTTTTGCGAGCTTCTGCCCGACCACGACAAGGAATATATCGCCTCATTTCGCCTCGGCACCGTTACCGACACCCTTGACATAACGGGCAAGGTGCTGAAAACAAGCGAGGTTAACAGTACCGCCGCCGATGTCAGAGCGGCACTTGAAGAGTTTAAAGGCAAAATAAAACAAACTCCGCCCATGTTCTCCGCCGTTTCGGTTAACGGCACGCGGCTTTACGAGCTTGCAAGAAAGGGCGAGGAAATTGAGCGCGAGGAGCGCGATGCTGAGATTTTTGAACTTGAAATGCTTGACTGCGATGAAGAAAAAGGCGAATACACCGTTCGCGTTGCCTGCTCCGGCGGCACTTATGTAAGAACTCTCACCGACGACCTCGGCAAAAAGCTCGGGTGCGGGGCGGTGCTCACCGCTCTTCGCCGCACACGGGCAAACGGCTTTTCGGTTGAAAACGCCCTCACCCTTGATGAGTTGAAAGCGGCGGTTGAGGCAGGGGAGCTCGGCAATCACATTCTTTCGGTTGAAAGTGCGCTTGAAAGTTACCCGAAGGTGGTTGTTTCCCCCGCACAGGCGGTAAGATTCGCAAACGGCGGCGAGCTGCTGGTTGAGCGGCTGCGCGGCGCAAAAAAAGAGGGCATATACCGGGTTTTTGACCCGCAGATGAAATTCCTCGGCCTCGGCGAAAACGACGGGGGCGAAAATTTGCTTGTAAAAAGAGTATTCAAGGCCGAAAATACCTGATGCAACATATCATTGCGTGACTTTTTACCACGGATAATGCAATAATATAGGCGGAGGTGATTTAAGTTTGGCTAAAATTTCAAAAAACATCCGCCGCCTCAGAAACGAAAGAGGCTTAACTCAGGAGGCTCTGGCGGAAAAGCTGAATGTTACCCGGCAAACCGTTTCAAGCTGGGAAACCGACCGCACCCGCCCCGATATTGATTTGCTCGAGGCCATATCGGCGGCACTCAATGCGGATATTGAGGAGCTGATATACGGCAAGCCCCGTGTTTCACGCCCCGATGAAGAAAAAGAAAAGAGCAAAAAAACCATAACCGTTGTTATCTCGGTTGTGGGCTCCCTGCTCGTTGCTGTTGGTCTGATAATCCTTTTTGCCGACTTCTGGGGCGATGTTCCCGAGGCGGTTAAGGGTGCGCTTGCCTTTTTGCCGCTGCTTGCCGGCGCGGGTGCTGCCTGCTATGTCTTTTTCAAAAAGAAAAACAGCGCGGTGTGGCGCGAGGGCGCAAGTGTTATGTGGATTGGCGGGCTTGCCGCCACAAATGCCCTTATCAATTCGCTGTTTTCGGCTGACCTGGGCTTTGAAAACCTTATGCTCATTGACGCCGTGCTTGTTGCGCCGATGATGTTTGTGCTGGATTCCGTTGTTCCGCTTGTTGTTTCCGCTTTGCTTTCGGCAATCGGCTTTGCCGTAAGTGACGGCTCGGCGCTTTCCTTTATTGCTCTTGCCGCCGTGCTTGCCGCCTGCCTTGCCTTTACCGCCGCAGATAAAACCCGCCGCGGCTTCACTCAATGGGTAAGCTTCGTTGCTTTGGGGGCGGATATAATTATAGTTGCTTTTATGCTCACCCCCGCGGAAATAACGGTTCTCCTGCTTTTGTTTGCCGTTTTCCTTGCGGGCTGTGCCGCCGACGGCTCAAAGCCGGTTTGCGCGCCGCTTCGCTTTGCCGCTCTGCCCGGTGTGCTTGCCGCGGGCACGGTTTATGCCGCCGGTTATTCATCGGTTTATTTTTCTTCCGATTACGAAAGCAGGGCGTATGAATTATATTTAATTCGTTCCGCGTCGGAGCTTATTCCGCTTTTTGCGGCGGTTTTACTGCTGTGCGCTGTTTCGGTTTTCTTTATTTTCAACCAAAAAGAAAAGAATAAATTAAAGCTTGCTTTTATTGTCACGGGCTGTGTATATGCCGTGTGCGCCTCAGCTTTCATATTCTTTGATAAGCCGGAGTTCAAAAGCGTTGCCCTGCTGCTGATTTCGGCGGTGCTCGGCGGGATTACCACGGCATTCGGGCTTAAAAAATCAAAGCTGCTCACCGTGAACCTCGGCCTTGTTGATATCTGTGCCGATGCCTATATCATAATCTTTGCCCTTGAGCCGGAGGCGTGGGTCATAGGGTTGACCTTTGTTATCCTCGGCGCGGCTCTGCTGCTGCTCAACCGCTTTCTTATTAAAAAATTCAGCGCGGAAAGGGCAGGGGAAGAAAGCGGGGTGAACGATAATGCGTAAGGTTCTGCTTTTTGTGCTGATTGCCGTTCAAATAGCCGTTCCGCTCTGTTTTCTGGCGGTTGATTCAAACCGGACCGACCTCATTACGGAATGCGGAACCGTCTGCCGCTTTGAATTGAGCAGTATTGATTATTATTGTGGCTATGGCGAAACCGGGAACGCCGAGACTGTTGATGCAATTTGTTTTTATCCCCTCTCTGTTCAGGGCATTGAGGCACCGGGCGGCAGATGGAAATACCGCGAGGTTTTGATTGATGAAAACACCGGCCT
>JAZUJM010000237.1:0-9796 GCA_045642785.1 Acutalibacteraceae bacterium | reverse complement strand
CTTCTGCACAAAATCAAGCAGAATATCAAGTGATTCCTCAAAATTCTGAGAGCAGGAGAAAAGGTAGGCCGTGCGGTCAAAGGTGGTGTAGGCATTTGCCGAAGCGCCGGTTTTTGCAAAGCGCTCAAAGGCATCCTGGTCCTCACACTCAAAAAGCTTGTGTTCAAGAAAATGAGCCGTGCCCTCGGGAATCGGGTCAAAGCCGCCGTTTTCATTTTTTACGCTTGTGTCAATGGAGCCGTATTTTGTTGCAAAAACAGCATAGGCGGAAGAGTAGCCCTTTTTGGGGAGCATTAAAATATTGAGGCCTGAGGGATGTTTAACGCTGAAAACGGAATCGCCGAGCAATTCGTTTTTGATTTCTTTCATTTTCATTCCTCATCACCCTCCGTTGAAGCAAGCATATATATGGTTTCAAGCGCCATTCTCTTTGCCGCAAGGCAGATATCTTCCTTCGTTACCGATTCAAGCATTTCAAGCATTTCCTCGGGGGTTTTAATCTCCTCATCAAGTACCATGGAGCCATACCACGAGCAGATTCCCGCCGGGTCGTCAACGCTGCCGAGCCAGCGCTCGCGCATACCCTTGCGCGAAGCATCCATATCCTCCTCGGTGAACTTTCCGTTTCGCATATCGGAAAGCTGGGTGAGAATCTCTGCCGATGCCTTTTTCTCCTTATCGGTATCAATGCCGCAGTCAACAAGCACTATTCCCTTGCGTGAATAGAATCTTGACCAGCAGTAGTAGCAAAGGCTGAGCTTTTCACGCACGTTGAGGAATAGCTTTGAATAAACATTGCCGCCGAAAATATCGGTCATCATAACCTCTGCGGCATAATTGTCATCCTTGTCGGCCATTCCGGCGCGGAAGCCCATAACAAGCTTGCCCTGATTGACCTTGAAGTTTTCGCAGATTCGCTGGAATCTGCCCGCTTTAACTCTGAATTCGGTTTTTATTTCGGCGGGTTCTCTTTCGATTTTTGAAAATTTCTTTTTGAAAAGCTTTTCAACCGCCGTGCCGCCCGTGCTGCTCACAACAGTTATCATCATAACCGCCGATTTAAGAAGATTCTGCCACGCTTCATAAACATCGGCGGGCGTTACCGCCTCCAGCTCCTCGGGGGTGCCGAATCTGCTTTTGCCGAAAAGCTCGTTGGCACACATAATCTCTTCACAGCGCTTCCTTGCAAATGAACGCTTGTCGTTGACCTCTTCATCCATTCTTTGCTTAAGCAGCCTTTTTTCATCAAGGAAATCCGCCTCGGCAAAGGCTTCGTTTTCGATATTGGGCTCAAAAAGAAGGTCGGTAAGAAGCCCGGCGCAATCGGCAACCACGCTTTCCCCCTCGTTGAGGGCAAAGCGGTCATCAATGCAGGTTACACCGAGGGTGAGAATCTGAGCCTCACCCGATTTGCTTACCCCGGCGGTCAATGCGGCGCCGTAAAGCTCGTCAAGCGTGCCGTTGAGGGAGGCATAATCGGGATATTTTTTGCAGGAGCGTTTTAAAAGATAAAGCATAAGAGCGTTGGCGCTCAGGTTGCCGCTCATAGGCAGAGCCATTGCAATACTGACGCTGCCGGTTTTGAACCGGTCGGTTTTAACCCGGCAAACCCTGACACCGCTCGCGGGATTACTGATTTTCGGCATAAACAATCTCCTTTTTCTTATTCTGTTTTCATTATTGGCATTTTTCTTTCCGCTTCATATATTAATCAGCAGTTTTCTATGGCTGATTTAACCTCATTAACTCCGGTGCCGTTGATTGCCGAAAACTCGATAACCCGGATGTTTTCAAATCCGGCAAGCTCGGTTTTCAGCGAGCTGCGCCTGCTTTCGGTTTCACCCTTGTTGAGCTTGTCACACTTGGTTAAAACGATGATGAACGGATAGCCGCTCTCCTTCAAAAAGTTGAGCATTGTCATATCATCCTCACTCGGAGGGTGGCGCATATCAATAAGCTGAATCACAAGGCGGATATCACGCCCGGAGCTGAAATAGTGCTCCATAAGCCCCGCCCAGCGCATTTTTTCATCGTAGTTCTTTTTTGCATAGCCGTAGCCCGGCAAATCCACAAAATTCACGCCGTCGCCCTTAAAGAAATTAACGGTAACGGTTTTGCCCGGCACGGAGCTGACCCTTGCAAGGTTCTTTCGGTTAAACACCTTGTTTATCAGCGACGATTTGCCCACATTTGATTTGCCGGAGAACACGATTTCCGGCAAGGAGGAGGGAACAAGCTGCTTTTCGGTGCCGTAAGAGGCGGAATATTCTATCTTTTCAAATTTCATTCAAGCTCTCCTGCGGGGCGCCTCCCGGAAGCCGTGCGGGGAGCCGTGGCGCGCTTTTGCTTTGGCGCCTGCTCCGCCCTGCTTTCGCCGCTTGCGGCAAAATAGGAGGAATCTGCCATAGCCTCGCTCCACACGGAATCAATCGTTTTCACCGGTATGAACCGGATGTTCTCTTTAACCGCTTCATCAACCTCATCAAGGTCGCTGATATTATCGGCGGGGATTATTATTGTTTTTACACCCGCGCGGAAAGCGGCCATTGATTTTTCCTTAAGCCCGCCAATGGGCAGAACCCTGCCGCGAAGAGTGATTTCGCCGGTCATGGCAACATCACCGCGAACAGCTGTACCGGTAAGTGCCGAAAGCAGAGCGGTTGCCATGGTAACGCCTGCCGAGGGGCCGTCTTTGGGGGTTGCACCCTCCGGCACATGAATATGAATATCCTTTGTTTTGTAAAAATCGCCGTTTATTCTCAGCGTTCCCGCCCTTGAACGGATTACACTCAGCGCCGCCTTTGCCGACTCCTGCATAACATCGCCGAGTGAGCCCGTAAGCTCCAGCTTGCCGGTGCCGTCCATAACCGCTGCCTCAACATTAAGCATTTCTCCGCCCACGGCAGTCCACGCAAGGCCGTTAACAACGCCTACCTGACCGCCCTCGCAAAGCTTTTCTCTTTTGTAGCGAACGGAGCCGAGCAGGTCATAAAGGTCGGCGGGCTTAACGGTCATTTTGCCGCCGCCCTCAGCGGTATTGAGAGCCGCCTTGCGGCACACGGCAGCGATTTTCTGTTCAAGCTTTCTTACACCCGCTTCGCTTGTGTAGCCGTCAATTATCTCACGCAGGGCTGCATCGGTTATTTTGAGTTCCTTTGCCGAAAGCCCGTGCTTTTTCATCTGCTTCTTAATAAGGTGGTCTTTTGCGATATGAAATTTTTCTTCCCTTGTGTAGCTGCCGAGCTCAATTACTTCCATTCTGTCTTTGAGCGGTTCGGGAATATTCTGCTCAAGGTTGGCGGTTGTAATAAAGAGCACACGGCTCAAATCAAAGGGAAGCTCTATGTAGTGGTCCCTGAATGAATTGTTCTGCTCCGGGTCAAGCACCTCAAGCAAAGCGGAGGTCGGGTCGCCCTTGTAGTCGGAGGAAAGCTTGTCGATTTCATCAAGCAGAATAAGGGGGTTGGCGGTGCCTGCCTTTTGAAGAGCATCAATAATTCTGCCGGGCATTGGGCCGATATAGGTTTTGCGGTGACCTCTTATTTCGGCTTCATCCTTAACTCCGCCAAGCGAAATCCTCACATATTCCCTGCCCATCGCCCTTGCAATGGAGCGGGCAACCGAGGTTTTGCCCACACCGGGAGGGCCCACAAGGCAGATTATCTGCCCTGTAATATCGGGTGCTATGGAGCGCACCGCAAGCAGCTCGATTATTCTCTGCTTAACCTTTTTAAGCCCGTAGTGGTCCTCATCAAGTATTTTTGCCGAGCGCTTTATATTCGTGTTGTCGGCGGAATAAACATTCCACGGCAAGGCAACACAGGCGTCAAGATAATTGCGCTCCACCGCCGCCTCGGGTGACTGGGGCTGATATTTTTCAAGGCGTGAGCAGGCCTTGAAAAGCTTTTCTTTTATTTCATCATCACAGTTGAGCGCGCTTATTTTTTCGCGGAATTCCGCCACCTCATCCTCGGATGAATCGCCGAGCTCCTCCGAAATAACCTTCATCTGCTCGTGAAGGTAAAAATCACGCTGATTGTCGTCTATTCTGCTCTGAACCTTGTCATTGATTTCCGCTTCGAGAGAGAGCAGATTGATTTCCCTTGAAAGCAGAACGCAGACATCCTCAAGCCTCTTTATGGGGTTCAGGCGTTCAAGCACGCTCTGCCTGTCATAGTATTCAAGAAAAATATTGCCGGCTATGTAATCGGCAAGCTTGCCGGCGTTGTATTCGTTAATAACGCTCATCGACATATCCGACGGCAGGCGCGGGGCAACATCGCTGTATTCGCCGAAAAGGTCCTTTGTGTGCCTGATGAGTGCGCTTGAATAATCCCTTGTAACGCCCGACGGGATTCGCTCGGAAACGGTTGAAACGGTGCCCATAAGCATACCCGCACCGTTGATAAGGCTGTTGAGCTTTGCACGGCAAATGCCCTCAACCGCAACACGGATGGGGCCCTCCTCCTTGCCGGAGATTTTAAGGGTCTGGCAGACGGAGGCAATAACACCTATTTCATAAAGGTCTTCGGCTTCGGGCTCCTCAACACCGATATCCTTTTGAGCAACAAGAAAAATTTTACGGTCACCATTCATTGCCTCACGCACCGCGCTGACCGACTTGCTTCTTGCCACATCGAAATGAATAAACATTCCGGGGAAGACAACAAGGCCTCTGAGCGCGACAACCGGCATAACGGCTGCATTAGAAAGAGTTTCCATTTATATTTCCTTTCGGTTATTATATATAATATTGAGAGGTTATATTATAAACAAAAATACCGCCGTAGTCAATACGGCGGCGTGAAAATTCATTTTCGGGTAACATTTCCGTCAAGAACCTTTTTGATAAGCGCTTCAAGCTCCTCCGGTGAAGAAAGCCTGCCGATTTCATTGCGGAAAGAGGCGGCTCCCCTTATGTCACGGATGTACCACGCGGCGTGCTTTCTCGCTTCCATCATTCCGATGTACTCCCCCTTGTACTCACAAAGCCTTAACACATGCTTCATAAGCACATTCATCCGTTCTTCAATATCCGGTTCGGGAAGAATTACTCCGGTTTTGAAATATTCGTTTATCTGTGAAAACACCCACGGCCTGCCAAGGGCACCCCTGCCAACCATAAGCAGGTCACAGCCGGTTTCTTCAAGCATTTTTTCGGCACTTAACGGGTCAACAATATCACCGTTGCCGATAACGGGGATTTTTACCGTGTCTTTTACCGCTTTTATCATATCGCGGTTAACAGGCGGGGCATACATCTGAGCCCTTGTTCTGCCGTGAACCGTTATTGCCGAGGCTCCTGCCTGCTCGCAGAGCGCCGCAACCTCCACCGCATTCAGGCTGTTTTCGTCCCATCCGGTTCTGATTTTTACAGTAACAGGCAAGTTAACAGCCTTTACACACGCTGCTGTAATCTCCCCTGCAAGTGCGGGGTTCTTCATCAGCGCAGAACCGTTGCCATTATTAACTATTTTGGGTGCAGGGCAGCCCATATTGATATCTATTATGTCGCAAGTAAAGTTTTGTGCCTTTACAGCAGCGCCGGCCATTGTGGCCGGGTCGGAGCCGAAAATCTGAATTGCGGCGGGGCGCTCCTTTTCGGAGAGCATCATCAGCTTGCCTGATTTTCTGTCGTGCATGGCAACGCCCTTGGATGACACCATTTCGCTGACAACATAGGCCGCTCCGTATTCAACACAGAGCTCACGAAACGCCATATCCGCAACCCCCGCCATAGGCGCAAGCGCGGCAAAGCCCTTAATTTCGGTGCCGCCGATAAACATATTCCGCCCCCCTTTCTTTTTGTATGAGCTATTCTAACACACGCGCAAAAATAATACAACTTAATCCTTAAAAAAATAGTGAAAAAGCAAATGATATATGATATAATACTATAATGACTAAAGTTAAGGAAGTGCTGAGGAATGAAATTACTTGTGCTCGACGGCAACAGTATTCTTAACCGCGCCTTTTACGGAATAAAGCTGCTCACCACCAAGGACGGCAGATTTACGAACGGGATATACGGATTTTTGAACATCTTGCTGAGGCTGAGAGAAGAAACCTCTCCCGATGCGGTGGCCATTGCCTTTGATGTCAAGGCGCCCACATTCCGCCACAAGACCTATGACGGCTACAAGGCAAACAGAAAAGGTATGCCGGATGAGCTTGCCCAGCAAATGCCCGTTTTAAAGGAGCTCCTTGCAGATATGGGCTACAAAATCGTTGAGCTTGCGGGCTTTGAGGCCGATGATATTCTCGGCACCCTTTCCGCCGCCCGCGGTGACGGTGATTTTTGCTATATCGCCACCGGCGACAGAGATTCCCTGCAGCTTGTTAATGAAAAAGTAAATGTTATGCTCGCCTCAACCAAAATGGGCCGCCCGCAAACCGTTTGCTACACCCCCGAAAAGGTTAAGGAGGATTATTTTGTTGAGCCGCACGCCCTTATTGACATAAAAGCACTTATGGGCGACGCCTCCGACTGCATCCCCGGCGTTGCCGGAATCGGTCAGAAAACCGCCGCCGACCTGATAAGCCGCTTCGGTTCGATTGAATATATTTACGAAAACCTTGATTCACTTGATATTAAAGACGGCGTTCGCGCAAAGCTTGCGGCGGATAAGGATATGGCATTTCTCAGTAAGGACCTGGGCACAATCCGTTTAAACGCCCCCATTGAAACCGATTATAACGCCTATATTCCCAAAAAGCCGGATACCTATAAAGTAACAAAGCTGCTCACCGAGCTTGAAATGTTCAAAATCCTTGAACGCCTTGATATGGAGCCCGCCCCCGTAAGGGCAGAGCAAAACGAAAGCGAAGAAAAAGTAAATTCCGAACTTTTTGATATTACCGATACCGCGCTTATGCTCAACACACTGCGCCGCAGCGGTGAGGCATACTTTCTGCTTGAGGATTCCGTTTTCTATTTTGCATTAAAAAACGGCGTTGGCAGAATAGCTCCGCTCAACCCGGAATATTCCGCCTTTGCGGATGATTTTCTGTTTGATAAGCAGCTTAAAAAATACACCCACAATTCAAAGGCCGTTTACCGCTTTGCGCTTGCGAATGAGCTTGCGGCAAACTCAATCAGCGGTGATTCAATGCTTGCGGCTTATCTGCTCAACCCTTCCTCCGGCGATTATTCGCTGCAAAGAATAACCGCGGAATATCTTAACTGTTCCCCTGCCGAAAATGATGACCCCTGTGCCTTCTTTACATCCCGTTTGCCCGCTCTTTTCAAAAAGCTTGAAAATGAGCTTGCCGCAAACGAGCAGGCTGAACTGCTTAAAGATGTTGAGCTCCCGCTTTCGGAGGTGCTTGCCTCCATGGAGCACATCGGATTTGAGGTTGATAAAAAAGGGCTTGCCGATTTCGGCGCCGAGCTTCAGAAGCGCATTGATGAAACAGTTGTTGCCGTTTATGAAGCGGCGGGGTATGAATTTAACCTTAACTCCCCGAAGCAGCTCGGTGAAGCTCTGTTTGAAAAAATGGGAATCCCCTCAAAAAAGAAGACCAAAAGCGGATATTCAACAAGCGCCGAGGTGCTTGAAAGCCTTGCAGACGATTATCCCGTGGTTGCCGATATTCTTCAATACAGAACCTACTCAAAGCTTAAATCCACCTACTGTGACGGGCTTGCAAAGGCCTTTGCGGATGACGGCAGAATCCACTCAACCCTCAATCAGACCGAAACAAGAACGGGCAGAATATCCTCTGCCGAGCCGAATCTGCAAAACATCCCCGTGCGCTCACCTTTGGGCCGGGAGATGAGGAAATTCTTCCGCGCCAGCGAGGGCTGCCTGCTGATAGATGCCGACTATTCTCAGATTGAACTCAGAGTGCTTGCCCACATGGCACAGGACAAGGCCATGATAAAGGCTTTCAATGACGGAACGGATATCCATACCGTCACCGCCTCGCAGGTTTTCGATATGCCCGTGGAAATGGTTACTCCGCTTATGAGAAGCCGTGCAAAGGCGGTCAATTTCGGCATAGTTTACGGCATAGGTGCCTTTTCACTTGCAAAGGATATCGGCGTTTCACGCGCCGAGGCCGACAGCTACATCAAGGGCTACCTTGACAATTACAGCGGTGTTGCCGCCTATATGAAAGAAACCGTTGAAAAAGCAAAGGCAAACGGCTATGTTGAAACCCTTTTCCGCAGAAGAAGATATCTGCCGGAGCTTGCCTCCTCCAACCATATGCTCCGCGCCTTCGGCGAAAGGGTGGCAATGAATATGCCCGTGCAGGGAACCGCGGCAGATATAATCAAAATTGCAATGGTTCGTGTTTTTGAAGAGCTTAAAAAGCGGGGACTTCGCTCAAAGCTGATAATGCAGGTTCACGATGAGCTTATAATAGAAGCTCCGCTTGACGAGGTTGCCGAGGCAGAAAAAATACTGAAAGAAGAAATGGAAAACGCCGTTAAAATGAGCGTTTTGCTTGAGGCGGATGTTCACTCCGGCAAAACCTGGTTTGACGCTAAGGGATAATATGGAATTTGAAATACTGCCCATGACGGAGAAGCATATAAACGGCGTTGAAGCGCTCGAAAATGAGTGCTTTTCCAAGCCGTGGAGCCGTGCGGATATCGCTGCCCAGTTAACCAACCCCGCCGCCCGCTTTCTTGTGGCCGAGGCCGCAGGTGATGTGGCGGGCTATATCGGGATTTATGAGGTTTTTGAAAGCTGTGAGGTGGCAAACCTTGCAGTAACGGAAAAATACCGCCGGCGCGGTCTGGCCTCTGCGCTGATTCAAAAGGCCTCCGCAGATGCCATAAAACGCGGGTGTGAGTTTATCACCCTTGAAGTGCGTGAAAGCAACCTTGCGGCGCGCTCACTTTATGAAAAACTCGGCTTTTCGGTTGAGGGCAGGCGTAAGAACTTTTACACCTCCCCCGCCGAAGACGGAATAATTATGACAAAGCATTTTAATAATCCGGCATAAACGAAAGGAAACGCAAATGAAAATACTCGGAATCGAATCCTCGTGTGATGAAACCGCAGCCGCCGTTGTGGAAAACGGCAGAACCGTTCTTTCAAATGTGGTTGCCACGCAGATAAAAGAGCATATAATATACGGCGGAGTTGTGCCGGAGATTGCCTCGCGGATGCACACAAACGCCATTTCAGCCGTTGTTGATAAGGCTATGAGCGACGCAGGCGTAACCTTTGCGGATATTGACGGCATTGCCGTGACCTATGCGCCCGGCCTTATAGGCGCACTTCTTGTGGGCGTTAATTTTGCAAAGGGGCTTTCACTTTCAACCGGCCTGCCCCTTATCCCCGTGCATCACCTGCGCTCACACATTGCCTCAAACTACATAACAAGCCCTCAGCTCGAACCGCCCTTTCTGTGCCTTGTTGTTTCAGGCGGGCACAGCCACATTGTCAATGTTAAAAGCTACACGGATTTTGAAATTCTCGGCAAAACAAGGGATGACGCCGCGGGCGAATGTATGGATAAATGCGCCCGTGCGCTCGGTTTGAATTACCCCGGCGGCGTTAATCTTGACAAGGCCTCAAAAGACGGCAACCCCGCCGCCTATAAATTCCCCCGCCCGAGGGTTGACGGCAGCGAGCTTGATTTCAGCTTTTCCGGCCTTAAAACCGCGGCGCTCAATTTTATTCACAATGCCGCCCAAAAGGGAGAGGAAATATCTCTGCCCGATTTCGGCGCTTCCTATATTAATGCGGTTGTTTCCTGCCTTGTTGACAACACCGAAAAAGCCGCGGAAATCACCGGCGCCAAAAAAATCGTACTTGCAGGCGGTGTTTCGGCAAATTCA
>JAZUJM010000236.1:0-3841 GCA_045642785.1 Acutalibacteraceae bacterium | reverse complement strand
ATGGTCTGATAAATTTCCTCGGTGATGAACGGCATAAAGGGATGAAGAAGCTTTAATATGCCTGTCATAATGAACACAAGCACCTGCTTAACCTGAGCGGAGGCCTCGCCCTCGCCCTGGAGCCTTATCTTTGCAAGCTCAATATACCAATCGCAGAAAACATCCCACACAAAATCATAAAGCTTTGCAACGGCAATGCCGAGCTCAAACTTTTCAAGATTTTCGGTTACTTCCTTAACAAGGTCGTTGAAGAGGGAAACAATCCATTTATCCTCAATTTCAAGCTTTTCGGGAAGCTCCGGCTTAATATCGGCCTCGCCCACATTCATCATAATGAAGCGTGAGGCATTCCACAGCTTGTTGGCAAAGTTCCTTGAAGCGGAAACCTTTTCATCGGAATATCTCATATCGTTTCCGGGTGAATTGCCGGTGGCAAGCATAAAGCGGAGAGCATCGGCGCCGAAGCGGTCAATAACCTCAAGCGGGTCTACGCCGTTGCCAAGGGATTTTGACATCTTTCTGCCGAGCGGGTCACGCACAAGGCCGTGAATAAGAACCGTATCAAACGGAACCTTGCCGGTGTATTCAAGGGCGGAGAATATCATTCTGCTTACCCAGAAGCCGATTATATCATAGCCGGTAACAAGGGTGTTTGTGGGGTAATAGTGGCGCAGCTCGGGGGTATCATCCGGCCAGCCGAGGGTTGAAAACGGCCAAAGAGCAGAGGAGAACCAGGTGTCAAGGGTGTCGGGATCCTGCTCCACCTTGCCGCCGCACTTCGGGCAGCAGTCAATATCGGTTTTGGAAACGGTCATCTCGCCGCATTCGGTGCAGTAGAAAGCGGGGATTCTGTGGCCCCACCAAAGCTGACGGGAAATGCACCAGTCGCGGGTACCGCGCATCCAGTTCATGTAATTCTTTGTGAATCGGTCGGGAACAAACTTGGTTTCGCCCTTTTCAACCGCTTCAATGGCGGGTGCGGCAAGGGGATCCATGCGCACAAACCACTGCTTTGAAACCATGGGTTCAATGGAGGTGTGGCAGCGGTAGCAGGTGCCGACCTCATGCTTTAAGGGTTCAATGTATTTGATGTATCCGCCTGCTTCAAGGTCGGCAAGGATGGCCTTGCGTGCCTCGAGGGTGGTCATACCGGCGTATTTGCCGCAATCAAGAACCTCGGGTTCATCGGGGGATGCCTTGCCGGAGGCTATGAATTCATCAGCCTCTGCCTTCTCTTTGGCGCCGGTAAGATGGCCGTCATAGGTGAAGGTGCGAACAACGGGAAGATTGTGGCGGCGGCCGACCTCAAAGTCGTTGGGGTCGTGAGCCGGGGTAATCTTAACAACGCCGGTTCCCTTTTCCATATCGGCGTGCTCGTCGCAGACAATGGGAATCTCCTTATTGAGCAAAGGAAGAATAACATGGCAGCCGTGAAGGTGCTTGTAGCGTTCATCCTCGCCGTTTATTGCAACGGCGGTATCGCCGAGCATTGTTTCGGGGCGGGTTGTTGCAAGCTCAAGCTGCTCGCCCGTTTCTTTAACGGTGTAAAGAAGGTGCCAGAAGTTGCTGTCCTTCTCTTCATATTCAACCTCGGCATCCGAAATGGAGGTGTTGCAGCAGGGGCACCAGTTTACCATACGGTTGCCGCGGTAGATAAGGTCCTTTTCATAAAGGCGCACAAAGACCTCGCGCACGGCCTTGGAACAGCCTTCGTCAAGGGTGAAGCGCTCGCGCTCCCAGTCGCAGGAGGAACCGAGCTTCTTTAACTGCTTTATGATTCTGCCGCCGTACTGTTTTTTCCAGTCCCATGCTCTTTCAAGGAATTTGTCGCGGCCGATATCCTCTTTTGTAATGCCCTCTTCACGCATTTTTTCAACGATTTTTGCCTCGGTTGCGATTGATGCGTGGTCTGTGCCGGGCAGCCAGAGGGTGTCATAACCCTCCATTCTGCGCCAGCGGATAAGAATATCCTGAAGAGTGTTATCAAGGGCGTGGCCCATATGGAGCTGACCCGTGATATTCGGTGGCGGTATAACTATAGTATAAGGTTTTTTGTCATTTTCCACCTTGGCGTGGAAGTAGTTGCCCTTAAGCCAAAAATCGTAAATCCGATCTTCAACATCCTTGGGATCATACTGTTTTGCAAGTTCTTTTGCCATAAGCTT
Source organism: Acutalibacteraceae bacterium (assembly GCA_045642785.1). Classification (GTDB taxonomy): domain Bacteria; phylum Bacillota; class Clostridia; order Oscillospirales; family Acutalibacteraceae; genus CAG-177. The sequence continues at coordinate 1,676 of JAZUJM010000236.1, read as the reverse complement.
AACCCGTTCCTTTAATTTTTTCAATAATTAAACAGAGTATATCACAACAGTTATTTTATGTCAATCACGATTTAAGCTCATAATGAGCGCGGAATTTTCATAATATTTCTCGGTGATATTATGAAAATCAAATCAAAATTCGCAAGGGATACGGGCGTTATGACTGCCGCCGCCCTGCTCACCCAAACCGCACAGGTCAGCTTTAATCTTTGGCTCACTTCAAAAATCGGTGCGGCAAATATGGGGCTTTTCGGGCTTGTAACCGCCGTTTTTTCAATGGCGATTACTTTTTCCTGTGCAGGCACAAGGCTTGCAAGCTCGCGTATTACCGCCGAAATTTCGGCAAGAGGCAACTCCACCGCCGCTTCGTTTCGCGTTTTGTGCCGTTATGCGCTGATTATAAGCATTTCTGTTTCGGCGGCAATGCTTTTCGGTGCACCGCTGACAGCGAAAAAATGGATAGGCTCCCCTGCCGTTATTCCGGCCTTAAGGCTTTTAGCGCTCAGCCTGCCCGTTATCGCCGTTAACTGCGTTATGAACGGGCGTTTTACAGCCCTCGGCTTTGCCTCGCAATATTCGGCAATCCTGCTCGGCGAAGAGCTTTTCCGCATTGCAGCGGCGGCGATTATGATAAAATCGGGTGCGTTTAACGGCGACCCCATGGCGGCGATTGCGGCGGGCAAGGTGTTTTCGGAAATCTTTTCATTATCCCTTGCGCTTTTGCTCGGCTGTTTTGCCGCGAAAAGAGAAAAAGGATTAAAACGCGAAAAGGTTCACACACGATACCTGCTCAGAATAGCCCTGCCCGACCTTTTCGGCTCCTCGGCAAGGAGCATACTTTTAACCGTTGAGCATCTTTTAATTCCGCGCTCGCTTCGCGCTTTCGGTGCGGGCAATGATTCCGCACTTGCCGCCTACGGGCTGATTCATTCAATAGCCCTGCCGATTCTGCTTTGGCCTGCCGCTCTGCTTCGCTCCTGCGCCGAGCTGATAATTCCCGAAACGGCAAAGAAAAACGCGCTCGGAAAATCGCATGCAATAAACTCCGGCACGGAAAGGCTGCTTCATTTAACCATGCTTTTTGCCATGGGCTCGGCAATGATAATGTTCATTTATGCAAAGCCGATAACCTCAGCAGCGGGAACGGCACAGGCATGGGGATATGTGCGCCTGCTTGCTCCGCTTGTGCCGGTGATGTTTTGCGATATGACGGTTGATGCCCTGCTGCGCGGGCTTGACTGCCAGGTAACATCAATGATAATAAACATTGCAGATTCGGCAATCTGTGTTATTCTTGTTGCTGCGCTGCTGCCCGTTCAGGGGGTAAAAGGGTACATTTTTATTCTTTACATAAGTGAAATTATCAATTTTTATTTCAGCATAAGAAAGCTTTGCAAAGTGACGGTGATTGAAATTTCGGTTAAAAATTCGGTTGTTTTCCCGCTTGTTAAAGCATTTTTTTGCTGTGCACCGTTTATGACAAACGCGGAAATGCTGTGCAGAAGCAAAGTATCAACCGTTATCTGTGTAACCTTTTCCGCAGCGGCATATGTTGTTTTGTGCGTTTTTCCGAGAAAAAGAAAAGCCCCGGAGGCGCCCCAACGGGGAGCTGGCACCGGGGAGTAAAAGCAGAAAAAAACGCACCTACCGTAGGGCAGGGGCTTGCTCCTGCCGTG
>JAZUJM010000235.1:0-8860 GCA_045642785.1 Acutalibacteraceae bacterium | reverse complement strand
CTGCCGGCAACATAGTCAACCGTTCTGCCTATTTTTTCACGCTTGGCATAGGGGATATCATCAAAATTTCTGCCGAAGGCGTAAAGCTTGCCGTCAATATAATCTTCAATCAGCGAAATTGTGGATTCATCCATCTTTTCGCCGTCTTTATTAATCAGCTTAATTCCGTTATCATAGTAGGGATTATGGCTTGCGGAAATCATTATGCCGCAGTCAAATTCGTCAACTCTTGTAATATAAGCCACCGAAGGTGTGGTGGTTACGTGAAGAAGATAAGCGTCTGCGCCGGAGGCGGTGAGGCCTGCAACAAGCGTGTATTCAAACATATAGCTTGACCTTCTTGTATCTTTGCCGATAAGGATTCTGGGCGGCTCATTGCTGCCGTCAATTTTCTTAAGAACTCCGTAATACCAGCCTAAAAACCTGCCGACCTTATAGGCGTGGTCGGCGGTCAGCGTTTCATTTGCTTCGCCGCGAAATCCGTCGGTTCCGAAATATCTGCCCATAGCTTTTCTCCTTTAAATATTTTTAAAATATTTTATCATATTAATACAAAAACTTCAAGTAAATAAAAAGCTCGTTGAAACATTTATCAGTATATGTTATAATCTCAATAATATTAATAAGGAGAATTGTTTATGAAAAAGGTTTGTATGATAGGTCATCGCGGCTTCAGCTCCGCTTTCAGAGAAAACACGGAATCATCCTTCCTCGGCGCTGTTGAAAACGGCTCCGGCGGTGCGGAAACAGATATAAGAATAACAAAAGACGGTGTTTTTGTAACCCACCACAATGCCGATGTTGTTTTTGAAGACGGTACTTCACTTTTGATTTCGGAGCACACCTTCGATGAACTTACCGCAAAACCGCTTTTGAATAATAAAAACGACTTAACGGTTTATCTTTGCACTTTCCGCCGTTATCTTGAAATTATGTGCGATAACAATATGGTTTGCTTCATTGAGCTTAAAGGTGAGTTTTCCGATGAACAGGTGAAAGCCGTGTTTGAAATGGCAGATGAAGTTTATGATTTAAACAAGGTTATTCTTCAATCATTCAGCTTTGAAAACCTTGTAAAATGCCGTTCATATTATCCCGACATTCCGCTTATGCTCACTTACGGCTCTTCCGAATCAAATTGGGAAAGGTGCTTTGAATATAATTTTTCCATTGATGCCGATACAGAGGTTGTAACCGCCGAAATGATTGAAGAGTTCCACAAAAGAGGGCTCGAAGTCGGAGTATGGACTGCAAATGATAAGCAAACGCTTGAAAAGATGAAAGCACTCGGCGTTGATTATATTGAATCGGATATTTTCGGAGGATATGATGAGTAAATTTCTTGATGAACTTGCCGTTTTCGTTAAAGAAAAGGGTTATAATACAATAAGAATCTCCGAAATTATCGGCAGCAATCAACCCGAAACGGTTGAATTTCAAAGCGCTAACCCCTGTCAGAACAGCTATTCCGTTGCAAAAACCTACGCAATGACCGCAATCGGTCTGCTTTATGATAAGGGCCTTATTTCACTTGATGAAAAAATATGCGACATTCTTTCGGCTTATCTGCCCGAATCGGGAATGGATAATAGATGGTTTGACTGCACGGTCAGGATGGCGTTGACCCATTCGCTCGGCCTGCCCGGCGGATTCCTTGATATTGATGTAAATCCGGCTTCACTTTTCGGCTTTGATTATCTTGATTATACCTTTAAAACCCAGCTGATTTTTGACCCGGGTACCGAAAGCAGATACACCGACGGCGCATTTTATCTTCTTTCAAGAATAGTATATGAAAAAACCGGGTTAAAAACCGATGACTTTTTGTGGCGCGAAATGCTTTATAAGCTCGGTTATCAGGAATTTGCGTGGAGCCATTGCCCGGCCGGTCATCCGATGGGCGGCACCGGAGTTTATGTAAGAAGTGAAGATATGGCAAAGCTCGGTGCTGTTTATCTTAACAACGGTGTTTATAACGGCGAGCGTCTTCTTTCGGAGGAATGGGTACACCTTGCAAGTGAAAACTGCTTTGCGCTTGACTGGAATGAGGATAAAACCGTTTATTATAAAGGCGGAATGTGCGGGCAAAAGCTTATTATCGCACCCGATCAGAACCGAGTGCTTGCCATTCACTCCTTCGGCGCCGACACCGGTGCAATAATGAATTGGATGGAACAAAACGGGAATTAAGGAAGTATAATGATGAAAACTTTTTTGTTGACGGACGGTGAATTTACCGGCATGATTCGAACGCTTCGCTCGTTGGGTGATGATGTTCGTGTTGTCGGCTTTTGTTCTTCCGCTTACTGTGCCCACTCTGCAATGCTCGATTCTGTTTACACGGCGCCGCAGTATGATTCCGAGGAATATATTCCGTTTGTCACTTCCGTTATTATAAAAGAAAAGGTTGATTATGTTTTCCCTGTCGGTACACTCAGCCTTGAATTTTTTGCCGAAAAAAAGAGTGAAATCGAAAGCATTACCGGCGCGGTTGTGATTTCATCAAACGCCGAAAGTATAATAACGGCAAACGATAAATCCCGCCTTTTCGCCGCTGTCGGAGCGGTGCCGGAGCTGTCGGATGCGGTAACCGAATACAAGATTGCAAAAAATCCCGGCGAGCTTTACGAGGCTGTCTGTTATTTTGCCGACAAAGGTATCCAATGCGTTTCAAAACCCGTGAGGGGCGAAAATGCCGAGGGCTTTTTCCGAATTGTGAGCGAAAAAGAATATATCGCCGCCGTTATGAAGGGCGAAGCTTCTCATCTTTTCTGTGCCGAGGCGATTTTAAAGCTGCCGCAGGATGAGGCTTTCCCGGTGCCGAGGCTTGTTATGCCCTATCTGCCGGGTAAAGAATATGATGTTGATTTTCTTTGCCTTAACGGCGAGGTTCTCTCTGCAACTGTCAGAACAAATTCCGATATGTTCGGCGGGCTTTCCGCCTGCAGTACAACCTGCAAAAATGAAGCTCTTTTTGATTTGTGCAGGGGAATAATAAAAACGCTCGGTTTATCTTTCCTTTGCTGCTTAAGCATTAAAGAGGATGAAAACGGCAGTCCGAAGCTGCTTGAAATCAATCCCCGCGCCATGGGCAGTATTCATCTTTCAACGCTTGCCGGCAATAATCTTGTTTCCCTTTTGCTTGATGTTGTTGAAGGTAAGGCGGATGTTGACTCGCTTATTAATAATCCCGTGCTGACAAAATCCGGCTTTACAACTTCCCTGTATTATGACATCATCCCGGTTGAAAAAAAGAATATCGTCTGGCACAATCTTTCGCCGGAGGATAAGGATATATACAGATTCTATTATAAAAAAAGCCCCACGAGAATAACGGATTTAACCTTTAACTGCCGATATGCATGGGATAATGTTTTTAAGATTAAATGGGCTGTTATTGAAGATTGCATTGTTCAGATTTGTTTCAGCGGTTCTGAATCATTTATGCTAATGCCGCTCGGTGAGCTGAACGAACAAAAGATTGATATAATTGTAAAAGCAGTGTGCGAGGAATTCCGCAGCAGGGGGCTTAATTTCAGAATTGCCTGCATTGCCGGGGATTATCTTCCGCTTTTTAACAATCTTTCTCTGCCTCACTCCGAGCCTGCTTTTAACGATGATTTTTCGGATTATATCTATGATGCGGAAGCTTTGCGTTCGCTTAAGGGCCGAAAGTATGAAAAAAAGCGTAACCACATTCATAAATTTATGAATCTTTACCCCGATTTTATTTATGAAAAAATAAGCAGGGATAATATAGCCGATTGCATTAAAACATCAAAGAACTGGGCCCGGTCAAGGGAAGTAAATATTGATGATACCGATGAGTGCGACCATCTGATGATTGAAAGAATACTTAACAGCTTTGAAAATCTTGAAGCAGCGGGCGGCGCAATAAAGGTTAACGGAAAGGTTGTTGCTTTTTCAATCGGTTCGTTTGAAGAAAGCAGCAAAACCGCTTTTATCCATTTTGAAAAGGCGGATATTGATTATGACGGCGCTTATGCGGCGATTAATCAGCTTGTTTTGCAAAATGAATTTCCCGAGGCGGTTTATGTTGACCGTGAAGAGGATTTGGGGCTTGAAAACCTGAGAAAAGCCAAAAAATCCTATAACCCGGTTGAACAATCAAGAAAATACAGCATCAGAATATATTAAAATTACCCGGTGTGAAATTTCACACCGGGTTTTTAAGTTAAAACCATGCCGTTATTGTGCTTTTTCCGTCCTGGCCGGCGGAGGAATAGTCGGTTAAAACAAGGGTGCCTTTATCTGTTTCAACCCCGATTCTGACCTTTTCACCGTTTTTAGCTTCCAGAACCGTGAATATAATATCATCGCCGTTTCTTTTAAATGAAAGTGTGCTTTGCGGGGTGTAAATATCCGATTTTGCTGTGTCGGCGGCAAGGGTAAAACCGCCATAGGCAAAGGATGATTTACCGTTGAGCTTTGTTTCAATAAGCTTGCTTTGCTTTGTTAACTCAATGGTATCTCCTGCTTTGAATTTTCCGCTTACTGCAGTTGATTCATTAACAGTGCTTACGGCTTTATCATCAGCAGCCGCAGTAATTTTAAGCGAATCGGTTGAGTTTGCAACAATGATTGTATAATCGCCGCCGTCGATGTTAATAACGGTAATTTCATTATCGTCAACCTTAATTTCCAAACCGTTATCGAATTTATATTCGGCGTTTACAAGATAGTTCAGTTTAACTGTTCTGCCGTCCTCATATGCGCTCATAAGCGGATAAAGCGCAAATCCGGCCGAGGCTATGCAGGCACAGCACCCGAAATATGAGCCGTCGGCAAAATGTTTGAATCCGCCGATGCCGAGTGCTCTTTGAGAATCGCAAAGCGGTGAATAGCTGTCAAAAAGCAGGCCGTCAAGGTATTCTTTCTTTTCATTGCTGAACTGTTTATACCCCTGAATGTTCAGTGCTCCGGCAAGGGCGTTTACCGAGGCAAGTCTTATTGTATCGGTAAGCTTTTTATCCCCGGTAACATTATAAAGTCGGGAAAGCAGGCGGATGAGGGTTACGGTAACGCAGGTTTCCTGCATTATTTTGCCGGTATATTCTGTCTGCATTTTTGCCGAGTTATCAAAAAGCTCATGTGTGCAGCCGCAGGAGCCGATAACGGTTACATCGGTTTTCAGCATGGAATCGGTAAATTTTAAAACCGCATCAAGATATTTTCTATTGCCCGTAACCTCATAATAAGCAAGCAGTCCCTCAAAAAAGCTCATTGTTTCATAGGCCTTCTGCTCGGGGAAAAGGTAGGGCGGTGTTCCGTTTAAGGCAAAATCAATAAGATTTCCGTCGCGGCATCCGCCTGTTTTGATTATGTATTCGGCAAAGTCAAGGTATCTTTTTTCGCCTGTGTCTTTGTAAAGGCGAACAAAGGGTTCAAGAATGCTTGCGGAATTAACTCCGCCCCAAAAAGTGCCTGTTTGCAGAATTTCCTTTTTGCCTTCTCCGATTCTTTCAACAATGTAATCGGCATGGCGTTTAAGGGCTGTGACTATTCTTCTTTTTAATTCATCATCGGTGCAGATGTCATAAAAATGCTGTAATCCGGTTATAACATATTTTCTGCTCCACATATCCCAGCCGATAAATTCATTATCCTCGCTGTAAGAGCTGATTCTGCCCGATTCCTCCTGCTTTGAAAGCAGACCTTTGACTGCCCCGGTGAGCACTTTCATAAGCTGCGGGGAGGGGGCAACGGAATAAATAAGGCAAGCGCCGCGCATCATTTTGCCCCAGTATTCTCCGCGCCAGCCGTCATCGCAGTTGTCAATGCAGCTTGAAAACACATTAACGCATTTTTCCCAAAGCTTTTCATCAAGAAGCTGGCGGTCGATTATTAAATCAATGTATTTTTTAAAAGGTTCATTTTGACTTAATTTGATTTTAAACATTAATCTGCCCTCTTTCAATTAGCTTGTTAATGTATTCTAACATAATATGCCAAAAGGTTGCAATATTAATAATAAAATAATGAGGTCTTTATTATTGACTTTTTTTAAACAATAGTATATAATACGCACTTGTGAAACAGAATACCGCCCTTTATGCGGGTATGGCGGAATTGGCAGACGCGTTAGATTCAGGTTCTAATGGTCGCAAGGCTGTGCAGGTTCAAGTCCTGTTACCCGCACCAAAAAAAGAGAACGCTTTGGCGTTCTCTTTTTTTGTGCAATGAGGTCGCCCTTGTGGGCTGATGAAGAATGAAGACGCTTCGCTAATGAAGAAATTAAATGCGAGAATCGGATAAATGAGGGCGGCTTCACTTAATTAACGAGCGAACGCGAGTGACTTCATTTTGCTTCATTAGGGTATAGACCTTCTTCTCAGAAAATATAAATTAACTTTTAATTAATATTAATGTCTAAAACTTTACTTTGATTCGGCTTTTCTTTAAAATATAATAAAAATTAATTATTCGGAGTATATTATGAAAACCGTTATCAGAATTATTTCATTGTTGCTTTCCGTTGTTATTATTATTTCCGGCTGCCTGATTTATCCCGGTGCAGCAAAGAAAAATGATGAAATTGAAACAATCATTTCTGAATTTGACCCAGGCAGGGGAAGGATAATGCGAACGGTTAAATTCTTCAAGGGCTTTGGCAAGGTATTAAAAGTACTTAATTCAGACAGCACCCCCGAAATTGAGTTCCGTGAAGGCATTGCCAAAGAGCTTTGCGATTATATTGCGGATAATTCATCCGTTGATATTATCGGCATTCTCGGCAATGTTCCCGCAAAGGCCGCTCTGCTTGAAAAATGCTATACTATAACAAATTCCGACACAACGGCAATAAGAAATGAAATTTATAAAATGAGGGATGAAGCATATCAGCAGGGGGATTCAACCAAAGGCTTGCTTTTTTATTTCCTCGGCGCTTATCTCAGCGTTATTGAAAGTGTTGATGTTTATACGGTTCCCTTTGAAAACGGCGACAGTAAGGTGGCAATAACCGCTGTTTTTATGGATGGCACCGATGAAACGATTGTTACCGATATCTGCATGAGCCCTGAGGGCTTTGTTTACGGCCCCGACCAAAAAGGACTGCAGCTTTTGGGGTTTGAGTGTTCGGTTTATGACCTTATGATTTATGCCACGGTTAATTGCTGGATGCATGATTTCGGCTTTTGCCTGTTTTATGATTTCTTTTGCAAAATCACACCGTTCTTTAACTACAACACAAGAAGATTTAAATTTGATTACGGCGATAAAGAATGGATGGTACAAATCTGGAAGGGAAATTATCTTGTTTCAAACGGCGCAGAGGTAGGCGTTTATAACCGTGAACCGGGCAGCTTCGGCTCATATTATGACTGCTATGACGGAGTGCTGCCGATGGGGCTTAAGCTTTCACAACCCGATGATGTGATTTTTGAAATTGAGCAGGAGCACTGGTGGATAAACGGCTTTAAGCTCAGCGATGAACTTTATTCTCCGTCACAGCTGACAATGGATTTTTATATTGAGTTCCCGGAGGAGGAAATGGCTGCCGCCTTTGCCGATTCAGTTAACAATCATTATTTAAAAGATGCCTCCTGCCTTGTTGACGGGGCAAAAGTAACCGTTGTTTGGTGATAATTTATGAATTATGATTTAATTGAGGTTTTATTTTATGTAGGGCGGGGTGACCCTCCCGAAATATATACCCTATATTGTGGCTGTTAATTTGCATCCCTCTGTTCAGGGAGCCGGCGCCTTTTAAAATTAAAGTAAAAAAAGCTCCCTCTACTGAGGAAGCTTTTTTGTTGTTTATAATGTAGAAGAATGATAGATTAAACCTTTTCAACCTCTCCGTCTTCGATTTTTTCCATTTCAACATCAATGGCGCAGGCTATGGTGTGGGAAATAGAATTATCATCTTTTGTGATTATTATTTTATATTGAACATTAGATTTGGTTTGTCTGTCTGTATCGACGGCGCAGGCTTCCATAAAGGCCTCATTAGCTGCATCGCCTTCTAAATTTTGATATTTGAGGTTGTTGAGTTTCATTTGCAAAGAGCCTTTATCGCCGCTTACCATTATAGTTGCTTCATTATTGGTTTCATCTTTAAAGGTGAGATTTTGAAGTGCAAATTCTGTTTTTACCATTGATAAGGCCTGATTAGCAGCGTCATAAATAACAGTATTTCTTGCTCTTTGAACATACTTTACAAATTGCGGAGCAAGTACGGCAATTAGAGCGACCATTATCGCCATAACGATTATCAGCTCAACAAGGGAAAAGCCCTTGCTGCTTTTTAACTTTCTCATCGGTATCACCTCATAATTATTTTCTCAAAAGAATATTATTACAAATAATATCCTTTTCAGAAAATAAAACTTAAGCAAAAAATAAAGCCCCCAAGGGGGAGGGGGCTTTATTAAAAACAAATCAAATATTATTCAGTAGGAGTTGTATCCTTCATCTGATAGGTGTAATAACCCTTAGAATCAGCATTAATGGTAATGGTGTACTGCTTTGCGCTCTTTACTGATTTGGAAGTATCAATGCCGCAGAAAGTTATAAAACCATTAAAACTGTCATATTCGTCATTCTTAACATCATCAATTTTAATTGTGTTGGGTGTGCCTTCCTTAACTTCAACAAGGTTTTGGTCGGTTCCGCCCTTAGCGTCAACGATGATTTGTGCCTCGCTACTTTCAGGGATAAAAATATTGCCAAGAGCAAATTCTGACTTAACAATTTCGAAAACGTTCTCTGCTGCATCGGAAACGGATGAATCACGAGCTCTCTGAACGTACTTTACGAACTGAGGAGCAAGAACTGCGATAAGAGCGACCATGATGGCCATAACAATGATAAGCTCAACAAGTCGGAGGCCAAGCGG
>JAZUJM010000234.1:0-2672 GCA_045642785.1 Acutalibacteraceae bacterium | reverse complement strand
CCTTTGTTTCGCCGAAATCGGCGGCATCGGGCATAACAACAAGCATTGCCTCTTTTTGCGCCGCGGCATCATTCTCCGCAATTTTGGGTGCTGTTACGGAATTGGTAACCGCCAGAAGCAGAGCCGCCACAAGGCAGATTGCAAAGAGGGTTATGGTAGGAACAGCGAATTCTTTTGCGTTCTTCATACCGCCGCCTCCTTTTTTGACTTCTTTTCTTTTTTGGGAGTTCCGAAGGGCTTCGGAGTTGTGAGCTTTTCAATGTGGGGAACAAGGATGTTCATAAGGATAATGGAGAACGAAACACCCTCGGGCAGGCCGCCGAAAAGTCTGATAATGCAGGTGAAGATTCCGCAGCCTATGCCGAAAATAATCTTGCCTTTGAAGTTAATGGGGCTTGTTGAATAATCGGTAGCCATAAAGATTGCACCGAGAAGCAGGCCGCCGCTTAAAAGCTGATAGGCAAGGAAGTTTAAATCACCCTTGCCGGCAATGAGCATGATAACGGCAACCGTGCCGATAAAGCTCAGAGGAATGGCGGGGGAAATAACCTTGCGGATGATAAGATATAATCCGCCGAGCAGAAGAGCCGCGGCGCAGGTTTCGCCGAGGCAGCCGCCTCTGTTGCCGAGGAACATATCAAGAAGTGAGGGAAGAGCCTCACCCTTTGCAAGTGCCGCAAGAGGAGTTGCGCCCGTGAGAGCGTCAACGCCTGAAAGATTCATAATGCCGGCCTTGGGCTGAGTCCAGCTTGCCATTTCGCTGCCGAAGGAAAGCAGAAGAATGATTCTGCCCGCAATGGCGGGGTTGACAAAGTTCTGACCGATTCCGCCGAAGAGCTGTTTAACAACAACAATGGCGATTACTCCGCCGAGTGCCGCCATCCAGTAGGGAATACCGGAGGGCAGGTTAAAGGCAAGAAGAATACCTGTAACTATTGCCGAAAGGTCGCCCAGAGTGTTGGAGCGCTTCATAATCTTGCGTGAAACAAACTCCGAAAGCATGCAGGCGGCTACCGTTACAACGGTAACAACAAGCGCTCTGAGGCCGAAAAGAACAACGGAAGCTATAAGGGCGGGAACAAGCGAAATGATGACATCAAGCATTATTCCGCGCGAGGTAACGGCGCTCCTCACATGGGGCGAGGCGCTGACCGTGAGCTTTTTTTCATTGGCCGCATTTGAAGAAATCATTTTTTATCTGCCTCCTTCACAATGGATTTTGCAAGCCTCATATGCTGAACAAGGGGCTTGCCCGCGGGGCAGGCAAATGAGCAGGAGCCGCACTCCATGCAGGACATTATGCCGGCATCCTTAAGTGCCTCAACATTCTTTGTCTTTGCGTGCCTTACAAGAAGGGTAGGCATAAGGCTCATCGGGCAAACGGCTGCACATCTGCCGCAGCGGATGCAGTCACGCTCCGGCTTTAACACCGTGTCATCCTTGGCAAAGGCAAGAATGGCGTTATTCTGCTTGCAGACCGGGAACTCGGTGGAAACAATGGCGCTGCCCATCATCGGGCCGCCGAGAATGAGTTTGCAGGGGTCTTCCTTGAAGCCGCCGCAAAAATCAATTATATCGCCGATATTCGTGCCCACGGGAACCCTGACATTCATCGGGTTGGCAATGGCAGAGCCGTCAACCGTCATTGAGCGCTTAACAAGCGGCTTGCCGGTTTTGAAATAGCGTGAAAGGAAGGCAACCGAACCGACATTCATAACAACACAGCCCACATCGGCGGGGAGCTTTCCGGGCGGAACCTTTCTGCCCGTGGCGGACTGAACCATCATCTTTTCGGCACCCTGGGGGTACTTTGATTTAAGGGTCATAAGCTGAATGTTGTCGCCGCTTATGCCGTGAGCTCTTGCCACATCGCGAAGCACGCCGAAAACATCGGGCTTGTTATCCTCAACCGCTATAACAACTCTCTTAAAGCCGAAATAGCTGCAAAGCAAATCAATGCTTGAAACGATATCCCACGAATTGTCAATGCACTCGCGGTAGTCAACGGTTATGTAGGGCTCGCACTCAGCAGCGTTTACAACAAGGGTGTCAATGTTCTGCTCCGGCTTGAAGCTGAGCTTTATGAATGAGGGGAAGCCGGCACCGCCGAGGCCCACAAGGCCGGAGGCACGAACCGCCTTAATGAAATCCTCCTTTGAATTGACCTCGGGGGGCTGAACGCCTTCCCAAAGGCGGTTTTCGCCGTCGGATTCAATAGTCACCGCCTGAGCCATATTTCCGTTTGGCAGCTTGATGTTGCCGATAGCCTTAACCGTGCCGGAAATCGAAGCGTGGATGGGGGCGGAAACAAAGGCCTGGCTGTCGCCTATCACCTGGCCGACACCCACCTTATCGCCCACCGCCACCGTAGGGGTGCAGGGCGCGCCGATATGCTGCTGCATGGGAAGAATGACCTTTTCGGGGTCGTTCATTCTGACCACTTCGCAGTCGGCAGTTGTTTTGTGGTGATCAACGAGGACTCCGCCTCTCACCTTTTTCACGGCGCTTATAACGCCGCCGGACTTGTCCGTTGCCATATATTCAACTCCTTTTTTCATTTCGGATTATTTACGAATTTATTCTTTATTTTTTCAAAAGCCGGCATTGCAGCTTTAAGAATAACACCGTTGACAGCCCCGGTAATAACCGATGCCGCGCCGAGAAGTCGGAGG
>JAZUJM010000233.1:0-9844 GCA_045642785.1 Acutalibacteraceae bacterium | reverse complement strand
ACTGACCGGAACGGAGGTGCCGTTATTCAGCGTTACACTTTCTTTATCAAAACGGCGGATTCGGCTCATATTTACAATAAAGCCCTGGTGTGTCTGAACAAATCCGTGGGTGGAAAGCTTTTCATAAATATCGCTGAGCTTTGCAACGCTTTCATATTTACCGTTTTCCGTATATATCATTACATGGCGGTTGTAACCCTCACAGTAGAGTATATCATTGATGCAGATGACCGCTCTGTCGCTCAAAAATCCCGAGGGCAGGAAAGAATGAAGCGAGTTATATTTGTTTATGGCACGCACAAACACACGCCTGAATTCAAGCTCGGTTATGGGCTTGACCATAAAATGCAGAGCCTCCACGCTGAACGCATCAAATACATAATCCGGATGGTTGGAAATAAAAATGATGATGGCGTTGGGATTAAATCGCCGCACCGTTTCCGCAACCTCCAGACCGTTCATGGAGCCGAGCCGCACATCCATAAAAAGAATGTCATAGCTTATGCCGCCGGTGCAGTCGTTAATAAGCTCTTTGCCGCTGAATTTTGAAACAATTTCGGAATTTTCCGCAAGAACGGAAAATTCATCTATGTATTTTTTTATGATACCGTGCTGACTTCTGTCGTCATCACAGATACATATCCGCATTTTAACCACTCCTCGTAAAAAATAAAAAAAGCACCTCCGAAAACGGAAGTGCCGAAAATACGGTTTTGTCCGGTTGCAAATCACCTAAGAACGCAGACAAAACGGCACTTCATTTTAACAATAACTACGGTAAGTTCACGCTGATTGATATATTTCATTGTCATTTTGTCCGCCTCCTTTCAATTTTTCTATAAGTATAAGTAAAACGAGGAATAAAGTCAACATCACTTTTGCAGATAATCACATCACTTTTGCTTTAAACAGTACCTTTGAAATCGAATCATCTGATTATATTTTAATTCTTAAAAAATGATTGTTCCCCGATTAAAAACATATTGACATATTTCGCCGATAATGTATAGTATATTTGAAAAGCCCGGAGGTATTTAATATGAAAAAAGCGTTAAAAATCTTATTGATAATCGTGCTTGCCATAGCCGTGGGCGGCGGAGTGTGGCAGATTTATGTCAGAAAGCAATCCGAAAAATACAACCTTATAACCCTTGACACATCTTCCCTGCCGGAGCCTGTCACTCAGCCGGAAGCCGATTCTTTTGTGCAGTTAAGTGAAGTAAAAATGCACTACCGGATTTACGGTCACGGTAAAAAACCGCTTATTCTTATTCACGGCAACGGCGGCAGCGTTGCTTCACTTGATGAGGCGGCCTCCTACCTCGCGAACGACTACACGGTTTATCTTACCGAAAGCCGCTGTCACGGTCAAAGCAGCGACCCGGGCGAAATCTCCTATTCGCTTATGGCAAAGGATATTGCCGAATTTATCAGCGCCATGGGGCTTGAAAAGCCGTACATAATGGGTCACAGCGACGGCGGTATGATAGCGATTGCACTCGCCTGCGAATATCCCGAAGTGCCCGGCGCGATTATCTCCTGCGGCTCAAATTCTCACCCGTCAAAGTTCAAGCCGTATTTTACGATTGGTGTAAAAATCAACAATCTGTTTCACAAGGATAAGCTCAACGATATGATGCTTACCCTGCCCGATTTCAATGAGGAATACCTTGCCCGGATAACCTGCCCCGCCTACATTGTTGCGGGCGAATATGACATTATGTGGCTGTCCGACACGGTTTATATCCACTCCGCCGTAAGGGGAAGCGATATTGCCATTATAAAATCCGCCTCACACAGCACCTATATGTCGCACAACGGCGGCAAGGCTTATATCCTTGCAAAAAACTGGTTAACGGAATTGGAAAAATAAGAGTAAAAAAAGCTGTCTGATTTTTCAAGTCAGGCAGCTTTTATTCGTTATTTTTTGTGTAATTCAACCGTAATTCCCTTGCAAAACCACCCATTTACTGTTATAATAGTTAAAAATGATAGAATGATATACTGAGGTAATATTATGAAAAAAGCAATTTCCGTTATTCTTGCCGCCTCATGCGTTGCATCCTCAGCGGCGGCGGGTGCCTCCGCCCTCAACTCCGAAGCGGTAAAATATACGGTTGTAAACCCCTATGAATCGGTAAACTGGGCCGGGAGCGACACCTACAAGGCGTGCCTGCATTGCCACACCAACGCAAGCGACGGCGAATGTGACCTTTCCGAATGGCTCAACCTTTACTATAACGCAGGCTATGATATTCTTGCCGTTACCGACCACGGGGTAATAAACAACGGCTGGAAAGAAGAAAAAAGAACAAACGGCATTTTTAACGGATTCAAAAAGGTTGCTCCCCTTTCGGAGGAGGAATACACCCGCATAACCACCGGTGCCGACCGCGGCGGCCGCGGAATGATTGACATTACCGGCGGCATTGAGTGCAATATGGCGGTTGTTTCCAAAACCCATGTTAACGGCTACTGGACCACCTACGGCCAGGGAGTGTGGGGCAAAGAAAACGATTACGAAACAGCCCCAAAAATGATTGAGAAATCCGGCGGTTACAGCGTTCTTAACCATGTGGGCGACTGGGTTAACTCCAACAACTTCCCCGAGCGTTCTCACGATGCGTTTTACATTAATTATTTTGCAAATATCCTCACAAAATACAAAACCTGCCTCGGGCTTGAAATAATCAACAACACCGACAACTGCACAAGAGCCGACCGCGAGCTGTGGGATGAGCTTTTGCAGGTGGTTATCCCCAAGGGGCGCAGCATATGGGGCTTTGCGGATGACGATTCTGAATACCGTGACGAGGTGGGCCGCTCCTTTGAGCTTTTCCCCCTTTCGCAAAACACCGAAGAAAATGTTAAGCAGGCAATGATAAACGGTGCTTTCTTTGCCGCAAGCAAATATCAGAAAAACTCCGCAAGGAAGGATGAAATAGAGGGCGACGGGCTTGTGCCCATTGTTACCGATATTAAAGTTGAAGACGGCAGAATCACTGTCACCTGTGACCCGGAGCGCGGGTGCGACACCATAGAATGGGTTGCAAACGGCAAGGTGATAGCCGCCGACAGTTCCGGCTCCTGCCGCTATACCCTTGATTTAAACGAGCACGCGGATGAGCTCGGCTGTTATGTTCGCTTTGTGCTCAAAAGCGCAGCCCACGGCGTTACATATTCTCAGCCCTTTGAGCTTAAGTATGATGGCAGAGTTGATAAAGAAATCCCCGCCTCCCCCATTCCCGACAATATCTTCGGCAAGGTGTTCTGGCTTTGGTATCAGCGCCTGAGCGTCACGCTTGCCGACCTTATCGGTGAAAAGATTCTTGACAAAGCGGGCGTTATACCCAAAACCACTTTTTAAGGAGAAAACATATGGTTCTTTTCAGAGGTTTAGTATGGTGTATCTGGGCTCTTTGTGAGCTTGTTCGCAACTCAATTATGTGAAGCATTTAAGTTCCTTTATAACGGAAAGGGTGTATAAAATGAAAAAAGCATTGATATTTGAGGGCGGATGGGACGGCCATGAGCCGAAGCTTGTTTCGCAGAGATTCGCCGCCATCCTTCGCAAAAACGGCTATGAGGTCAAGGTTGCCGACAATATGGATGACCTTCTGAACCTTGATTACCTTATGGGGCTTGACCTCATTGTTCCCTGCTGGACCATGGGTGAAATTCCGCGTGAGTGCCGTGAAAACATCTGCAAGGCGGTTGCAAACGGCACCGGGCTTGCGGGCTGCCACGGAGGAATGTGCGACTCCTTCAGGCAGGATACCGAGTGGCAGTTTATGACCGGCGGCCAATGGGTGAGCCACCCGGGCGGCGACGGAACCGATTACACGGTTAATATTCTTAAGGGCTCAAGCCCGATTGTTGAGGGGCTTGATGATTTTCCCGTTTGCAGCGAGCAGTATTATCTTCATGTTGACCCGGCGGTTGAGGTGCTTGCAACCACACGCTTCCCGGTGGTGAATTACTACCATTGCTCCAACAAGCCGGTGGATATGCCCGTAATATGGACAAAATTCTGGGGCTGCGGCAGAGTGTTTTACAATTCTCTCGGCCACCACGACGATGTATTTGAGAAATCCCCCACGGCACAGATTCTTATGGAGCGCGGAATGTTATGGGCAGGCGAAGGCAAGGAGTATGCGGTTAAAAACGGCCTTTCCGCCGAAAAGTATGAGAAATAAGGGTGAAAATGATGAAAATAGGTATAGTAGGTATTGGCGACATAAGCGGAATTTACCTTAAAAACATTACCGAAACCTTTAAAGAGCTTGAAATAGTCGCCGTTTGCGACCTCATTAAAGAAAGAGCACTCAACGCTCAGGAAAAATACAATATCCCCGTGGTTTATGACACCATGTATGACCTTTTTGCCGATGAAAGCATTGAACTGGTTTTAAACCTCACCCGTCCGGCGGAGCATTTTGATGTTTCCAAACACGCCCTGCTCAGCGGCAAGCATGTTTACAGCGAAAAGCCCCTCGGCGCAAGCCTTAAAGAGGGCAGGGAGCTTGTCAAGCTGGCTGAGGAAAAGGGTCTTATGCTCGGCGGCGCACCCGACACCTTCCTCGGCGCGGGAATCCAGACCTGCCGCAAGCTTATTGATGAGGGCTTTATAGGCGATATCGTCGGTGCAAGCGGAGCAATGATTTGCCACGGCCACGAAACCTGGCACCACGACCCCGCATTTTACTACGGCTACGGCGGCGGCCCGATGTTCGATATGGGCCCCTACTATATAACGGCTCTTATCAACCTTATCGGCAGAGTAAAGAGCGTTACGGGCGTTACCAAAATCTCCTTCCCGCAAAGAACAATAACCTCCGAGCCTTTAAACGGCACGGTTATTGATGTTACCGCCCCCACCTATATCACCGGAGTTATGCACTTTGAAAACGGTGCAATCGCCAACCTCACCACCACCTTTGATGTTTTCAAATCCGACAGTCACGATATTGAAATTTACGGCTCAAAGGGCACTCTTTTCGTGCCCGACCCCAACTGCTTCGGCGGCCCGATAAAATATTATGACGGCGCGACAAAAGAGATAACGGAAATCCCCGTTTGCTTCGATTACGCCGAAAACAGCCGTGCCCTCGGCCTTGCGGATATAGCAAAGGCGATTGAAACCGGCCGCGAGCCAAGAACCTCTTACAAGCAGACCCTTCATGTGCTTGAAATTATGGAAGCATTCACAAAGAGCAGCGAAGAAGGCAGAACCGTTATGATTGAATCCCCCTTTGAGCGCAAGGCTCCGATGGTTCGCAACGGCGAGCACGGAATACTTGACTGATATCCAATAAACAAGTTCATTTTTCCAAGGTGATTTATCTTGAACAGAAAGCTTTACATTTCCCCTTCAATGATGTGTGCAAAGACCGATGAAACCGCCCGGGCACTTGCCGCCTTTTCTGCAAACGGCATTGATTACCTGCACATTGATATTATGGACGGCTGCTTTGTGCCGAATTTTGCGCTCGGAACCGATTACTGCAAAGAGATGAAGCGCCTTTGCGATATTCCGCTCGATATTCACCTTATGGTAACCGAGCCGGAAAAAAAGCTCCGCTTTTTCGATTTCGGCCCCGGCGATATTGTTTCGTTTCACATTGAAAGCACCGAAAAGCCCGAAAATGCACTCGGCATAATCAAAGGAAAAGGCGCGGCTGCATTTATTGCCGTCAGCCCCGATACTCCGCTTGAAGCGGCAAAGCCGTTTATTCCGCTTGCCGACGGGTTGCTTATTATGACGGTTCACCCCGGCTTTGCGGGGCAGAAAATGGTGCCGGAAACGCTTGATAAAATCACTCGGGCGCGGAAATATCTTGACGAAAACGGCTTCTGTGATGTTTTAATCGAAGTTGACGGCAATGTGAGCTTTGAAAACTCGGTCAAAATGAAAAACGCGGGTGCGGATATCTTTGTTGCGGGCTCCTCAAGCGTTTTCAATAAAGAGCTCGGCTTTGAGGCCGCGATAAAAAAATTCAGAGAGGGGCTGAACAGCATATGAAAGCCGTTGTTTTCGGCTCGCTGAACATAGATAAGGTTTACTCCATGCCCCATCTGCCCGAAAAAGGCGAAACCCTTTTTTGCGGCGGTTATGAGCTTCATGTGGGCGGCAAGGGTCTGAATCAATGCGTTTCGTTAAAAAAAGCGGGCGCCGCGGTCAGAATGGCGGGTTCGGTTGGCACCGACGGTGATTTTCTTGTTGATTTCCTTAAAAGCGAGGGAATTGACTGCTCACTCATAAAGCGCACCGGCGGCTTCACGGGCCACGCGGTTATTGAGGTTGACCCGGAGGGGCAGAATCAGATGATTCTATTTTCCGGCGCCAACAGCGAGCTTACCGTTGAGGACTGCGAAAGGGTGCTTGATACGTGCGAAAGCGGCGATTTGGTTCTTATGCAGTATGAAACCTCCTGCGTTGAGTATATGATAAACAGAGCAAAGGAAAAGGGGCTTTTTGTTGCCCTTAACCCCTCCCCTTTCACCGAAAAAATAAAAACCCTTCCTTTAAATAATGTTGATTTTCTGATTCTTAATGAATCCGAGGGGCAGAGCCTTACGGATAAAACAGATGTTGACGATGTGATAAGTGCCTTAAGAGCACTTAACCCCGAAAATAAAATCGTGCTCACTCTGGGCGGCAGCGGGGCTGTTTTTGCCGACAAAAACGAAACCGTGCGCGTGCCCGCATTTAAGGTAAAGGCCGTTGATACCACATGTGCCGGTGACACCTTCACGGGATTTTTCTTAAGCTCATTTTTAAACGGAAAAAGTGCCGCCGAGTCGCTTCGCCTTGCAAGCGCGGCAGCCGCTTTGGCGGTAACAAAGGCGGGCGCGGCGCAAACAATACCCTCCCTTGATGAGGCAGAGGAATTTTTGGCAAAAGGAGCTGATTCAAAATGATTACTCCTGTTCCCTCAAAAAGGGCTCTTGAATTTTTAAAGGATGAATTCGGAGTGTTTTTTCACTTCGGAATCCGCACCTTCAACGAGGAAAACCGCGACTGGGACGGGCTGCCCATGGAGCTTTCCACCTTTAACCCCACCGCCCTTGACTGCGGCCAATGGATAAAGGCAATAAAAAAAGCGGGCGCACGCTATGCCGTGCTCACCACCAAGCACCATGACGGTTTCACGCTGTGGCCGTCTTCATTCACCGCTTTTTCGGTTAAAAATACGCCGTGGAAAAACGGCCAAGGCGATGTGGTGCGCGAGTTTGTTGACGCCTGCCGTGAAAACGGAATCAAGCCCGGTTTATATTACTCCTGCGCCCAGTTTGACACAAAGGATATGACAAGTGAGCGCTACAATGATTTTGTGGCAGGTCAGCTTGAAGAGCTTTTCGGCGGCAGCTACGGCGATATAAGCATTATCTGGTTTGACGGCTGCGGCTCCGAGGGCTTTAACTTTGACAGCGACAGATTTGAAAAAATGCTTCGCGAAATGCAGCCCGGCGCCATGATAAACGGAGCGTGGGGAAAGGATTTTAAATGGGTTGGCAACGAATGGGGCCACGCCCAGCTTGACAACACCGGCAACATCGTTTTTCGCGGTGAAGATAAATTTGCCCCCGTTGAATGTGATGCCTGCCTGACCCGCCGCACGCCCGAAAACTTCTGGTTTTATAATGAAACAAACAAGGGCTACACCCGCACCGTGGACGAGCTTGTGGGGATGTATTACCTCAGCATAGGCAGGGGCGCAAATCTGCTGCTCAATATCGCCCCCGACAGAAGAGGACTTTTGCCGGAGGAATCAATGGAGCTGATTTATGCCGCAAAGGCGGAGCTTGACCGCAGATTCACCGAATGTGTTCTGCCCGCCTCAAAGCCGATAGAAGTATCTGTTACCGAAAGCGGCAAAAAGCGCTTTACCCTTGAGCTTGACCGCCCTCTGCTTGCAGATGAAATAATACTCACCGAAAACCTTGAAAGCGGCGAGCACATAAGAAGATTCACCGCCTATTCCTTCCCATACCCCACAAAAGACAGCGAAAGAAAAGGCGAAATAGGCCTGTTTTACGGCGGCTCGGTGGGCAATAAGCGCATTATCACCTTCCCCACCATTCGCACAAGAATAATTGATATTGTGCTTGATGATGCCGACGATGAAGCTCAGATAACCGGAATAACGGCGCTTTATGTGGGTGACCGTTCCGGCAAACAGATTTTGGGATAAAACATATTATATAAAAAACAAAAAAGGAGAATAGCCATGGCATTTTGCACCAACTGCGGAGCTCAGCTCCCCGATTCAGCCGCCTTCTGCACAGAGTGCGGCGCAAAAATCAATACAGCCCCCGTGCGGAATACAGCCCCCGAAGAAAATTATACCGCTCCGGAAAAGGATTTTAACGCTCCCTCCGGGCAGCCGAATCAGGGCAGCTACACCGTGCCCCCTGCAGGTAATTATCAGCAGCCTCAGTTCAATCAGCAGCAGTATAATCAGCAGCAGTACAATCAGCCCGGGCAGAACGAAAGCTTCGGCGACAAGCTCAACAACCTCAACAACACCGCCGATACAACAAATCAGTTTGCCCCCGATGATATTGAAAAGAACAAGATAATGGCGATTCTCGCCTATCTTTCATGGCTTGTGCTTGTGCCGATAATCGCGGCCAAAAATTCACCGTTTGCACGCTTCCACGCAAACCAGGGGCTTGTGCTTGCAATTTCCGAATTTGTTGCCCTGTTTGTAATCGGCATTTTCAAAAAGCTGCCCGTTATCGGCTGGATTTTCAGCCTTGCCGGTTCTCTTGTTTCCCTTGCCTGCTTTGTGCTTATGATTCTCGGCATCATCAACGCCGCCAACGGCAGAGCCAAGGAGCTGCCGATAGTCGGCCAGTTCAGAATCCTCAAATAATAAATAAAAAAGTACAGCGGGTCACAATCAAAGCGACCCGCTGTACTTTTTTATTTTATTGTTCTATGAAATCATATCCGAGAGGAGTCAGCGCAAAGCGCGCAACCTTGAAATACTGCTTTCCGAAAGGAATACCGATAATCGTAATGCAGAAGATAATGCCCATCACAAGATAAACAAGTGCGTGCTCCCAGCCGAAAAAGATTGCCCACAGAATATTAACCACCATTTTAAAATCGGTTGCCTTAACCTTAACCACCTGCTTGCCCATGGGCCAGATGAAGAACCTTGACAGCTTGAAGAACTGGATGCCGGCGGGAATATACAGAATGGTAATGCACATAACGATTGCCTCAAGGAAAGATATCACCGCGCCCGCAAAGCCGCCGAATATCAGCCACAGAATGTTGCCGACAGTTGTCCATGCGCTGTGACCGCTTTTCACGCTTTCGTCTTCTTCCACATAAACGGGCTCTTCATCTGCGGAAACTGCTATGTTATTTATTTCAACCGGCTCTTCCTGATAAGGTTCGTGAGTGCGCTGTGCCTTTTCCTTTTTCGGCTTTTCTGTTTTATCACCGGTATCAAACACCGCTTTTAAGACTGCAATTATCACAACAGAGAATATCACGCCCGCAATCATGCCGACTAAGGCACCCGTGTAAAGGTTGATATCATCCGAGTATCTGTATAAATCGCTGTAAATGAAGTAATAATATGAAATTCCGAATATATCGCGGATAAGCTCGGTTGCAAGACCCATTCCGTAAAAAACAACCGCACCGATAACCGTACTCACCGTGCAAACGCCAAGGGAAATGATTGCCTTGTGGAAGCCGGTAATCGCCCTGCCGCTTTTCTTCGTTTCAGCCGGTACGGGTGAAGGGGCAGCCGGTTTTTCAACAGGTTTTTTAACGGATTTTTCAACAGGCTTATACACGGGTAAGTCGGATCGTAGCCATGTC
>JAZUJM010000232.1:0-8071 GCA_045642785.1 Acutalibacteraceae bacterium | reverse complement strand
CTGAATTGCAGCTGTGTTATATGCATCCTCAAAAAGCTGGGTCTGCATTGTGGAAACATTGGGAGAAACAAATTTTCTGATGTAGTTAAGCGTTGAATCACAGCCGAGAGTGGGATAGGAAACGGAATTTCTGAGTCTGTTGTGAATAACAGAAGAAACTTGCTTCATCTGCTTTGTGTTGGCAGCTTCACGCTGAATAATGGAAGCGATTGATATTATTTCATCCATGCTGTAGCCGAGCTCTTTTGCTCTTTCGGAATACTTGTCGCTCCACTTGGTTTCAAAGTTTGAAAGCATTTTTCGGATTATGGTGTTTGCATCACAGATTTCATAAAATTCGTAGGTATCGGGGAAAAGATACCCCTCCAGCTTGAATACACGGTTCTGACCCGGTTCAATGCCTTTAATAAAATCATAATTGTAATCGGCACCTGTAAGGGCCGCAACAAGCTCTGCCTTGCTGCACACGCCGAAGGATTCAAGCTTGTCAAACATCTGGTAAACAGTCCAGCCCTCGGGGAAGAAAACATTTATTGTTGACTCGGTTTCCTGCTCCTTCTGGAATTTGTTCATAAAGCCTTCAAGGCCGATGTTTGATTTAACATAATAAACACCGCTTAAGAAAACAAGCTCCTTTGTAGGGTCGCGCTTGAAGGAATCAATGTAAGACTCGTCCTTTTTCTTCTCAAAAACAGCATTTTTAAGCCTGAAAAAGAATTTGCAGAAGGTTTTTTGATGAATAAGGTCGTTTTCATCAAGAATATCAATTATATCATTTGCATCAACATTGTTGGGAATTGTAACTGCAACGGATTCTTCATTTCGTCCGAGTGCAAGAACATCATTAATGCAGGAGATACCGACTGCCGAAATTGCGGTGGAAATGATAAGAACAAAAACAAGGAAAGGAAGAAAAGCTCTTTTACCTGCTTTTGAGGCCTTGGCTTTCTTTACGGGTTTGCTTTGAGCCTGCTTTTCGGCGGGAGCTGCGGTATTATTGGCAGCGGATGCAGTTTGATTTACGGGAGAAGCGGGCTTTTTTGCACCGACTTTTGAAATGGGAATCGCCGCGGGAGCTTTCTGTACGGGTTTTGAAAAATTAACACCCATGCTCTTCTTCTGCCTGGTTTTCGGAGCGGCAGATGAAAAATCTTCTGTTTTAAAATTAACAACAAACTTCTTCTTCGGGGTCTGCGGCACCTGAACCGTATTTAATGAAGAAGCTGAATTTATGGCGCCGATATCAATATTTTTAACGGGCTTCTGATTGGAACCGCCATTGCCTTCGGGGCGGAATTTAATCCCGTTTATAAGATTGCCGTTATCGGCGCCGGAATTATTTTTTCCGTTATTATTATCCATTGTGTTAAGCCTCCGTTTCAAGAACTTAATCAGATAGTATTACAAATCCGCTTTCGGTAAGTACCGAATCGGCTTTAATATCAAATTCATCATGCGGCAGGTTTTCGGCTATAAAAGAATCGTAACACAGCCCTGCCGTTTTAACATTATATTTTGCGAGGTATCTGTCATAATATCCCCCGCCGTAACCGATACGAAATCCTTTTTTATCAAAAGACAGACCGGGAAGAATACAAAGAGTTTTGTCATCGGGTACAACGGCGTTGTCGGTTTTTACAGGTGCGGGAATACCGAATGCGGAAACGGCAAGCTCATCAAGACCATTTATTCTGTAAAACTCCATTGAGCTGTTTTTACCGCATACGGGAAGAGCAGCAGTTTTGCCATCGGCCAAAGCGTGTCTTATTATATCAAGAGTTTTAACTTCGCCGGGCATACTGTAAAAAATAAGAAGGGTATCGCTTTCGGAGTATATCCCGGATTTTATAAAATGCTCAAATACAGCGCTGTCTGCCAAAGCCTTTGAACCGGGATTTAAAAGTTTCCTTTCAGCAAGCAGAAGCTTTCGCAGCTCCTTTTTTTCATTGTTAATGCTCATATGTAAGCCTGAATATTATTTTTGATTTGGGCAGCGCAGTTTTCACCCTTAACGGCAGCTGCAATGGCAAGACCGAAAGCAACTGCACAGCCCATGCCCCTGCCGGTAATGATATTGCCGTCGGTGCAGGTAAAAGCAGCGGGCACCGAGGCACAGTTAAGTTCACTTTCAAAGCCGGGGAAGCAAACCGCTTTTTTACCTTTAAGATAACCGAGGTGACCGAGCACCGAGGGGGCGGCGCAAATTGCACACATATAAAGAGAATTTTCGCTGCAGTATTCAAGCGCATTTTTTACATTTTCGGATTTTTCAAGATTGGGTGTGCCGGGGATTCCGCCGGGCAGAATAACACCCTGAAGTTTATCGTCAAGAGTTATTTCATCTTCGGAAATATCACAGTTAACGGAAAGTCCGTGGGAGCAGACAACCGTTTTTGAACCTACGCCAACTGTTTTAACATCAATATCAGCTCTTTTAAGAACATCATAAACCGCTACTGCTTCTGTTTCTTCGGTGCCGTTTGCAAAGAAAAGATAAAACATTTATATATCCTCCGTGTTATGAATTAATTTCCCGAAAATTAAATTATTTTTAAAATATAATCATAAATTTCATCTGCTATTGACTGAATTGATCTCGGTTCACCGTTTTCGGCGCAGATAATTCGCTTCCACCCCAGCTTTTTGCAGGAGTACTCGGCAGTTTTTCTGCATTGTGAAAGATAAGATGTGTTCTTTTCGTGAATATCTTTTTTGTTTTCATCGCCCTTGTAGCGCTCGGACATAAGCTTTTGAGAAGCATCAACGGGCATATCAAGATAAATCACGGCATCCGGTGCGGGAATACCGAGCTTGCCATATTCAAAGTCTTCCAGCCATTCAAGGAAAGCATCATAATCCTTTTCGGGCAGCTTTGTTAACTGGTGATAAGCATTTGAGGTTGTGTAGCGGTCGGCAATGATTATTTTGCCCGAAAGATAATCCTTTTTCCAATAGCAGTTATAGCTTACATAGCGGTCAACAGCATAAAATGAAGAGGCGGCAAAGGCGTTTACATCCTCCGGCTCGGTGCCGAAACGCCCGTTAAGATACATTTTAACAAGCTCGCAGGAAGGATCATCATAATTGGGCAGCTTGATTCGTGAAACCTCTTTACCGGAATTTACAAGCCTTTCCATAAGGCAGATAAGCTGAGTTGATTTACCGCTGCCGTCAAGACCTTCGATAACAATCAATTTACCTTTCATAACGCCCTCCGAAATAATACTATCGCATTATAATTCAGCTTATTATATCAAAGTATATATCAATATTCAAGTGAAAAATATACAAAGATTAACGGTATCCTTTTGATTTTTTGATAAAGGATACCGTTAAATGAAATTATATTTCCTCAGCCGATATAAGAAATAATCGGTTGAAGCTGTTCGCCTTTCAACGCAGCAAGAGCGGCATTTAGTGTAAGTGAAAAATCACAAATTGCGGAGCGCGGCTTCCCGGTGCTTGAATCCTGACCGAAAGGAATAAAGTAAATGTTTCTGTAGTTTAATAATCTGCCGATATTTGCCGCCGAATTGGCAAATGCGTCATTTGTTGCAATGCCGATAAGAACCGGTTTTCCGTTTCTTAAGTGTGCCTTTGCTGCAAGTGTAACGGCAGAATCCGAAATTCCGTTTGCAAGCTTGGCGGCGGTATTGCCCGTACAGGGTTCAATAATAAGTATATCAAGCATTTTCTTCGGTCCGATAGGCTCCGCTTCGCTAATTGAGTGAATTACATTTCTACCGCTTATTTTTTCAGCTATCGCCGAAAAATCAGAGGCTTTCCCGAACCTTGTATCTGTTGAAAACGCATTTTCCGACATTATCGGAACTATATCGAAACCGTATTCTTTTAGTGTTTTCATTTGTTCCAATGCTTTTGAAAATGTGCAGTATGAACCGCACAATGCAAAACCAACCTTAATCTTATTTCCCGTATTACTCACCTCCCGCCAATGAAATAACTGCCTCTGCAATGATTCTGCCTGCGCTCACAGGAGTCGCTTTACCCGGTAGTCCCGGTGCGGTAATCGCCTTGATTCCCATGCTTTCGGCGGCAGAAAAATCCGTTCCGAAGGGTGCTGATGCAATGTCAACAATCAGTGTACTTTTTCTCATTTTTTTGATGATATCGCTTGAAAATATCATTGCGGGAACGGTGTTGATAAAAACATCATATTCCCCTGCCCTTTCATTGATTTCCGAAAGCGGAAAAGCTTTTATAAGCCTGCTTTGTGTCTTTGTTCTTTGTAATTTATCACGGGCAAAAACGGTAACATCAACGCCCATTGAATGAAGAAGAAAGCATATCGCTTGCGCTGTTTTTCCGTAACCTGTGACGGCAAATTTAAGCTCGAAAACAGAACGGTCAATGTTATTCAGAATAACGGATAAAGTACCCTGAGCCGTGAGAACGGCATTTTTGATTATTGAATCTTGATTGTTGTAATAATCAAACACATTGCAGCCTTTTTTTACCAAAAGATTAACGAATTCTTTATCGGCATTTCCCGCAAAAACAGTCTTGTTTTCTCCTGTCAGCAAAGCAAGAGATTTAAGTGTAATCTTCTCTTTACAAACAGAAAAGAGGTTTGTACCGTCTTTGCTGACGGGCAACGGCAGTAAAACAGCATCATAATTTTTAATTTCATCAGGATTAATCGGATTCAGTGGTTCACATTCTGCAAATGAAAATCCCCATATACCCACCTTGTTAAAATGTTCATTTAATATTTTTGCCGCCGCAAGCTGCCTTTTATCGCCGCCCAGAACAGCTATTGAACTGATATTTTTCATTGGTTCAGCCTCCCGGCACGGTTCACAAATAATAACCCCGTGCCAATAACAGTCTATGAAAAAAAATAATCTGCGTGAATTAAAAAATTTTTATTTAAAAGGTTTATTTTTTCATTGATATGCAATATAATAACTGTAATATCTGCAAAGGGGGCAAATGCTTTGCTTGAAATAGATGAAATTCTGAAAAAAGTTAAAAGGGTACATTTTATCGGAATAGGCGGGTCGGGAATGTGTCCGATTGCTGAAATTCTTCACAAAAAAGACTACCTTCTCTCAGGCTCCGATAATAACGATGGCGACACACTCAACAGAATGAGAGGCCTCGGAATCCCGGTATATCTCGGTCAAAAGCCCGAAAACATAAACGGCGCCGAGCTGATAATTTATACCTCTGCCATTCTTGCAGGCAATCCCGAGCTTGAAGCGGCAAAGGCGTCGGGCATACCGATGTTTGAGCGCAACGACATTCTCGGTGCAATTACAAGAATATATCCCGACTGCATCGGCGTTTGCGGCACCCACGGCAAAACAACCGTTTCAGCCATGCTCACTCAGATTCTTATTGAAACCGGGCTTGACCCCACCGCTGTAATCGGAGGAAAGCTTCCTTTAACCGGCACAAACGGCATTGTCGGTAAATCCGAGCATATGGTTTGCGAATCATGCGAATACTGCGACCATTTCCTTAAACTTACGCCCGATGTTGCTGTTATTCTTAATGTTGATGAAGACCACCTTGAATATTTCAAGAATCTTGAAAACATTATTAATTCTTTCACGACCTTTGCCGCAAAATCAACCAAAAAGATTATTTACAACGGTGACGACGAAAATACGGTAACGGCTGTAAAAAAAGCGGTTGACTTATGCGGCAAGCCTGCCGTTTCTTTCGGCCTTTCATCCGAAAATGATTATTATGCCGAAAATGTTACTCTTGAACGCGAATTTGCAAGCTTTGATATCATCTGCCGCGGTGAAAACAAAGGCAGAGTTAAGCTCGGAGTGCCCGGCAGGCATAATATTTTTAACGCTCTTGCGGCATTTGCAGCCGCAGAACATGCCGGAGCCGAAAGCGATAAAATCATTGAAGCTATGGGTCATTTTAAAGGCGCCGGCAGAAGATTTGAAATTCTTGCCGAAAAAAACGGCGTTACAATAGCTGATGATTACGCTCACCATCCCACCGAGCTCAGGGTTACTCTTGAGGCGGCGATGAAAATGGGCTACAACAAGGTTTGGGCTGTATTTCAGCCGTTCACTTATTCAAGAACAAAGATTCTGTTTGATGATTTTGTTAATGTTTTAAAAATCCCGGACAGAGTTGTGATGACTGAAATTATGGGCTCACGCGAGGTTAACACTTACGGAATAAAAACAGCCGACCTTGCTGAAAAAATCCCGGGCAGCGTCTGGTTTGACGGCTTTGATGAGGTTGCACAATATATTATTGAAAATGCCGAGCCCGGCGATCTGGTTATAACTCTCGGCTGCGGAGATATCTACAAAGCTGCAAAAATAATAATAAAGCTCTATGATGAAAGGACGAAAAAATAAATGAAGTACACCTTTAACCGCACAAACTTTAATGATTTTGATGTTTTTGAAATCAACAAGCTCCCCGGAAGAGCCTATGCAATACCCTACGGCGAAAAAAAGGTTCTTTCCGCCACACCTTTTTCAAAAGAAAGAACAAGCTCGGATATTGTTCATCTTCTCTCGGGTAAATGGGATTTTAAATGTTTTGAAAAGAATACCGATGTTCCCGACATTATTGATACAGACAAGCTTGATTTTGATGAAATAACCGTTCCCTGCACCTGGCAGAGAACAGGCTATGACTCCGCGGCTTATATCAACTGCCCCTATGCCTTTGACGATAAGCCCCCTTATGCTCCGCCCGTTCAGCCTGTTGGTGTTTACCGCAAAAAATTCAATGCAAAAAAAGGCAAAAATTATATAATTTCATTTCTCGGTGTAATCCCCTGCATTGACCTTTATATTAACGGCAAATTTGCAGGTTACAGCGAAGGCGCTCATAACTCTGCCGAATTCAATATTACAGATTTTATAAAGAGCGGTGAAAATGAGCTTCTTGCAGTTGTTCACAAATGGTCAACCGCAACCTTCCTTGAATGTCAGGATATGTTCAGGGAAAACGGTATTTTCCGTGATGTGCTTCTTTATGAGCTGCCCGATGTGTGGATTAACGACCACTATCTTAAAACCAGAAAAGAAAAGAACGGCTGGTTTATTGATGCATCTTTTGATATCTGCGGCAAAGCAGACGGCTGTGTAATCAAAGCAGTTATTTATGACGGCAAAAAAGAGATTGCCTGCGCCGAAACTGCTGCCGATAAGAACTGCGGTTTTACCCTTGAATGCGGAAATGTTCAGGAGTGGAATGCCGAAATTCCGAAGATATACGAAACCTATATCACTCTTTCCGAAAAAGGTAAAGAGATTATGACAGTGCGTCAATATACAGGCTTCAAAA
Source organism: Acutalibacteraceae bacterium (assembly GCA_045642785.1). Classification (GTDB taxonomy): domain Bacteria; phylum Bacillota; class Clostridia; order Oscillospirales; family Acutalibacteraceae; genus CAG-177. The sequence continues at coordinate 778 of JAZUJM010000232.1, read as the reverse complement.
AGGTTGAAATCAAAAAGGATATTTTCCTTTTCAACGGCAAAAAGATTAAATTCAAGGGCGTTAATCACCACGATACCCACTATAAAAAGGGATATGCAATGGGCTTTGAAGACCTTGAAAAAGATATAAAGCTTATGAAATCCCTCAATGTCAATGCGGTGCGTACCTCTCACTATCCGCCAGACCATCAGTTCCTTGTACTTTGCGACCTTTACGGCCTTTATGTTGTTGATGAAGCGGATATTGAAACCCACGGCTGCGGCTGCGACCCACACAACAACATTGACCTTATAAGTCATGACAGCAAATGGGAGCCCCGCTATGTTGACAGGGTAAGCAGAATGTTTTACCGTGACCGCAACAGAGCCTGCGTTACAATGTGGTCACTCGGCAACGAAGCCGGCGGCTATTGCAATCAGGATGCCTGCTGTGAATTTCTGCACAAGGTTTGCCCCGATATTCCCGTTCATTATGAAGGAGTCAGCCGTACGCCGAGAAAACATTATGATGTTTACTCCGAAATGTACACAAATCATGAAAACCTTTTAAAGACCGGCAAGCACAGAAGAAGCCCTGCCCACAGTAAGGTTCCGTTCTTCCTTTGCGAATATGCTCATGCAATGGGTGTCGGCCCCGGTGCCCTTGAAGATTACTGGAAGATTTTGTATAAATATGACAACCTTATGGGCGGCGTGCATCTGGGAGAATCCTCGGAAGAGTGTATCAAACGAGAAGTTTTTGAAGAAACAGGTATTGCTTACGATGTGGATCACCTTGC
>JAZUJM010000231.1:0-11154 GCA_045642785.1 Acutalibacteraceae bacterium | reverse complement strand
AGAACATTGATTCCGTTGAAGAGGAACCAAACCTTCTGATAAACCTTCTTATTGCCCTGTGACCAGGGAAGCATTTCAATGGTGGTGTCATAGCCCGACCACTTGAAGAGAACTATTGTTAAAAGTGCGTTGAGCGGTGCTGTAACCTTGGTAATAAGGTTTGTGAGGATGTTAATTGAGCCGTCGGGGCGTTCACCGGTAACATATTCGGTATAGTCGCTTATCTCTCTGCCGATTTCGCCCTCAACAACATTCGCGGGGCCGTTGTTAACGGCATTCAAGCCATAGAATATACCGTAAATGATAATCATTATCCACTTCTTATCAACAAACGGTATACCCAGCCACATTCCGCAAACGCATATCAAATCCCAGAAGCGCAGGAAGATAAGCTCGTTTCTGTTGTTGTTCTTGAACAATTTTGCAAACTTGGGTATGAATGTAACCGAAATGGGGTCAAGAATATTGTAGGGCATATAAGCGATAGCGGACCAGATGGAGCCGCCGAAAATTTCCTGCTGAGTAACAACATCCCAGGAATAACCGCCGTCTGCCCACCAGGAGGTGACGAAGCCTGCAAGGAAGTTGCGCAGCATATACTTGTTTTTAAGAACATACAGTATGCTCTTTTCAACCGGCGCGGGCTTCTGCTGAAGAAGAACTCTCTCTTTGCAGGTCAGACCCATTGCAATGTTGCCCACTATTCCTATGCTCGCCGCAATCCAGCCGAGAATAGCAAAAAGGGAAGACATCGGGAGTGAAATGTAGCCCTTGTTGTTGAGCTCCATAAGCGGAAGGAAGATTACATAAACAATCTGTGAGCCCCACTCACCGATGTAGGTCTGAAGGAGGTTTACAGTGATTCTGTCTTTGGGGTTAGGCGTCATCAAGGTCAGAATATTGTTTCGCGGAATGTTGTAAATCGTTGAGAAGGTTTCACGGATAAACAACATTATGAAAACGAACATAATCTTTTTCGGGTCATTACCCGACGGACTTTTCAGGAAGGTTGCGCCCGTGTAAAGCATGGCGGTTGCTATGAAATAAGGCAGCGCGCCGAAAAGGATGTAGGGCCTTGCCTTGCCCCATCTTGTTCTTGTTCTGTCGTAAGCGATACCCATAAGCGGGTCGTTAAGAACATCGTAAATACCGATAAGAGCTTTGATTGCGGTAACATAGACCATATTTATTTTGAGAACGTTAACAAAATAAAGGGTCTGATAAACATCAACCGCGGTGAGTACCTTTGTTGCAAACTGGGCAACTGCGGGCACCGCAAGCTCTTTTCCGTCAAGAACTCTGGTGTGGAACATTCTGACGGCTATGTTGCTGTATTCGCTGAGCTTTTCTTTGTCAATCGTTGCCGCGGAGTTATCCTCCGCATCGAGAAACTTTCTGAGTATCTTTTTCTCTTCTTCTGCCATCAGCCGGTCACCTCCACTTCGCAGGATGAATAATAGTTGCCGTAATCGGTAACAACATAAACCACCGTGCTGCCCTTGCCCACAGCGGTTACAACGCCGTTATCATCAATTTTTGCCACACTCTCATCATTTGTGAACCAGTAGCAAACGGTGTTGGTGGAATCCTTCGGGTCAAATTTTGCCTTAAGCTCAAAGGTTTCGCCCTTCTTTAACGAAAGCTTGCCCTTGTTGAGGTCAACGCCCTCGGCGGGAACACCCACATGGATAAGGCAGGTGTCGGAGTAGGTTTTGCCGTTAAAAATGAACGAAGCCGTAACGGTGGCATCACCGAACTTTTTGTGAGTTTTAAGATATCCTTCATCATCAACGGTGAGAACATCCTCATTATCGCTGCTCCATTTAACGGTGTATTCAATGGGGTTGTCACAGGTGAGCGTGGCCTTTAAGTTTTCACTGGAGCCGAGCTCAACGGTAAACTCATCTTTGTCAAGTGCAACACCGGGCCATGTGAAGGAATAACGATTGCCGGCATTCGCCTCGGTGCTTATTTCAGCCTTGCCTATATCGGCATAGGCTCCGAGAAAACCGAGGTTTGCCGTAAGCTTTGAATCGGTTTCAAACGAAAGACTCTTTATCTCGTTGGTTAAACGGTTAACGGTTGCATAAACCGTGCAGGCCGTAACCTCTGAATCAAGCTTGTCGAGCTTGTAATAATCGCCGCCGTTATCTGCAACGATTTTTGAAAGGCTTTCGCTTTTGGGGAAAGCGTTACTTTTGAAAGCTTCGCTCTGAGGCTTAACCTTGATTACTATTTCATATTCATCCGAATAGCGCTCATTTAGTGTGTTTTCGTTGCCGCATTCGGGGCACTCCTCTGCATAATCCTCAACCGAAATGCCGGATTCACACATTGAGCACTTATAGTATTTGTAGTTGACCTCGGTGCTTTCGATATCGTCGGCGGAAATGTTAAGAACGGAAAGGAAAGCGGAAGCGTCCTTGCCGTAATCGGCGGTGTTTGAAGCCGAGCTTTCTTTAACCGCATCTTCAATTTTGCCCGCCGCAAACTTTGCGGAAGCTGTTAACTGGGCGTTGTCAGCCGAGTTTGCAATGCTGTCTGTATTAATTGAGTAGAATTCGCTCTGCTCGGTAAGAGGCTTGGTTTTGAGTGCACCTTCTATTGCCGAGTTAACAAAGCTTATCACATCTTCATCGGTTGCGGGGAAGGGAGTCAAGGGCTCGGCGGGGGTGTAAAGCTCATAGGTGCCTTCAATAGCAAGAATGTTTTTTGCACCGATTCCGACGCCGCCCACAAAGAACACCACAAGAATAACAACAACGATTTTATAGATGTATTTTTTCCAGTCAAACTTCTTCATCGTCGCTGCCTCCTTCCTTCTTGCGGTAAATGCTCTGCTGCCTTTCAATCTCAAGGTCTATCTGGCGTGTTTCTTCTGTTTCTACCACGGGCTGGGGAAGGTCGTCAAGTGAGATTTCGCCTGCCTTTACCTTTTTGCCGATTTCAACGCGCTCAAGGTCGCCCTCTTTGTAAACAATGTTATAGCCCTTTTTGATGATAAGAAGGTTGATAACGAAATTTGCGGCAAAGGCAATAATCGTAATAACATAACCAAAGGAAACGGAGCCGGAAATTATCGTGCCGCCGCATTTACCGGCAACGGAAGCGAAGCGGAACGAAAGCACCGCAGCCGCCGCAGCAAAAACAATACCGATAATGCTTATAACACAGAGTGCCTTCGGCATTTTTTTGATGCTTGTAAACGCAAGAATCGTTAACAGAACAACAATAACCGCTACAAGTGCAACAACAACAATGGCACCCACGGCCAAAAGCAGCGCCATGAAGGCATCGGCATCCGGACCGCCTTTAATCATTGCGGGTATAAAGTCAACATACCCTTCGGTAAACGCGGTGTAAAGCCCGAGGCCGGAAAGGGTGATTTTTCCGTCAACAAACGGAAGTGTAATGCCTGCCGAGGCATAGGGAACAAGAAGGGATAAAAGCGGAAGCAGCATAAAGCAAAGCCTGATTATCGGCAGCTTTGAGCCGATAAACGATGCCTTAAGATGCGCAACAAAGATATTGATTTTGGCCACCGAGAGTTCAGCGCGCTTTGCATCACGGTAAAAGTTTTTGTCAAAATCATAAAATCTGACATTTACTCCGCAATGCGGGCACATCTGGCCAAGGTGGTAAATCGGTATCTTTTTTTGACATTTCGGACAAACAGCCAAACGAACCATACCTCCTTGAAAATAGAGTTATTATAATAATATACTATAATTTGCAATATGTCAAAGAAAATATTATTTTTCGATGAATTTTTGTATATTTTTTAATTTTGCGTGTTCGGGTGGTGATAATCCGTAATTGACAAAAACACCCGAAGTGATATAATAACAACAAATTTTATGTTTGTGAGGTAATAATATGCTTAAAGTCGGTGTTGTCGGCTGCGGAGGAATAAGCGGCGCTCATGTTCCCGCATGGGAGAAAATGGAAGATGTTGACCTTGTTGCCGTGTGCGACATCCGCCCCGAAAAGGCCGAAAGATACCCCGGCCACGCTCACTACACGGATTTTGATAAAATGCTCGACGAAAACAGCTTTGATATAATCGATGTTTGCCTGCCCACATTTCTTCACTGTGAATTTGCGGTCAGGGCCATGGAGCGCGGTATTAATGTTATAACCGAAAAGCCGATTTCGCTCAAAGAAAGCGATGTTGAGCTTCTTTACTCAAAGGCGGAGAAAAACAATGTTAAATACATGGTTGCCCAGGTGCTCCGCTTCTGGAATGAGTATGAGGTTTTAAAGCAGATTTATGACACCGGAAAATACGGCAAGCTTATCTCCGGCGCAATGTGGCGTTTGGGCGGCTATCCCTCCGGCGGCTGGAACAACTGGTATCACGACAAGGAATTAAGCGGTCTTATCCCCTTTGACCTTCACATCCACGACCTTGATTTTCTTGTTTATGCCTTCGGTGAGCCGAAGAGCTTCACCTGCAACAGGCAGGAGCTCCCCGCTCAGGATTACTTAAGCGCGGTTTATGATTACGGTGATTTCTTCATTACCGCCGAGGCCTCATGGTTCAAGGCAAAATATCCGTTCTATATGGGCTTCCGCTTCCAGTTTGAAGAGGCGGTTGTTGCCCTTGAAAGGGACGGAATGACAATTTATGACTGCTTCGGCAGCCGCATAAAGCCCTGCGAGGAGGGCAGCGAAAACGAAAGCGACTTTGAGCTTCCGTCAAGCGATGCCTACGCAAACGAAATCAGATATTTTGCCGATTGCGTAAAGAACAATGAGCCCGTTACAAAGGTTAACAAGGAAAGCCTGCTTGCGGTTCTCAAAATCCTCAACAAAATAAAATAATACAAAAAGCATTGCCGCCCGTGCGAAATATTTTCGCACGGGCGGCATTTTATGATTTATCAGTTAATAAAGACCGTTCCCGCCGACCAGCCGTCGATTGATGGGAGCCTTAATCTCACTCTGCCGTTTCCGGCGTTTTCCGCCTTAAGTACCGTTTCCGGCTGAGTCATACTCATAAAGGTGAATCCGGCGTTAATATCCGCTTTTGCTTCAACAACAAGCTCACCGCTTTCGCCCACCGTGCAGTTAACGACGCTCACCGCGGTAAGCTTGCCGTTTTCATCGGTAACGGGGCAAATGCAGGCCTGAAGCGGAGTAATAAGCTCGGCGCAGAATCTTTCACCGCTTATGTATTCGCAGGTTTCAAGCAGCTGTGCACGCTTTTCTGTGCTCTTTGTTCTTTCCCACATATCAAAGCCGAACACAGCCCATTTTGCGCCCTTTCCGGTAGTGAAAACCGCCGAGGATATACCGGCTGTTTTACTTTCGCCGGAAGCGGCGGAATAGTATTCGCCGGTTATTTCAAGGTTGTCGCCGGTTATGCGGTAATCCGTTTGGCGCCAGATCTGGCCGCCCCAGGTTCTGCCTTCCCTGCCCTTATTTACCGGGTGGAAGGTGAACCTTTCGCGCAGCTCCTGAACGCTTATTTCCTCGGCATTAATGCTTTTAAGAACGCCCCTTGCGGCAAGCACGGCAATCGCCTCGCCGTCGCAGACAACATTCTTTGACAGCAGATATACGGCCTCTTTTTCACTGAGCGCTTCGGCGGTTTTCCCGTCAAGGGCGTAAATTTTCGCTTCCCTTTCCGTTATGGCAACGGGTACGGCGCAGAATCTTAAATCCTCGGCAAAAAAGATGTTTTCGCGCGAATATTCAAACGGTTTTTCGCACTTTCTGAGAAAAGCCGTTTTCGGATAAAACGGTGCAAGCCCCGCTGCTCTGCCGTGCCGTGAAACATCGGAAAGCTTCTGCCAGTATTCACGGTGGGCGGCAAAGGCACCGAGCATTTCGCCGTGCCATTTCATGGGCTCATAGTCATTCATAAGCATTGCATAGCTCATGGCGGTGGCGCCCGCAATAAAGTAGCAGGTGGTTTCAAAGCAGGTGCCGGCAATGCTTTTGCCGAAAACAACATCGGGCAGATTTTCAATTTCGGGGCGTCTGTCCTCAACGCCTTCGGGCAGCATCATATGCTGAAAAGCCAAAAATGATGCCTTGTTGATAAAATCACGCGGAGAATAATCGCTGTATGCTCCGCCGCCTGCGCGGTAGCCGGCGGGCTTACCCGTGGCCTTTTCCATAGCTTCAAGCAAAAAGCCGTTGCCGTAGCCGGTGTAGCCGCCGTTGGCACAGCTTTGAAGCCCCATTCGGCAGTCCGGCGCCTCCTTTTTAACCACAAGACCGAGGTTATAGGTGAAATCGGCAAGCGTATCGCGCAAAAATTCAATGTGTTTTTTCCTTGTTTCAATATCTTCATTGACTGCCTTTGCAAGCCCCTCGCGGTCAAAATCAGTACCGTAACGCTCATTGAAAAGCGCAATACACTCCGGGCAAAAGCAGCCGTGGTGAACCGGGTCGTGATTTGTGGCTCTTAAATCGTCATCCACCCAAAGGCAGTATGGCTTAACGGCTCTTAAATAGTGGGCAAGTGCCGAAAAAGTATAGTTGCGGAAAACCTCGTCATTCCAGCAAAAGCAATAGCCCGCCTCGGTACCGTTTGCATCGACCATATGGCGAACCTTTGACTCGGGGGAAACAAGCCCCGTGCAGTCGCGGCAGCGCATATACTGCCCGTGGCCTATTGAATTGCTAAGCTGCAGCGAAACGCGCACCCCCGCCCTGCGGAATTTTTCCGCACTTTCGGCAAGAAGTGCCGCATCGGCGGCGTGTGTTTCAAGCGGAGGAAAGCCGTAATCGGTTGCGAACCAAACCTCATCACAGCACCCCGGGTGAGCCTTTATTTCGGCAATGAGAGAATCAATGAATTTACTGCTTTTCTGAGTTGAGCTGCCCAATCTTTGTGTAAGCATAAGCACCCTCCGTTTTTTTGTATATTAACAGAATATCACCCTCACCCGCCGCGGGCAATAGTTTAACGGCAAAAATTTGAATAATTGCAAAATAACGGTTTATTTTTTCGGTTCAAGGCTTTATAATAAAAATGGTATTCAATTAACCGTAAAAAGGATAAAAGCAGATGAAACATATTGTTACAATAACCGAAGCGCCGCACCTTTCCGGCAGGCAGTCGATTCCCGACGGAGCGGTTAACGGCAACGGCGATTTGGGCATAATCCTCGGCAACAGCGAAAACGGAATGAGGATATACCTTTCCAAAATTGATTTGTGGCAGGGAATTGAAAGCCACGACAAAGGCGGATTAAAACCGCTCGGCTATATTGATATCCCAGTGCCCGCCGCGCTTTACGAAAACTATCACGCCGAGCAGGATATGGACAAGGGCGAAATCCGCTGCCGTTTTCATAACGGCGAAGATATTTTAACGGTTGATGTGCGTGCCTGCCGTGCGGAAAACTCCGTTATGCTTGAAATCGGCGGCAATACTCCCGCCGAGCCGGAATTAAAGGTTTTCGGCGGTGAAACATCCGGCGAAAAGGGTGAAATAAGCGCCGACGGAATCAACGGCATTTTCCGCTCCTTTTCGGGCGCCGACCACGCATATGAAACGCATTGCTTTGCGTTTTTGCGCAGGGTTGACAGCGGCAGATACTATCTTTTTGCCGCCACAAATCACGATGTTGAAAGCCCCGAAAGCTTTGCACTCGGAAAGGTTAAAGATATCACCCCGAAAAAATATGATTCGCTTTTAAAGGAGCATTACTCACTTTGGCAAAGCTTCTGGAGCAAATCGGAATTTAACACCCGCGATGAAGAGCTTGAAAACGGCTGGTATTCCTCGCAGTATTTTCTTGCCGGGTGCACCGGGAACAAGGGCTTTGCACCGGGAATATTCGCTAACTTCATCACAATAGAAAACCCCGGCTGGCACAGCGATTATCACCTTAATTACAACTATCAGGCGCCTTTTTACGCGGCGTGCTCGTCAAATCACATTGAATTTACCGACTGCTACCATATTCCGCTTGAAGAGTTTTTTGAAAAGGGCAGTCAGTTTGCCGCAAAGTGGGGCTGCCGCGGAATCCTTTACCCCGTCGGCCTTGCCCCGAAGGGGCTCTGCTCCGAGCTCACCCCCGCACTCGGTTTGTGGTTTGAACGCCTGTTTCTGGGGCAAAAGAGCAACGCCATTCACCCGGCGGATATTATGGTTTTCCGCTGGAGAGCCACAAGAGATAAGGAATACGCCGAAAAACACGCCTACCCCTACATAAAGGCGGCTTTGGAGTTTTTTGAGGACTGGATGACCTTTGACGGCGAAAGATATTCCGTAACAAAAGACGCGGCGCACGAGGTTCCGTATTACCGCGCCGATTTTACACCGCAAAAATACCGCCGTTATATTAATGACACAAATAACTCCCTCACCCTCGGTATGCTGCGCCTGTGCATCCCCGCCGCCATTGAAATGGCGACCGAACTCGGCATTGATGAGGATAAATGCAGAAAATGGAGCGAAATTCTGCAAAAGCTTTCCCCGTTCCCAACCTATTACAGATTTTTCAGAAAGGTTTTCAGCTACACCGAAAAGGGGCAAAAGTGGAACTACGGCAACGATGTGGGATTACAGCATATGTACCCCGCCGGGTGCGTGGGGCTTTTGAAAAGCGACCCCGAAATGCTGAGAACCGCAAAAAACACCTTTGAGCAGAAATCCGATTGCTGGCTTGATGACAATGCTGTTTGCTCATATTTTCCCATGGCGGCAAGGCTCGGCCACAATCCTAAGGAAATTTTAAAGCGGCTGCATGAGCTGAAAAACGCCGCAATGCTGCCCAATATGCTGTTTAACTTTGCGGGCGGCTGCCTTGAAAACTGCCCGGTTTTTGCAAACACGCTCAATGAAATGGTTATGCAGAGCTTTGAGGGCATAATAAACCTTTTCCCCTGCTGGGATAAGGAGCTTGATGTTTCGTTCAAAACCCTCCGGGCAGACGGTGCATTCCTTGTTTCCTCCGAAATGAAAGGCGGCAAAATCACCTTTACCGAAATTTCAAGTGAAATCGGCGGTGAATTGTGCGTAAAGAATCCTTACAAAAAAGCCGTCATTTCCCATAACGGCAAAAGAAGCGAATCGGAGGATGACTTTATCAAAATAAGCACCGCACCCGGTGACACGGTAAGAATAACGGCAAACTGAATCAAGGAGGATTTTTATGAAAATACAAAAAATCGGAACTCCCGAAATAATTATGAGCGCACCGGGGCAAAAGCGCGGCTACTTCGGCTGGCCCACGGTTTGCAGAACAAAAAACGGGCGCATTGCCGCCGCCTGCTCCGGCTTTCGCCTTGAGCATGTGTGCCCGTTCGGCAAGGCGGTAATCGTTTTCAGCGATGATGAGGGCAAAAGCTTTTCCGCCCCCGTGCCCGTTATTGACACCGTGCTTGATGACCGCGACGCGGGACTTTGTCCCTTTGGCGAAAGCGGCCTGATTTTAACATCATTCAATAACACGGTTCAATTCCAGCGCGGCAGCTGCGTTAAGCTTCAGGAATGTTACGATTATCTTGACACGGTTGACCCGGAGGAGGAGGCAAAGGCACTCGGCTCCGAGTTTCGCATAAGCCTCGACAACGGTGAAAGCTGGGGCGAAATTTATCACTCCCCCATAACCTCTCCCCACGGCCCCGTTGAATTAAAAGACGGGCGTATACTGTGGATAGGCACGGTTTTTTCCACCGAGGAGCGAACGGATACAGACATAAGGCTCATTCAGGTTTATGAAATAAAAGAGGGCGGCAAAACCGAAAAGCTCGGCGAGGTGCCCGATATTTATGAGGGCGGCAAAAAGCTTTACTCCTGCGAGCCGTATATGGCTGAGGCGGAAAACGGAAAGCTTATCTGCCACATCCGTGTACAGGGCGAAGACTTTTTCAGCACCTATCAGACCGAATCGGCAGACGGCGGCAAAACCTGGAGCACGCCCCACGCTTTACTCGGCAAACGCGGCGGCGCACCCGCGCACATTCTCAAAACATCCTCCGGCACCCTTGTTTCCGCCTACGGCTACCGCGAAAAGCCCTACGGAATCAGGCTTATGATAAGCGAGGATAACGGCGAAAGCTGGCAAAAGGATGTTATTCTTTATGAACAGCTTATCACCGACGATTTGGGCTACCCCGCAACGGTTGAGCTTGCCGACGGCAGCTTTTTGACCGTATTTTACGCTCACGAAAGCTCCGAGGATGAGCCTGCGGTCATAATGGCTCAAAAATGGAAATTCATATAAAGCAGGTTTAATTATGGATAATTTAACAGTAAAGGTTACGGATTCCCCGTTCAACGCGGCGGGCGACGGAAAAACCAATGACAGAGCGGCCATTCAGGCGGCGATAGACTATGTTTACAAAAACGGCGGCGGAACCGTTATTCTTGATGAGGGTAAAACCTTCCTTTCAACCGGAATCGTAATCAAAAGCAATGTCACCCTGCTTTTCGGCACGGGCTCAATGCTTAAGCAGACCGCCGAGCTTGACGGCTATGTTAAGCCCGTGGGCGATTCCTATGAGCCCTACACGCCGATTATAGGCCACAACTATTCCGAAACAATAAAGTGGAGCCACACGTGGTACAAAAACTATCCCTTTATTTTTGCCCCGGAGGGTTCACACGATTTTGCCGTTAAGGGCGAGGGCACAATCAGAATGGCGGAGTGTGACGAGCTTGACCGCCTTATAAGAGTTTGCCCGGTAGGCTTTTACAAAGCGCACGATTTTGAGATAAGCGATATCTGCATTACAAACTACCACGGCTATGCAATGATGCCCTTCACCTGCCGCGGCGGACTGTTTAAGAACATTAAAATTTCCGAATGGAATCACGGCAACGGCGACGGCATCTGCCTTATGAACTGCCGTGATATAAGGGTTACGGGCTGCAAGATGTACACGGGCGATGATTCCGTTTACATTTTCTCCTCCTACAAAGACCCGAGGAAGAGCGAATGGTGGTCCTCCGATGAGCCTCAGCCGTCGGAGAACATTGAAATTGACCACAATTCCCTTGAATCCAACCATTGCAAGGCATTCGGAATGATTCTTTGGGGAATCGACTGCCCCGACCTTGAAAAGGTTGAGGTGCGCAATGTTTACGTGCACGACAACTATTTTAAAACAATGGGCAACTGGCTCTACAATCCCTACACAACCAAAAACGCCCCCCACCCCAGCACCCCCGACCCCCATGAAAAAAAC